>CAZPLW010000166.1:0-9811 GCA_964587315.1 uncultured Lysobacter sp.
GTTCTGCATGTCGGCGCGGGCGGCGAGCGACTGCTCCCACTTGGCCTTGTCGCCCTTGAACTGGTCGCCGGCATAGGGCTTCGCGTCTTCCTTGCCCGCGTAGGAGCGGGCCGATTCCTGGGCCAGCTCCGTGCAGCCCGCGAGGGCCGCGGCGGCCGCGATCGCGGCCGCCATCGTCGTCAGCTTGCGTGCGTTCATGCGCGTCCTCCCGGTTGGTCGGCGAGCTTGCCGCTGCCGCCGTAGGCCATGGACCAGCCCCAGATCTCCTCGCCCTTGCCGCGCGTCACGACCCGGGTCTTGTAGATCTTCGTGATCACCTCGGCATCGCCCGCGAGGAGCGCCTTGGTGGAGCACATTTCCGCGCACGCGGGCAGCTTGCCCTCGGCGAGGCGGTTGCGGCCGTACTTGCGGAACTCCTCGGCCGTGTGGTTCTCCTCCGGGCCGCCCGAGCAGTACGTGCACTTGTCCATCTTGCCGCGCAGGCCGAAGGCGCCGGCCTGCGGGAACTGCGGCGCGCCGAACGGGCAGGCGTAGAAGCAGTAGCCGCACCCGATGCACAGGTCCTTGTCGTGCAGGACGACGCCCTCTTCCGTCTTGTAGAAGCAGTCGACCGGGCACACCGCCATGCACGGCGCGTCGGAGCAGTGCATGCACGCCACCGAGATCGAGCGCTCGCCGGGCACGCCGTCGTTCACCGTCACCAGGCGGCGGCGGTTCACGCCCCAGGGCACCTCGTGCTCGTTCTTGCACGCGGTCACGCAGCCGTTGCACTCGATGCAGCGCTCGGCATCACAGATGAATTTCATTCTGGCCATCTTGTAGTCTCCTTATGGCGGGATCGGGGCGCTACGCGCGCTCGATCTGGCACAGGGTGGTCTTGGTCTCCTGCATCATCGTGACCGAGTCGTAGCCGTAGGTCGTGGCGGTGTTGACCGCCTCGCCGCGCACGATCGGCGCCGAACCATCCGGGTACTTGTCCAGCAGGTCCTTGCCCTGCCACCACCCGGCGAAATGGAACGGGATGAAGGAGACGCCCGGGCCCACGCGCTCGGTGACGAGCGCGCGCACCTTGATCTTCGCGCCGGTGGGCGAGCTCACCCAGACGTAGTCCCAGTACTTGATGCCCCGGGCCTCGGCGTCCTTCGTGTTCACTTCCACGAAGTTCTCCTGCTGCAGCTCGGCGAGCCACGGGTTGGAGCGGGTCTCCTCGCCGCCGCCCTCGTACTCCACCAGGCGGCCGGAGGTGAGCACGATCGGATACTTCTCGTGCACCTTGTCCGACACCGCCTTCTGCTGCGCCGTCTTGTAGAGCGTCGGCAGGCGCCAGAACGCCTTCTTGTCGTCGTGCGTCGGGTACTTGGCGACGAGGTCCGGGCGGTTGGAGTAGATCGGCTCGCGGTGCTGCGGGATCGCGTCCGGGAAGTTCCACACGACGGCGCGCGCCTTGGCGTTGCCGAACGGGTGGCAGCCGTGGTTCTTCAGCACGACGCGCTGGATGCCGCCGGAGAGGTCGGTCTTCCAGTTCTTGCCCTCGGCCTCCTTCGCCTCCTCCTCCGTGAGCTCGCTCCACCAGCCGAGCTTCTTCAGCAGGACGTGGTCGAATTCCGGGTAGCCCGTGGTGATGTCGGCGCCCATCGAGTGCGACCCGTCCGCCGCGAGCAGGCTCACCCCGTCGCGGGAGATGCCGAAGTTCGCGCGGAAATTGCCGCCGCCGTCCATCACGTGGCGCGAGGTGTCGTAGAGGTTGGGCGAGCCCGGGTGCTTCAGCTTGTCGTTGCCGTAGCACGGCCACGGCAGCCCGAAGTAGTCGCCGTTCAGGTCGTAGCCCGACTCCTTGTCGATGACCGACTTCGTGCAGCGCAGCGTCTTCGGGTCGAAGGCGTCCATGTTGCGCATGTGGGCCTTCAGCCGCGTGGGCGACTGGCCCGTCATCCCGATCGTCCACAGGCCCCGGTTCATTTCGAGCGTGATGTCCTCGATGCTGGGCTCGTCCCAGCCGGCCTTGTCCTTCACGAGCTTCACGTTCTTCACGAACTCCTTGTCGAAGCCGAACTTCTTCGCGAAGGCCTGCATGATCGTGTGGTCGGGCTTGGATTCGAAGAGCGGCTCGACGACCTTCTCGCGCCACTGGATCGAGCGGTTGGACGCCGTGCAGGAGCCCGAGGTCTCGAACTGCGTGGCGGCCGGCAGCAGGTAGACGCCGTCCTTGCGGTCCGGCATCACGGCCGAGGCGGAAGGGTACGGGTCGACGATCAGCATCAGGTCGACCTTCTCCATCGCCGCCTTCATGTCGAGGCCGCGCGTCTGCGAGTTGGGCGCATGGCCCCAGTAGACGATCGCGCGCAGGTTGTTCTCCTGGTCGATCATCTCGTTCTTCTCGGTCACGCCGTCGATCCAGCGCGAGAGCGTCATGCCCGGCTTCTCCATCATGGCCTGGGAGGCGAATCGCGACTTCATCCAGTCGTACTCGACGCCCCACACGCGGCACCAGTGCTTCCAGGAGCCGGCGACGATGCCGTAGTAGCCCGGCAGCGAATCCGGGTTCGGGCCGACGTCGGTGGCGCCCTGCACGTTGTCGTGGCCGCGGTAGATGTTGGTGCCGCCGCCGCTCGTGCCCACGTTGCCCAGCGCGAGCTGCAGCAGGCAGCTCGCCCGCACGATCGCGTTGCCGATGGAGTGCTGCGTCTGGCCCATGCACCAGATGACGGTCGAGGGCTTGTTCTTGGCCATCGTCTCGGCGGCCTTGTAGACATCCGCCTCGGGAACGCCGCAGGCTTCCGCCACCTTGTCCGGCGTCCACTTCTTCATCACTTCCTCGCGCACCTTCTCCATCCCGAAGACGCGGTCGTTCAGGTACTTCTGGTCCTCCCAGCCGTTCTTGAAGATGTGGTAGAGCATGCCGAAGAGGAACGGGATGTCGCCCCCGGAGCGCAGGCGGATGTACTGGTCCGCCTTCGAGGCCGTGCGCGTGAAGCGCGGGTCGACCACGATCATCTTGGCGCCCGTCTCCTTGGCGTGGAGGGCGTGCATCATCGAGACCGGATGGGCCTCCGCCGCGTTCGAGCCGATGAACATCATGCACTTCGTGTTCATCAGGTCGTTGTACGAGTTGCTCATCGCGCCGTAGCCCCAGGTGTTGGCTACGCCGGCGACCGTCGTCGAGTGGCAGATGCGGGCCTGGTGGTCCATGTTGTTCGTGCCGAACATCGACACGAACTTCCGGTACATGTAGGCCTGCTCGTTGCTGAACTTCGACGAGCCGATCCAGAAGACCGCGTCGGGGCCCGATTCCTTGCGGATCGCGAGCAGCTTGTCGCCGATCTCGTTGATCGCCTGCTCCCAGGTGATCTTGCGGTACTTGCCGTCGACGAGCTTCATCGGGCTCTTGAGGCGGTGCGAGTGCTCGGTCATCCCGTGCTCGCGCACCGAGGCGCCCTTGGCGCAGTGCGCGCCGAGATTGAGCGGGGAGTCGAACACCGGCTCCTGGCGCACCCAGACGCCGTCCTGCACGTAGGCGTCGACGGCGCAGCCCACCGAGCAGTGCGTGCAGACGGTGCGCTTCCTCTCCATCTTGCCCGTGCCCGCGGCGGCGGCGCTCGCCTCGCCCACGAAGCCGAGCGGCAGTTGGCTCGCGAAGGCGGCGGCGCCGGCGGTGAGGCCCGTGCCCCGGAGGAACGTGCGGCGATCGACGGTCTTGGCCGCCAGGGCGTTCATGGCGCGGGCGAGCGGGTTGGCGCGCTCGGCCCGGCCTTCTGACTTGCGGTTGAGCAACATGGTCGGCCTCCTCAGATCTGGGTGGTCTTGTAGTACTTCAGGACGTGCTCGGAGACGTGGTAGCCGCTGGGCTTGTCCACGGACGGCGTCTTCGCGGCGCCGGGAATGGCCTGGCGGCCCGCGACGAGCGCCGCGGCGGCGCCGGCGCCCCCGAGGCTTGCGGCCAGCAGGAAGTTGCGGCGGGTATTCGGCTTCTTCACTTTCATGTCACGCCTCCTTGTCGATGCGAGGTAATTGCACGTTCACCCCAGGTTGAACGACTGCTGTTCGAGCTTCAGGTACGCCGCGGCGAAGGCCGCGACGCGCCGGTAATAGTTGGCCTCGGCGACGCCCTCCACCGCCGAAAGGAAACGGAACGCGCCCGGGGCCAGGTTGCTGTCGAAGAAGCGCTTCTGCTCCTCGACCGGCGCGGGGTCGCGCACGGGCGTGCCGCCCGTGAGGACGCGCATCGCCTCGAAAAGCAGCGCGAAGTGGTCCTCGGGCTGCGCGTTGTCCTCGCGGGGCTCGAGCCCGAGCGCGGCCAGGTCGCGCCGGATGCGCACCCGCGGATGGTCCACGGCCGAGGCGCCCGCGTGGAAGCCCAGGAAGATCGACACCAGCGACGGGCCGACGCCCACGAAGAGCTTCTCGTACTCCTCGGCGGCGGCTTCGGCGTCGAAGACCGCGGAAGCCGCGACGAGCGACGACCAGGTCCGCGCGAGGTCCGGGTCGGCTTCGCCCTCGAGCGCGGGGGCGATCGCCAGGGTCTGCAGCAACTTCGCGTCCGGCGCGGCGGCGAAGAGGCGCGCGAGCAACGCGTAGAAATCGGCGCGCCCCGACTCCTCCGGCGCGAGCGGGCGGCGGACGGCGATGCGGGCGGTGGCGGCGGCTTCCATTCGGGTATCGGCTCGTTTGCCCGGGCGCTCAGAGCTTGAGCACGGAGACTTCGTTCTTGTTCGACATCATGTCGACCACGCGGCAGTCGGCGCACATCTGCAGGCGCCTGAGCGCCTCGCCGCCGGCGAACATCGAGTGCCCGGCGAGCCGGCCCATCATCGCATCGACCATCTGCCGCGTGCCGAACGGCTTTCCGCAGGACACGCAGTGGAACGGCTGGGCTTCGTTGAGCACGCGCGTCTCGCGCGCCGCGGGGCCCACCAGCAGGCGCGCGTTGAGGGAAATGGCCTCCTCGGGACAGGTTCGCTCGCACAGCCCGCACTGGACGCAGTTTCGTTCGAGGAAGCGCAGGGCCGGCGTCTCGCCGCCGTCCATGAGCGCGGACTCGGGGCAGGCGCCGGCACAGGCCAGGCACAGCGTGCACTTCCCGGCGTCGACCACGACCTCGCCGAAGGGCGATCCGGCCGCGAGCGCGATCTCGGCGGGCCGCGCCGGCGCGTGGCGCGAGAGGTGGTCCACCGCGAACTCGACGGCGGTGCGCTTGTCGGGCGAGAAGGCGAACGAGGCCGGGACCGAAACGCCATCGGCGGGATCGAGGCCGACGAGCTCCTGGGGCGCGCCGACCACCAGGAAATGGCGCCCGGCATACCCGAAGGCCTGCACGATCGTCTCGGCCAGCGCGAACTGCTCGCGCAGCGACTCCCGGTATTCGGGCGCTTCCGATCCGGCCGCGAGCACCGCGACGCGACTGGCGCCATGGGCGAAGGCGCCGAGCAGGAGATCGATGCCGGTGGCGGCGACGTGCCACGTCTCGATCGGCAGCACGTTGCCGGGGAGACCCCCGCCCTGCGCCGCCAGCTGCTCGAGGGCCTCGCGGCCATCGGTGCCGTTGTGCAGCAGCAGGCAGGCATCGCGGCCGCCGGCCGCGCGGTAGGCGCCGAGCATCGCCTTCAGCTGGGCGCCGCGATCGGGCAGCCGGGGGAACGCATAGCCCATCGCGCCGGACGGGCACACGGACGCGCAGGCGCCGCAGCCCATGCACAGGTGCGGGTCGACCTCGACCTTGTCGCCGACGGACGAGATGGCTTCGGTCGAGCAGACGTCGATGCAGCGATTGCAGCCCTCGATGCCCGAGCGGGAATGGGCGCAGAGGTTCTCGCGATAGTCGAAGAAGCGCGGCTTCTCGAACTCGCCGACGCTTTCGGGCGCCTCGTCGAGCGCGAGGGCCAGCGAGGCCTCGTCGCTCACGCGCCAGTAACCCTGCGGCGGGGTGTGGTGGCCGAAGAGCGGCGGGTCGGAGAAGTCGATCACGAGGTCGAACTCGGAACGCGCCTTGGGCGGCAGCGCGCGATCGTGGCCGCGGATCACGGCGAGCCCTTCGAGCTGCGCGACGAAGCGGCCCAGGTAGCCCTCGAGATGCGAGACCTTCGCGCCCCAGATCGGGAACTCCGCCTCGAGGTTCGCGCCGGCGAGCAGCGCCGCCTGGGCGGAGGGACGCGAGGTGAGAAGCAGCGTCACCGCGAGGCAAGGCGCGAGGCGCTCGGCGCAGGCGAGCGCGCGTTCGTCGCCGCCGACGACCAGCAGGTTGCCGCGCGAGGTGTACGAGACGGCGGGAAGGGGTTCGGCGGGCGGAAGCGAGGAGACCGCGAGGGCGGCGATCTTGGGGGCGCACGTGTCCGGATGGGCGGACCAGCCGAGGCGCTCGGCAACCGACGGAACGAAGGCCCCCGGCCCCTTCCGGGACATGTCGTCGGCGACGGACGCGTCGGTTTGAAACGTCATCTGAACGGTGGCCTCACGAACGGGGAATTCCATTCCGCCGTCGTCTCCCTGGAGTCGGTCCTGTGGAGGAACTTCGGTACCGCGGCGCGAGGCCCCGTTCTTCCTCTCTTGCTGGTGTCCGCAGTGTACAACACTTGGGTTCGATGAAAATTGCGGTTTCGGTGAGTCAATCCCCCACTTTTCGTGCGGGAATCGCAGAGGTGCCACATCCTGCCTTCGCGCCGGTCACGCCGACTTGACCTTCGTCAGGGTCGACCGCAGTTTTCGGGTCCGCAACCGCTTCCGGCAACACCTCCTCAACCTCGGCATCGCGGGCCTGGGCAACGGGCTCGCCCGACGCCGCCGCGGCGGCCGCTTCCCGCTCCGACCGCTCCTTCGCCGCCTTTTCCGCCTCCTGCCGCGCGGGCACGTCGCCGAGCCCCGCCATCTGGGTGAGCTGGCCCAGCCACTCGGCGGGAATCGGATCCGACTGCGAGTAGTCGTCGATGTAGGTGTCCAGTCCGTCCATCACGTTGTAGCGAGGGTCGCTGAAGAGCTTCTTGAGCGCCTTCGAACGCAAGTCCGGATCGACATCGCGGTCCATGAACGGCGTGAAATCCGATTCGGTGGTCAGGTCCTCCACGGGCGGCAGCGGCGGGGGTTCGGCGGCGATCTCGCGCGCAGGCTGCGAGGCTTCCGCCGGAAGCGGCCGTGCGTCGGAAGGCGGCACGGCCTCCGGGGCCGGGATGCCGGCACGGGCCGCGCGCTTGCGCCGCGACCAGCGCGAAAGGAAATCGTCGGCGTCGGCCATGGTCAGCCCCGCTCGCGCAGGCGGCCTTCCTTGCCCTTGAACGACCCCGGCCTCAGGCGCTCCTTCTTCTCGGGCCGGTAATTGGCTTCCACCCATTCGCCCAGCCAGTCGGCGGTGGACTCGTCGACGGGCGCGCGCTCGACGCTCGCGCCGCCGTCCATCCAGCGGGCGGCCTCGTTGTACGAGAGCGTCACCTGGTAGGCGTACGCCTCGCCGGTCGCCTCGTCGAAACGCAGGGACACGAAGAGGCTGGGCTCCTTCGTCGTCATGTTGAGGTAGTAGCCTTCCGCCTCGTCGCGATGGATCTCGGCGCGGAAGCCGGGAAACACCTTGTGGTAGAGCCCGTCCCGGTCGACGAGGACGCGCGGCTCGCCGCCCATGTCGTCCATCACCGCCGCCACGCGCCATTCCTGCGAAGCCCAGCGGCCTGGCACGTCCACGCGCTCGAGCACGACGGCCACGGGCTTGAAGGGTATGTCGGTCATCGCGCCACTATAGCCGAGCGCGCGACCCCACGGTTCGCACGGGAATGAGGCCGTTCCCGCGTGCTATTCTCGCCGGCCGAGACCCGCGTCCCGCCTCGACCGCAACCGATGTCGAAAGTCGTCATCCCCGTCACGCCGGCCCCCCGCGGCCTGCCGATCCCGCCCCACGATCCCGCCGGCGAACCGGGCCGGCCCGCCGACCGGCGAGGCCGCGGCATCCGCGACCTGCGCATCTCGGTCACGGACCGCTGCAACTTCCGTTGCACCTATTGCATGCCGAAGGACGTCTTCGGGCCCGACTACCCCTACCTGCCGCACGCGGAGATCCTCACCTTCGAGGAGATCGTCCGTCTCGCGCGGGTGTTCCACGGCCTGGGCATCCGCAAGATCCGCCTCACGGGCGGCGAGCCGCTCCTGCGGCGCGGCATCGAGGATCTCATCGGAATGCTCTCGGCGGCGCTGCCGGATGTCGACCTCACCCTCACCACGAACGGCTCGGCGCTCAAGCAGAAGGCCGCGGCCCTCTACGCGGCGGGGCTTCGGCGCATCACGGTCTCGCTCGACTCGCTCGACGACGCCACCTTCCGCGCCATGAACGACGTCGACTTTCCCGTGGCGAAGGTGCTCGAGGCCATCGAGGCCGCGGCCGCGGCGGGCCTCACGCCCGTGAAGGTGAACATGGTCGTGAAGCGCGGCACGAACGACGCCCACGTGGTCGAGATGGCGAGGCGCTTCCGCGGCACCGGGCACATCGTGCGCTTCATCGAGTTCATGGACGTGGGCGCGACCAACGGCTGGCGCATGGACGACGTCGTGCCGAGCGCGGAGGTCGTGCGCCGCATCGGCGAGGCCTTCCCGTGCGAGCCCACCAATCCCAACCACGCGGGCGAGGTCGCCAAGCGCTGGCGCTACCTCGACGGCCAGGGCGAGTTCGGGATCATCTCCTCGGTCACGGAAGCGTTCTGCTCGAGCTGCAACCGCGCGCGCCTGTCGACCGACGGCTCCCTGTACACCTGCCTCTTCGCCGACCGCGGATACGACCTGAAGGCGCTGCTGCGCGCCGGCGGCGGCGACGACGGGATCGCCCGTGCCGTGGCCGCCGTCTGGGGCCAGCGCGAGGACCGGTATTCGGAGATCCGCACGGCGGAAACGGCCAAGGCTCGCAAGGTCGAGATGTCGTTCATCGGCGGCTAGCCCTCGCCATGGCCCACCGCCCGGTCCTCACCCGCGCCGCCCGTCCCGCGACCTACACCGTCGATGCCCACGATGAGAGCGGCGCCCTCGTGCCGACGCCCATCGCGGGCGAGCATCCCCTCACGCTCTACGTCGACAAGCGGGAGATCCTCACGCTCATGACCCTGGGCGCCGCGCCCGAGGCGCTCGCCATCGGGTTCCTGCGCAACCAGCGGCTCGTCGAATCCGTCGAGGACATCCTCGCGGTCCAGGTGGACTGGGAAGTGAACGCGGTCGCCGTCACCACGCGTGCCGGCCTTGCCGATCTCGATGCGAAGACGGCCAGGCGGACCGCTACCACGGGCTGCGGCCAGGGCACGGTGTTCGGCGACCTGATGGAGGACATCGGTTCCCTCCGGCTTCCGGCCGACGCGCGCCTCGCCGAATCGACGCTGCTCGCCCTGCTCAACAACGTCCGGATGCACGAGTCCATCTACAAGCAGGCCGGCGCCGTCCACGGCTGCGCGCTCGCGAAGGGCGCCGACATCCTCACCTTCGTCGAGGACGTGGGGCGCCACAACGCCGTGGACGCCATCGCCGGCTGGATGTGGCTCGAAGGCGTGGACGGCGCCGACAAGGTCTTCTACACGACGGGCCGGCTCACCTCGGAAATGGTGATCAAGGCCGCGCAGATGGGAATTCCCTTCCTCGTGTCGCGCTCGGGCCTCACCAAGATGGGCCACGAGATCGCGCGCCAGGTGGGCATCACCATGATCGGCCGTGCCGTGAACCGCCACTACCTCGTGTTCACGGGCCTCGAGCGCTTCGTTCGCGACGCCGCGCCGTCCGGGGCCGCCCATGGCTGAGCCGGGCGAAGCGCATGCCTTCCCGCCCACCTGGGGTGACCGGCCTCGTCCTCCCCGGCGGCCAC
>CAZPLW010000167.1:0-9794 GCA_964587315.1 uncultured Lysobacter sp.
GGTGCTGGCGAAGGACCGCACGCTCGCGGAGCTGCGCACGATCCAGGACTGGTTCATCCGCTACCAGCTCACCAAGGCGCACGGCGTGGCGGAGGTCGCGAGCGTCGGCGGCTTCGTGCAGCAGTACCACGTCATCGTCGACCCGGTGAAGCTGCGCAGCTACGGCGTGCCGCTCATGAAGGTCTCGCAGGTGATCCGCGACTCCAACCGCGCCGTGGGCGGGCGCGTGATCGAGATGACCGAGGCCGAGTACATGGTGCGTGCCCGGGGCTACCTGCGGGGGAAGGCAGACATCGAGGGGCTGGTGGTGAAGGCCGACAAGGGAACGCCGGTGCTCGTGCGCGACGTCGCCCTGGTCGAGATGGGCCCGGACGAGCGGCGCGGGATCGCGGAACTCAACGGCGAGGGCGAGATGGTCTCGGGCATCGTCGTGGCGCGCTACGGCCAGAACGCGCTCGAGGTGATCCACAACGTCAAGGACAAGATCGCCGAGATCGCCCCCGGCCTGCCCGAGGGGGTCAGGATCGAGGCGGTGTACGACCGGTCCGACCTGATCCACCGCGCGATCGAGACGCTCAAGGCGACGCTCCTGGAGGAAAGCGTCATCGTCGCGGTGGTATGCGTCGTGTTCCTGCTGCACGTGAGGAGCGCGCTCGTGGCGATCATCATGCTGCCCGTCGGGGTCCTCATCGCCTTCCTCGCCATGCGGGCGCTGGGCATGAACTCGAACATCATGAGCCTGGGCGGCATCGCCATCGCGATCGGCGCCATGGTCGACGCGGCCATCGTCATGATCGAGAACGCGCATAAGCACCTCGAGCGCCTGAAGCCCGGCGACTCGCGGGCGCAGGCGATGGTCGCGGCGTGCAAGGAGGTGGGCCCGGCGCTCTTCTTCTCGCTGCTCATCATCACGGTGTCCTTCCTGCCCGTCTTCACGCTGGAATCGCAGGAGGGCCGGCTCTTCTCGCCGCTCGCGTACACCAAGACCTTCTCGATGGCCGGCGCGGCGCTCCTGTCCGTGACGCTGGTGCCGGTCCTCATGGGCCTGTTCATTCGCGGCAAGATCCTCGCCGAGGCGAAGAACCCGGTGAACCGGATCCTCATCGCGCTCTACCGGCCCGTGATCTCCCTGGTCATGCGCTGGAAGTGGATGACGCTCCTCGTCGCCGCGGTGGCGCTCGGCGCGAGCGTGATCCCGGCATCCCGGCTGGGCAGCGAATTCATGCCGCGATTGAACGAAGGAACGATCCTCTACATGCCGACCTCGCTGCCGGCGATGTCCGTCACGAAGGCCGCCGAGCTGCTGCAGGTCCAGGACCGCATCCTCAAGAGCTTTCCCGAGGTGGCGAGCGTCGCCGGCAAGGCGGGCCGAGCGCAGAGCGCGACCGATCCGGCTCCCGTCGAGATGTTCGAGACCACCATCAACCTGAAGCCCGAGTCCGAGTGGCGCGCCGGCATGGACATCGACAAGCTGATCGCCGAGATGGACAAGGCGATGCAGTTTCCGGGCGTCTCCAACGCCTGGACGATGCCGATCCGCGCGCGCATCGACATGCTTTCCACCGGCATCCGCACCCCGATCGGCATCAAGGTGTTCGGCAAGGACCTTGCGGAGATGGAGCGCGTCGCGCGCGACATCGAGGCCGTGGTGAAGGATGTGCCCGGCACCACGAGCGCCTACGCCGAGCGCATCACCGGGGGCTATTACCTCGACATCGAGCCCGACCGCGCGGCCCTGGCCCGCTACGGGCTCGCGGTGGGCGAGCTCCAGGACGTGATCATGACGGCCCTGGGCGGCGAGATGGTGACCACGACCGTCGAGGGCCGCGAGCGCTTCGGCGTGATCGTGCGCTACCCGCGCGACCTGCGCAGCGACCCGCAGGCCATCGCCTCGCAGGTCCTCGTGCCGATCATGGCCGAGATGGGGCAGGCCCCGGCGATGGTGCCCCTGGGCCAGGTGGCGAAAGTGAAGATCACCAAGGGCGCGCCCGCGATCCGCACCGAGAACGCGCTGCTCTCGGCCTACATCTACGTCGACATCCGCGACCGAGACATCGGCAGCTACGTCGACGACGCCAAGAAGGCGGTGGCGACGAAGGTCGACTTCCCGCCCGGGTACTTCATCGCGTGGAGCGGGCAGTTCGAGTACATGGAGCGCGCCATCGAGCGGCTCAAGATCGTGGTGCCGCTCACGCTGTTCGTGATCATGGTGCTGCTCTACCTCAACTTCCGCCGCATCACGGAGACGCTGATCGTGATGCTGTCGGTGCCGTTCGCGCTGGTCGGTGGCGTGTGGCTCGTCTGGGCGCTCGACTACAACCTGAGTGTCGCCGTCGGCGTGGGCTTCATCGCCCTGGCGGGCGTCGCGGCCGAGACCGGCGTCGTGATGCTGATCTACCTCGAGCACGCGTGGGAGCGCATCCGCGCCGAGCGCGCCGCCGAAGGGGGCGCGGCCACCGCCGCCGACCTCTACGCCGCCGTGATGGAAGGCGCGGTCGAGCGCGTCCGGCCCAAGATGATGACGGTGGTCGCGATCATGGCGGGCCTGCTGCCCATCATGTGGAGCACCGGCACCGGCTCGGAAGTGATGCGCCGCATCGCCGCGCCCATGGTGGGCGGCATGGTGTCCTCGACCATCCTCACGCTCGTCGTGATTCCGGCCATCTACGCGCTCGTGAAAGGGCGCGGACTCCTCGCGAAGTCACCCTCTTCCAACCCTGGAGCATCGCCATGAATGCCCGTTCCCTGCTGCTCGCCGCGTCGCTCGCCATCGCCGGCACGGCCCTCGCCGCCGAACCGGTCATCAACATCTACAAGCACGAGGGCTGCGGCTGCTGCGTTCTCTGGGCCAACCATCTCGAGAAGGCAGGCTACAAGACGACGAGCCATGAGGTGAAGGACGTGAGCCTCATTCGCCGCGCCGCCGGCGTGCCCGAATCGGTCCGAAGCTGCCACACGGCGTTCATCGGCCCGTACGCGATCGAGGGCCACGTGCCCGCCGCCGACATCAAGCGGCTGCTCAAGGAGAAGCCGGCCAACGCGCGCGGCCTGGCCGTCGCCGGCATGCCCGCCGGCTCGCCCGGCATGGAAGGCGCCGGCAAGCAGCCCTACGAGGTGCTCCTCGTGATGCTGGATGGTTCCACCCGCACCTTTGCGCGCCACTGAATCCCCACGGCACCCGATCCGGAGAACCCCCATGATGATCCGCTCGCTCGTCCTCTTGACCCTCGTCGCCCTCGCAGGACCCGCCGCCGTCGCGCCCGCTTTCGCGCAAGGGACCAAGGCCGCCTCCGTGGAGCCGGCGGAAGGCGTCATCACGAAGATCGACAAGTCCGCCGGCAAGGCCACCATCAAGCACGGCGAGCTGAAGAGCGTCGGGATGGGCCCGATGACGATGGCGTTCAAGGTGCAGGACGCCGCCGCGCTCGAGAAGCTGGCCGTCGGCGACCAGGTGAAGTTCGTCGTGAAGGAGCAGGCGGGCGCCTATGTCGTGACGTCCATCGCGAAAGTCCCGTGAACCGCCGGTTGCGCGCGCCCGCTCAGGGCTAGCTGCGCGGGTCGTCCGGCCGGTCCTCGCGAGCCCTTCGGGGATTTCGCCCTGCGCCATGTCCGCCGTGCATGAACAAGTGCATCAGCGGGCAGGCGAGCAGCAGCAGGTATATCCACTTTCCCGTGAGATGTTCCCAGTGCTCTCGCACCAGGACGACCAGCAGGATGACCGACAGCATGATTCCTGCGACGACCACGGGGCGCATTCGCGCAGGGGGACTGCCGACTTCCGGTCGTGCGGCGTGTTCATGGGGTGTCATGGCCCTTTACCTCGAGTGGCAGCCGCGGGCTGCGCGGTCGCGTCCTTCGGCATGACGGCAAGGGTCCCGTTCGTCGTGCCGCCCGATGCGGCTCCCGGCACGGGAACGCCTTGCCGCCTGCCGCGCCGGCGCTACGCGCCCGGCGACTGGTCGCGGAGGGTACCGGGGGCGATGGGCGCGAGGGCTGCCGCCGTTCGCGTCTTGAATGGGCATTGATCGGCGTGGACGATCGCGCCGTTCGCCAGCGTGTAGGCGGGTTGCACGAGCTGCCAACCGGCCTCCCCGCCGACGAATTCGAAATCGCCCGACACCCATCGATCGCCCTTGGTGCTCGCCGCCTTCGCGTCGTTCGATTGCGGCAGCGGCTGCGCGGTTTTCGCGGGCGCCTTCCAGGCCGGGTGGTTCGGCCCGTTCCCCGCCACGGCAGGAAGTGCAAGCGCGCCGGTCACGAGCGCGATGATCGTCATTGCGGTTTTCAGCATGTTCATCTCCTTCTCGGGTGGGTTGCCCCGCCGGGGCAACGGTTCCGGACGGTGTCCGTACGATTTCCACTCTACGAGGCGCGCCCTTTCACCTTCGGGACGCCCGCATTACATCGCGGACGGATTGGGGGGCCGGACAATCCGCGCCCGGCCTCCAGGTGACGTCATGCGGCGAACGGGCGACAACCACGGGATTCATCGCGCCTTCCGGCAGGTGACCAATCGGTAATTCAGGTGTCAGGCGTCACTCAGCGACGCAGGAGCAATATCGACCCGTGCAAGTCATGTATGTCAAAGGAGAATGGACGTGAGCGTCAAACGGCAATCGGCAGTTCGCAGGTTCACCCCGCTTCTGGCCGGCCTCTTCGCGGCGGTCGCGTTCGCGTCCGCGTCCCAGGCGGCGGGCAACGACGCGGCCGCACCGGCCGCGCCGGCATCCGCGACCAAGGTGGTCGTCACCGCCGATACACAGGTGGCACTCAAGGGCGGCGGCCGGCTGGTCCTTCGGAAGGACGGGACGACGTATCACGAAGACGCCGCCGGCAATCGCGTCCGGATGAGGGACGGCGTGACGATGGAGGCCGTCGACGGCACCAGGTACGTCATGAAGAACGATGCGGTGTGGCGCACGATCACCGAGAAAGGCACGCTCCATCCGACGCACCAGTGAACTGGCCGGTGGTCCGCCAACCGGCAGGCGCGCAATCCGCCCGCCTCTGCCCCCCCGGCATGCGGGCCGAGCCGACGCCGAAGGCGGCGAATTGAGCGCGGCAATCCTGTCAGGACTGTCATCTCGTCGTCAGTTTCGGGCGAGTGACTTGATCCCGCAGGGCATACCCGTACGGGCATGGAAGGAAGTCTTGAGCGGCGTCAAGGAAGCGTCGTTCGACGGGTACAGGATCTGGCGTGACGAGTTCGCAAGCGTTGCGACAACCGGGAAGGATATACTCGTGGGAGTATATGAACCTTCCTCGCCGCCATGCGGCGCCCGCAGTCGATGATTGCCTGCCGATCCACCGTGCGGCCCGGCCGAAACGCCGGACGCGGATCGACGGATCGGAGAACCCCATGAAACGTGCCTTGATCGCCGTCCTGCTTTCCGCCCTGTCCGCTCCCCTGGCGGCACAGATGACGGGAAGCCCGCTGTCCACATCCCCGTACTTTCCCCTGGTCGATGGCGCCCGGTACGACTACGTGTTCTCGCGCGGGCCGTGGGCGACCGGCACCGCGACGGTCCGCACCGGGCAGACGTGGGCCGGCCAGACGGGCCTCGCCGCGATGCACACGACCTACGTGTGCAACGTCGGCGTGACCTGCGCGACGGACGCGACGGACTTCTACCGCATGGACGCCGACGGCATGCGCTACTTCGGCGGCACGGGCGCGAACCCGGCGGGCACGTCCTATTCGATGATGAACCTCACGAACGCGGAGTGGATGCTGAAGAATCCGCTCACGCCCGGGACGATGATGAACGGCGGCTACGCGAACGCCGAGACGTGGCGGGCCGGCGTGATGGGCTCGGGCAGCATGATGGGCACGCAGAGCTACACGAGCGCGTACTCCGCCCTGGCCCTGGAAACCGTCACGACGCCGGCGGGCACCTTCACGAACGCGCTGCACATCCGCGAGCAGCGCGGCTCCGGCTACGCGCGCGACGTGTGGTACGCCGCGGGCGTCGGTATGATCCGCTACGACGACGCCGACGCGAGCGCGATGCTCTCGGGCTACACGATGCCCAACGCGCCCGCCCAGGGCGCCGGCATCCTTCCCGCGATGCCCTTCATGCCGACGATGGGCCTGTGGTGGAACCCGGACGAGTCCGGATCCGGGTACAACATCCAGATGCAGCACGGCGTGATCGCGGTGACGATGTTCGCCTACACCGCCTCCGGCGAGCCGATGTGGTACCTCGGCGTGGGCCGTGCCGTGAGCACGGGCAATGGCATGACGGTCACCGGCTCGCTCGATCGCTACAGCAACGGCCAGTGCGCGAGCTGCTCCTACCGTCCGCCCTCGCAGGTCGGAAACGATGGCACCTTCACGATGGTGTTCGCTTCACCGAGCGACGCGATGCTCCAGATGCCCGGCGGGCGCACGACGCGCATTCGCCCTATGGCCTGGTAGCCGGGAACCCGATCGCTCGCCGGTCGCGAGCATCCCGATGCCCCTTCCCGCACCCGATCGAGCTCTCGCCCACGGGCTCGCCGCGTTCGCCGCTGCGACAGCCCTGGCGGGTTGCATGACGCTGGGCGCGGTTGCCTTCGCGCCCGCCGCGGCGACTCTCCTGAACCGCGGCGACCCGCGGGAGGCAGTCGATCCGCCCGGCACGCTCGCGGTGCCCCGCACGCTGCAAGGCTCGCCACGGGTCGCGCTCGTGCTCGGCAGCGGCGCGGCACGCGGCTTCGCGCACATCGGCGTCATCGCGGCGCTGGAAGACGCCGGCATCCATCCCGGACTCATCGTCGGCACCAGCGCGGGCAGTATGGTCGGCGCCCTGTCGGCCTCGGGATTGGGCGCAGGCGACATCGAGATCGCCTCGCGCGACCTGGACTGGACGGTCCTCACCGACGTCGTCGTTCCCCGGCGCGGACTTGTCGGCGGCGAAAAGGTCGAGGACTTCATCCGTCGCCACGGCGGCGATCGCTCGATCGAGTCGCTGCCGGTGCCCTTTGCGGCCGTCGCGACGAACGCCCTGACGGGCGACACCGTCGTGCTCAACCGGGGCAGTCTCGCCACCGCAGTGCGGGCCTCGAGCAGCATCCCGGTCGTCTTCGAGCCGGTCTCGGTACGCGGCAGGCTGCTGGTGGATGGCAGCCTCTCCGCGCCGACGCCGGTGCGCGTGGCTCGCCAGCTTGGCGCGGACTTGGTCATCGCGGTGAACGTCGCGTGGTCCCCGGATGAGGCGAGCCTGGGCAACCCGGTCGACATGCTCTTCCAGACCATGCAGGTGATGACACACAACCTCAACCGTGCGGAACTCGCGGGGGCCGATGTCGTCATCGCGCCCGACATCCGCAGACTCGGTGCCGTGGGTCCCGCCAATCGCCCGTTGCTGGTGGGCGTCGGTCGGGAAGCCGGCTTGGCGGCCGTGCCCGCCATCCGACGCGCCATCGCCGGCTGGCCGGGCCCCCGCGTCGTGGCGGAGGGGCGCGGGATGCCCTAGCCGACGGCGGGCGACGGCAGGCGCATCCGGAACATCGTGAGCCCGTCGGCGGACGTGACGTCGATCGCACCGCCGTGCGCGCGCACGATGGACTGCGTGATGGCCAGACCGAGCCCCGCACCGCCGCTCGTGCGCTGGCGCGCCGGGTCGACCCTGTAGAAGCGGTCGAAGAGCCGCGGCAGGTGCTCCGCCGGGATCGTTCCGCCCCTGTTCTCGATGCTCACGCTGGTTGTCGCCGCGTCGGGACGCTCGATGCGAACCGACACGCACCCGTCCCGCGGCGAGTGGGCGATCGCGTTCGCGAGCAGGTTGTTGAGCGCGCGGCGGACCATGAGCCGGTCGCCCCGCCACTGCCCCTCGCCGGTGCAGGCGAGGGTGATGGCCCGCTCCTCCACCAGCGCGTCGTAGTACTCGAAGAGGCCCCGCACTTCGGCCGCCACGTCGATCGTTTCGACCCGCGGCAGCATCAGACCGTTGTCCGCCTTCGCGATGAAGAGCATGTCCGCGATGGTGCGGGCGAGGCGGTCGCATTCCTCGAGGTTCGAATAGAGCACCTCGCGGTACTCGTCGGCGGTGCGTGAGCGCGAGAGCGCCACCTGGGTCTGGGTCATCACGTTGCTGAGCGGCGTCTGCAGCTCGTGCGCGAGATCCGACGAGAAGTCCGACAGCCGGCGGAAGGAGTCCTCCAGCCGGGCGAGCATCTCGTTGAACGCCGTGGCGAGCCCGACGAGCTCGGCCGGCAGGGTCCCGACGTCCAGCCGGTCATGCAGGCGGCTCGCGCTGATCGACTGGGCGACGGCGGCCATCTCGCGGATGCGCGAAAGCCCGCGGGCCGCCGCGACCCAGCCCAGGGCCGTCGTCACCAGGATGCATAGCGCGATCGAGATCCACAGCTTGCGCTTGAATCCGTCGAGGAACGTCACGTGGTGGTCGATGCTGATCGCCACGGCGACGACGGCGAGCGGCGCCTCGGGGTAGGGAGTCGACACGGCCACCCGCGTGCCCCGGAAGTCGTGGCCGCCGTGCGACCAGTTGACGATGTCGGGCGCCCCGGACTGCGCCGAGGCCAGCGTGAGGGGAAAGAGGTCGTCCGGAAAGCTCGCGTGCTCGGTCGCGAAGAGGAGCCTTCCCCCGGCTTCCGAAATGCGCACGAAGAGATGCGGATGGCCGGTGAAAGCGTCGTCCATCCGGGTGGGAATGGCCTGGAAGTCCGCGCTCGTGTGCGTCTTCGCGAGGATGTGGCGCACGAGCTCCACCTTGCCCAGCAACTCGTCGCGGTCGATCTCGACGAAATGCTGCTGCACGGAGACGCCCACGAGGTAACCCAGCACGACCAGCACGGCCATCGACCCCGCCGCGAAGAGCAGGGTGAGCCTCAGCGTGAGCGACTGGCGCCGCATCAGGCGGATGCCGGCGTCCCGCGAGCGGCGCCCGGACCGCGCGATCACGCCGGATCCGGCGTCTCGAGCACGTAGCCCATGCCGCGCACCGTCTGGATGAGCTTGGGCTCGAATCCGTCGTCTATCTTGGCGCGCAGCCGCCTGACCGCGACCTCGATCACGTTGGTGTCGCTGTCGAAGTTCATGTCCCACACCTGCGAGGCGATGAGCGAGCGCGGCAGGACCTCGTCGTGGCGGCGCAGCAGGAGCTCGAGCAGCGCGAACTCCTTCGCGGTGAGGTCGATGCGCCTGCCGCCGCGCACCACGCGCCGGCGCAGCAGGTCCAGCTCGATGTCGGCGACGCGAAGCGTCTCCGGTTCCTTGGTCCGGCCCCGGCGAAGCAGCGTGCGCACGCGGGCGAGCAGTTCGGAGAACGCGAAAGGCTTGAGCAGGTAGTCGTCGGCACCCAGTTCCAGGCCCTTCACCCGGTCATCGACCTGGTTGCGCGCCGTGAGGAAGAGCACCGGCATCGACTTGCCGGCGGTGCGGATGGAACGCAGCACGCCCCAGCCGTCGAGGCCCGGCAGCATCACGTCGAGGACCACGAGGTCGTACTCATCGGTGAGCGCGAGGTGAGCGCCGTCGGGCCCGGTACGCGCGAGGTCCACGACGAAGCCGGCTTCGGTGAGGCCCTGCTTGAGGTAATCGCCGGTCTTCGGCTCGTCTTCGACGACAAGGATCTTCATGGGAAGGACTGTTGCTCTCGCGGGAATCGCCCCATTCTGCACCGCGGCGTTCAATCCGCCGGGACGATGACGGGATTGTAATGTCGCCGTCAGTTCCGGGTCGGGGGGAATCGCCGACGATGCGAATCGTTCCCGATTCCGGAGTCCCGCTTGAAGCCTCTCGCCCTGGGGATCGCCCTCCTTTGCGCTTCGGCCGCCGCCCTCGCGCAGCC
>CAZPLW010000168.1:0-9746 GCA_964587315.1 uncultured Lysobacter sp.
CCTTCGAGCGCCGCGCGGCACGCCTCGCGCGAGGCGAGCGCCGCCACCGCGCATTCGAGTCCCGCATCGCCCGGGCACGGCAGGTCGCGGAAATGGCGCGCGTGCGTGCCGAAGAGCCCGACCTGGTCGATCGTCTGCGACGCGCCCGTGCCGCGCAGTTCCGGCGGGCGATCCGCGGTCACGGCCACGAGCGGCACGCCGGCGAGAAACGCCTCGGCCATCGCGGGAAGGAAGTTGGCGGCCGCCGTGCCGGAGGTGCACACGGCCGCGACCGGCCGGCCCGTGGCCTTCGCGAGGCCGAGCGCGAGAAAGGCCGCGGAGCGTTCGTCGACCTGCACGTGGACCCGCACGCGCGGTTCGGCGGCGAGGGCGAAGGCGACGGGCGAGGACCGCGATCCCGGGCTCAGCACCACCTCGCGCGTTCCCCCGGCCACGAGGCCTTCGACGAGGGCGCGGGCCCAGAGCAGGTTGGCTGGAGCGACGGCCGCGCCGCCCAGGGTCACGCGCGCTCCGCGAACAGGTGGATGAACGAGGCGGCCTTGCGCGCGGTCTCGTCCCACTCGGCCGCCGGGTCGGAGCCGCGCACGATGCCCGCGCCGCCGAAGGCCGTCATGCGCCGGCCCCGCACGATGCCCGAGCGGATGGCCACCGCGAAATCGGACGCGTCCGTGCCGATCCAGCCGACGAGGCCCGCGTACCAGCCGCGCGGGCGTCCCTCGAGGTCGCGGATGAGGTCCATCGCGCGGCCGCGGGGCGAGCCGCCGACGGCCGCCGTGGGATGCAGGCTCGCGACGACCGCGCCGATGCCCGTGCCTTCGCGAAGGCGCGCGCGGATCGGGCTCCAGAGATGCTGCACTTCCGCGAGCGCGAGGATGCGCGGCGTCGCGGGGGATTCGAGGTCCTGCACGTGCGGCGCGATGGCCTCGAGGATCTCCTCGAGCACGATGCGGTGCTCGCGCCCGTCCTTCTCGCTCGCGAGGAGCGCCGCGGCGTTGCGCGTCTCCTCCTGCGGCGTCACGCCGCGCACGCTGGTGCCGGCCAGGCAGTCGCAGGCGATCGCGCCCGCGCGCTGCGAGACGAGCCGCTCCGGCGTCGCGCCGACGAAGGCCGCCTCGCCCGAGAAGCGCAGGCAGAAGCGCAGGCCGTGGGGATCGCGGCGGTCGACCAGGCGCAGCAGCGCCCACGCGTCGATGGCCTCTTCCGCCTCGAGCACGATGTCGCGCGAGAGGACGACCTTGCGCAGCTCGCCCGAGTCGATGGCGGCGAGCGCCGCGCGCACCGCGTCCGTCCAGCGCCCGCGCGCCTCCGGGTCGGCCAGGCGGCGCATGGAAATCGGCTGCGCCTCGGCGCAGGGCTGCGCGGCGGCCTGCTCGAGCTTCGCGAGCAACGCCCTCGCCTCGGCCTCCGGCGTGCCCATCACGATCACGTCCGCGCGGCCGCCCGACTCGCGCACGAGGATGCGCGGCAGCACGAAGCGCGCGGCGATGCCTTCGGGCCAGTCCTCCCGGGCGCGGTCGCGCGGGTCGAACGCGAGTCCGCCCACGTAGCGCACGAGCGAGGGATCGGGGGCGAAGCTCGACAGGACCTTGAGCCGTTCGCGGACGCGGTCGATGGCCGCGAGCGCGACCTCGGGACCGCTGCCGGCCGGGGCCTCGATGGCGTCCAGCTCGCCCAGCGCCAGCCAGCGCACGCCGCCGTCGTGCGAATCGGACCAGCCGGCCTGCGGCACGAAGGGGGCGTCGGCGCCCAGCCGGGAGGGCAGGGCGAAGGGGTGGGGGCAGTCGATCGTCGCGCGGACGAAACCCGCAGCGAGGCCCGGCGCGCGCGCCAGGGTCGACGTCACTTCGTCCACGGAGATCTCGGGCCTTTCCGACCGTCCGGTCGTTGGGGCGCCGGCGGCTGTTCTTGGGAAGGACGGATTATAAGGCGGCCCCCCGGCGCGTGCCCTGAGATGGGTCAATCCGCCCGGCGCCGCCTTGCGGCAGGCGCCCGGGCCGGGGAGACCTTGCCGTCCCGGCCGATCTCCTCCTTCATCCAGGCGACGAACGCCTTCGCCTCGGGACGCTCGACCGCGTGAGGCGCGTAGATCGCGTGCAGCGCCCGGGGGATGCTGGCCCCCTCGCCGAAGAGCGCCACGAGCCGCCCCTCGTCCAGGAGGTATTCGATGAGCGAGCGCCGGCCGATGGCGACCCCCTGGCCGTGCAGCGCCGCGTGCAGCACCTGGTCGTACTGGTCGTAGGTGAGCGAGCTGCGCGGCACCAGTCCCGCGAGCCCGTGGGCCTCGAGCCAGGCGGCGAAGGTGAGCCAGGGCCAGCGCCCCTGCGGGTCGTGAAGCAGGAGCATCACGTGGTTCGCGAGGTCCGCGGGCTTGTCGAGCGGCGCCTTCGCCGCCTGCAGGTAGGCGGGGCTCGCGACCGGCACCATCCGCTCGCCCACGAGCCGCACGGAGCCCACCGGTTCCCGGCCGGAAGGGACGTCCCGGACGGCGAGATCGATCCCCTCGCGCTCCAGGTCGAGGACCTCGTGCGTGGCCGCGATGCGCACGTCGACGCCGGGATGGGCGGCACGGAAGCGGGCGAGGCGCGGCACGAGCCAGAGCGAGGCGAAGGAGATGGTCGAGGTGACGGTGAGCACGTGGGCCCTCGCCGAGTCGCGCGCTTCCCGCGTGGCGGCGCGAAGCTGCCCGAGCGCGACGGCGACCGCCTGCGCGTAGGCGCGGCCCGCGGGCGTGAGCGACAGGGCCTTGTGGCGCCGCTCGAAGAGCTTCACGCCGAGGAATTCCTCCAGCGCCTGCACCTGCCGGCTCACGGCCGACTGCGTGACGAAGAGCTCCGCGGCCGCGAGCGTGAACGACAGGTGGCGCGCGGCCGCATCGAAGCCCCGGACGAGGTCGAGCGGCGGCAGCGGGCGGTTCGGACTATGCATGCGTGCAGCTCATGCAGGGCATTCCCCGTTCTCGTTTGCGGCGTCCCGGCCCCGCCGGGAGAATGGCGCCGTTCCGGGGGCATTCTGCATTCCCGGAGCGCATCCAGCAAGGAGATCGCCATGCACCTCGTCCTCGACATGCCCCGTCTCGCCCTCGAACCCGGCCAGGTCGTCAGCCTCGACGACGCCTGCGGCGCGCTCATCGAACCCACCGGCGGCCGCGTCTGGATCACGGAGGAAGGCGAGCGAAAGGATTTCGTGGTCCGCTCCGGCGAGACCTTCGTGGTCTCCCGCGCCGGCCGCACCGTCGTGCAGGCGGTGGAGCGCGTGTGGGTCACCCTGCGCGAGGGCGCCCTGCCCTGCGTGGCCAACGACTGCTGAGGGGGAGCGCGATGAGACCGGACACGCCGGACGAGCCGGGCTCGATAGCCCGTTGGATCGAAGGGCTGCTCGCCATCCTCGGCGAGTGGCTGGATGGACCTAGCCGGGCGCCGTGCTCCGATCCAGGAGCATCGCGTCGCCGTAGCTGAAGAACCGGTAGCGGCGCTCCACCGCGTGCGCGTAGGCGCGGCGGATCGGATCCCCGCCCGAGAAAGCGGATACCAGCATGAGGAGCGTCGATTTCGGCAGGTGGAAATTGGTGACGAGCCGGTCCACGACCCGGAACGCGAAGCCCGGGACGATGAAAAGCCGCGTCTCGGCGGCGCCCGCGCGCAACGTCCCGGAAGCCGCCGACGATTCCAGCGCGCGCAGGGTCGTCGTGCCCACGGCGATCACGCGGCCCTGGCTCGCCTTCGCCTTCGCGACGGCGGCCACCGTCGCCTCGGGAATGCTGTACCACTCCTCGTGCATCACGTGCGCCGAGATGTCGTCGCCGCGCACCGGCTGGAAGGTGCCCGCGCCCACGTGCAGCGTGACGCGCGCCGAGGCGACGCCCGTCGCCGCGAGGCTCGCGAGCATCGCCTCGTCGAAGTGCAGGCCCGCGGTGGGCGCCGCGACGGCGCCCGGCACCGCCGCGTACACCGTCTGGTAGCGCGAGACGTCCTCGTCGCCGGGCACGTGCGTGATGTAGGGCGGGAGCGGCACCTCGCCGTGGGCTTCCAGCACCTCGTGGACCGTGAGGCCGCCCGCGTGGAAGCGCAGCGCGAAGAGATCGTCGCGGCGCCCCGTCACCTCGGCCTCGACGCCGGGCGCGAAGACGAGGCGGCGGCCGGTCCGCGGCGTCTTGCTCGCGCGCACGTGGGCGAGCGCGGTGTCGTCCGACAGCGCGCGCTCGACGAGCGCCTCCACCTCGCCGCCGGTGTCCTTGCGTCCGCGCAGCCTCGCCTTCACCACGCGCGTGTCGTTGAACACGAGCAGGTCGCCCGGCGCGAGGAGCGAGGGCAGGTCGCGGAACATCCGGTCGACGATCGCGCCGTCGTCGGCGACATGCAACAGGCGGCTCGCGCCGCGCTCGGCGGCGGGATGCTGCGCGATCAGTTCGGGGGGGAGGTCGAAATCGAAGTCGGAGAGGCGCACGGGCGGAATTATAGGCGTCGCGCGAGGGCCTTCCGGCCGGCGCGCGCGAGGCACCCGTCTATAATTGCCGCTCACCTCCCGGCCGGGATGGCGGAACCGGTAGACGCAGCGGACTCAAAATCCGCCGGTGGCAACATCGTGGGGGTTCGAGTCCCCCTCCCGGCACCACGGAATGGCGCGGTCCTGGTCACTTCGGCCCAGGCGACCGTGACCTGTCGCTGCCTGCCCGATCGCCCTATTCGATCCGCAACCGGTGGATGGGGCGCGATTTCGTGACGCCGCCGATGGTGTAGGTGAACTGGCCAGAATCGTGAAGCCCATTGAACGAGAGCGTGCCCGTACCGATCACCGTTTCGGTGACGAGCGCCGGGTTGTAGGCGCCGCCCGAGGGCGGGCCGGACGTCCGGATGATCGGGCCGACGTACTCGGGACCCGCCAGGGACTGACGCCATCCGCCCGGCTGAAGCGTGTACCAAATGGGATCCCCGAACCCGTCGTAGTCGAACCAGGTCGCGAAGATCAGGTTCGTCGGCCCCTGGACGATGCTGATTCCCCACCCGGATTGAGCGGGATTCCACCAGTGGTCCGAGTAATTGACCGACGGCGGGTAGTTCGCGTCGGGAACTACCTCGATCGAGTTGAAGCCCGGCAGCGGTGGCGGGCTCGCCACGGTGAAGGTCGTGGTGGAGTTCCCGAGCATCCCACGAACCATGACGAAGTAAGTGCCCGGCGGCAACCGACCCAGAAAGACATCTCCCGGTTTCTTGCCACCGAAGCTGGCCAAGGTTGCATAGTTGACCGAGATGACCGCACCCGCCATGCCCTCGACCTGACCGGCGATGATGCCGATATTGTCGACGTTGACGCCGGGAATGACCGGGCCGCCCTCGGGCGAGATTCGCACATAGACCGGTTCCAGCGAACGGGGCGCCGCCGGAATGATGGTCAGGGTGACCGCCGAGGCGACGACGGGCGCCAGCAGCGCGAGCAGGCAAGCGATCGTGCGGAGCAGGAAATTCATGGGGGTCCCTCGGGCGTGCCGGATGACGGGTGCGATCCCGAGCCCGCGGCCTGTCCGGCGAGTCGGCACCTCCCTCAGGGCGCCAGGGCCGCCCTCGCCAGAGGCGAAGGCACGGCCCCGGCAGGCTCGAGGCCTATTTCTTCGGCGTCTCGGCCTTCTTCGGCGCGTCGGCCTTCGGCGTCGGCACCACGGCGACCGCGAGCGCCTGGGTGTACGTCACGTCCACCAGGTCGCCCACCTTCACCACCTTGAACTGCTCGGGATTGCGCACGTCGAGCGTGACGACCTTGCCCTTCGGGCCCTTCAGCGAGATCGTCTTCTTCGCGGGATCGACCGCCGTCACTTGCGCCGTGAGGCTCACCTGCCGCGCGCCGGCCGCCGCGGGCTTCTCGCCCGGCTTGGCCTTGGCCGCTTCCTCGCGGATGACGGGCTCGGCGGGCGCCTTGGCCGTGGACTTGCGCAGTTCCAGGGTGAGCGCCTCGAGGTAGCGCACGGTGACCGTGTCGCCGACCTTGATCTGGTCGAAGTTCTTCACCTCGGGTCCGGCGACGACGTCGTGCGACTCGCCCTTGGCGGTCTTGAGCGTCACGGTGCGCGTCGCCTTGTCGATCGCGGCGACCTGCGCCGAGACTTCGACGGTGGCGGCGGCCACGGCCTTGCCGGGTTCGCTCGCGACGACGGCGCTGCCGCTGGGCGCGGCGGGCTGCGCCTGCACGGGAAGGACGAAGGCGGCCGCGACCAGCGCGAGCGCGAGAGAGGATTTCGATTTCATGCGGAACTCCTGGGTGTGGGGAAAAGGGGGAACGCCGGTCCAGCCGCTTCAGCGCGTGACGAATAATACCCAAGGCGTCCCGACCAGCAGGAACACCGCGAGGAAGGCGAGGGTCACGATGAGGCCCATCTTGTAGAGCTCGCGCTGCGTGAGATAGCCGCTCGCGACGAAGATCACGTTCTGGCTGCCGCCCTGCGGCGTGATCACCGAGAAGTAGCTGCTCGCGAAGAGCAGGCCGAAGGCCATGAGCGGCGCGGGCACCCCGCCGCGCACGCCCACGTCGAGGAAGACGCCCAGGAGGGCGAGCACCTGCGAGGACTGGCTCACGAACAGGTAGTGGATGGCGACGTAGATCGCCACCAGCGTGACGTACAGGACGGGCCACGAGAGCCCGCCCAGGCCGGCGGCGAGGCGCTCGCCCGCGTAGCCCATGAAGCCCAGCTCGTTCAGCTGCCCGCTCAGCGCGAAGAGGACCGCGAGCCACAGGAAGGTCGCGAGCGTGTCGCCCTGCTTCGAGATGTCGTCCATCGTGAGCACGCCCGCGAGCAGCAGGGCCCCGAACCCCATGAACGCGATGCTGGTCACGTTGAGCCCGAGCTTGTCGGCGAAGACCCAGCCGGCCACCATCACGACGAAGGTCGAGGCCGTGATCCACTCGTCGCGCGACATCGGGCCCATCCCGGCGATCTCGGCGCGCGCCGCCGCGGGGGCTTCCGGCGTCGCGCCCACGCCCGGCGGGAAGAGCTTCGCCACGAACAGCGGCAGCAGGCCGATCGCGAGCAGCGCCGGGACGCACGAGGCCAGGAGCCACGAGCCGAACCCGATCTGCACGCCCGCCTGCCGCGCGAGCTGCACGCCGATCGGGTTGGCGGAGGTGGCCGTCATCCACAGGGCGGACGACACGGCGATGCCGCACATGGTGCAGAACATGAGGTAGCCGCCGAGCCGCCGGCCCTGGGGGTCGTCGGGACGCGACCCCGCGCCCTGCGCCACCGACAGCACGATGGGAAAGAGCACGCCGCCGCGCGCCGTGTTGCTCGGGAAGGCGGGCGCGATGGCCGCGTCGGTAAGCACGAGGCTGTACGCGAGGCCCAGGGAGGATCCGCCGAAGCGGCTCACCATGAACAGGCTGATGCGCCGCCCCAGCCCGGACTTCACCACCGCCTGCGCGACGATGAACGCGATCACGACGAGCAGCACGCTCGAGTTGGCGAACCCGGAGAACGCCTGGGCCGGCGTGATGGTCCCGGTGAGCACCACCGTGCCCGCGGCGATCATGGAGGCCGTGAGCAGCGGGAAGGCCCCCAGGAGCACGCACGCGATCGCCGCGACGAAGACCGCGAACAGGTGCCACGACGAGGCCGTGAGACCGGCCGGGACGGGCGTGAACCACAGGGCGAGCCCGATCGCGAGGGGCGCCGCGCGCTTGAGCAGCAGGCCGGCAGTCATGGCCGTGCTCCCGGTGCGCCGGATGCCACCCGAAAGCGGCCCTTGAGCCCCGCCGCGCGCCCCTGCACCGATCCGTCCTCGCCTTCCATGACGAAACGCCACGAGAACTCGTAGTCGCCCGTGACGCCGGCATACCGGCCCGTGCCGCCCAGGAAGGTGCCCGTGATGCGATTCTTCTCCGCCGTGCCCTCGCCCTTCAGCTCGCTGAAGACGCGGTCGCCACGCTCGTCCGTCCAGACGCTGCGGCCGACGAGCCCGGTCGCGCTGTCGGTGAGCGCGATGACGTCGGCGCGAAAGCCCGCGCCCGGACGCCCGGCCCCGGCGAGAAGCATCGTTCCGCGCAGGTCGACGAGCGCGCTCTTGCGATCGCCGCCGAGCTCGAGTCGCGTGCGCGTTCCCGCGCCGCTCCAGGTGCCCTCGAACGAAAGCCAGCCGTCGGACGACGCCGACGGCGCGGGAGGCTCGGCGGGAGGCGCGCACGCCGCGGTGGCGAGGGCCAGGGCGAGCCAGGCGACGGGCGAGGCGGTCTTCGTCTTCGAGACGCTCATGGCGGAACCCTCCGCGATCGCAGCCCTTCCGGGCCTCGAGCTTCCATGTTCCGGCGGCCGCGGACCGACGCCTTGCGACAGGTCAATTCCGGGGCGCGCGGGCCGCGCCCCGCGCTACGCGCCCTCGAAGGCGAGCCGGCCGTCGGCCCCTCGCCGGTACAGGCCCCGCTCGGTGAGCACGCAGTCGACGGGGATGTCCCACGACTGCGGCTTCACGGTGTCCATGCGCGCGAGCTCGAAGGTCACGCCGATCACGAACGGGCGCTTGGCGAAGCTCGCGAGCGTGCGGTCGAAGAACCCGGCGCCGTAGCCCAGCCGGTAGCCTTCGCCGTCCCAGCCGTTCATGGGCAGCAGCACCCAGTCGGGGATGACCTCGCGCGAATCCTTCGGGTAGGGAATGTCGAGCGCGCCCATCGCCAGCTCGACGCCGGGGTGCCACTCGCGGAAGACGAGAGGCGTCCTGGGCGCGACCACCACCGGCATCGCCGTGACCGCCCCGCGCGCGCGCAGGCGCTTGGCGACGTAGCGCGCGTCGTACTCGTTCTTGATGGGCCAGCAGAAGCCGACGACGCCTTTCGCCAGGTCCGGAAAGCGCCGCTCGAGGCATTCGTCCATGCGCTCGCGCCATTGCAGCAGGGTCGGTTGATCCACGGCCTCGCGGGCGGCGACGAGCCGCGTCCGCTCCTGCTTGCGCCAGGCCTTGAGCGCATCGAAGTCGGTGTCCATGTCCGGGAGTATATCGCCGCGCCCTCTCCCCGCTGGGATACACTCCGACGCAATCGGGGCGGCCCGATGCGCGCCGCGCGGCATCCAGGGGAAAGCACCATGCGAAAAGTCCTGCTCATCTTCAGCGAACTGACCGACGGCGACGTGGACTGGCTCGGGAAGGCGGGCGAGCGCATCTCGATGCCCGCCGGCGAGGTGCTCGTGCCCCTGGGCGCGCGGCTCGACAGCATCTGGTTCGTGCTCGACGGCGCGGTCACGGTGCACACGGCCGACGGCACCGCGCTCGCGCAGATGGGCTCGGGCGAGATCGTCGGCGAGATGTCGCTCGTCGATCCCGCGCCCACCGCGGTCTCCGTGCGCGTCTCGAGCGACGCGACCTTCCTGCGCATCCCCGACGACAAGGTGCGCACGAAGACCGCGCAGGACCCCGCCTTCGCCGCGCGCTTCTACCGCGCGCTTTGCGTGTTCCTCGCGAGCCGCCTGCGCAGCACCACGCGCCGCATGGGCTACGGCACCAACGACGAGGACGAGCACGCGAAGGACGAGCTGACCGACGACCTGCTGGACAACGTCCACCTGGCCGGCGCCCGCTTCGACCGGATGCTCAAGCGCCTCGCGGGCTAGCGGGCCCATGGCGTCGCGCGACTCCTCGCTCTTTCGCAAGACGGCGCTCGACCGGCTCGCCTCGCCCGAGCGCCTCGACGAGCGCCCGCGCGTGCCGGCGTACCCGCGCGTCCTGCTCGCGGCCGCCCTCCTCCTCGCGGCCTGCGCGGCCGCCTTCGCCGCA
>CAZPLW010000169.1:0-9674 GCA_964587315.1 uncultured Lysobacter sp.
GCGACGGCGGCGCTTCTTGTTCTTGCCCGGCGCCTGCGCGCCCGGCGGCCCTTCGACGACCTGCCCCGGCTGGCGCTCGCTGCGCGCCTGCATCGGCGCGCCATGGCCCTGCCCCATCGGCCTGCCTTGCCCTTGTCCCGCCGGCCGGCCCTGGCCCTGCCCCATCGGCTTGCCGCCAGGCTTCTTGCCGCGCGGTTTGCTGCCGCGGGCCTTCTTGTGGCCGCTTCCGGCGCCTCCGGCCGGGCCGACGGGCTTCTCTCCCGAGGCCCAGTGCACGCCGCGGTGGCCGGCGGGCAATCCCATCGTGCCCGTGGCGCGGTTGAATCCCGGCAGCCGCTCGAAGTCCGGCTGGCGATCATCGTCGAGCTCGTCGACCGGATCGTCCTTGTCGGCGTAGCCCTCCATCAGGAACGCGGGCTGGCGGTCGTCCGCGTCGTCGTAGTCGTCCTCGGGCTCCGCCTCCTCCTCGCCGGTCGCGACGTTGCCCGGCATGAACACCTCCTCGCCGTCCTCGTCGCTCTCCTCCTCGCTCTCGCCCATGCCCGCGAAGGCCATGAGGTTGGCGACGTCGTCCTCCGCCAGGTCCCGGCTCATGCCGCGCTTGAGGAACGCGGGCAGCTCGACGGGCCCGTAGCGCACGCGCATGAGGCGGCTCACCATGAGGCCCACGGCCTCGAACATGCGGCGCACCTCGCGGTTCTTTCCCTCGCGAAGCACGACGTGGTACCAGTGGTTCGTGCCCTCGCCGCCGCGGTCCTCGAGCCGGTCGAAATGGCACTTGTCGCCGTCGATGTCCACGCCCTCGCCCGTGAGCAGCGCGAACTGGTCCGGCGTGAGCTGGCCCACCAGGCGCACGGCGTACTCGCGCTCGACCTCGAAGCTCGGGTGCATCAGCCGGTTGGCGAGGTCGCCGTTCGTCGTGAAGATGAGCAGCCCGCTCGTGTTGAAGTCGAGGCGGCCCACCGACACCCAGCGCGAGTTGCTCAGGCGCGGCAGCTTGTCGAAGACGGTGGGACGGCCCTCCGGGTCGTCCCGCGTGCAGATCTCGCCCTCGGGCTTGTGGTAGAGCAGCACGCGCGGCAGCTGCTCGCCGAAGCGCAGGTGGATGAGCTTGCCGTCGAGCTTCACGCGATCGCCCGGCCCCACCTGGTCGCCCAGCTTCGCGAGCTGGCCGTTGATGACGAGGTGGCCCTGCGCGATGAGGATCTCGACGTTGCGCCGCGAGCCGTAGCCCGACTGCGCCATCACCTTCTGCAGGCGCTCGCGCTTGCCCGCGGCCTTGCCGCCGGGGCCTTTCTTGCCGGTGCGCTTGCGCGCGTTCGCCGGGGCCTTGGCCCATTCCGGCACGATGCCGCCGGGCCAGTCCAGGCGCGGCGTGCGTGGGGGTCTATCCCGCATGGGGTTGCTCCGTATCTTCCGGGGGCGCGTCGGCCCCGCTTGAGGGGGGTGTGTCGCTCGGGGGGACGGCCGTGCCTTCGGCCGGTGGTTCGGAGGGCGCCTCGCCGGAATCCGCCTCGTGGGCTTCGTCCAGCAGGCTCTCCTGCATCGGGGCGGCGGGGGCCGCCTCGAAGTTCGCGTCGAGGGTGCTTTGCAGCTCCTCGAGCGCGGGCAGCTCCTCGAGGGAGCGCAGGTTCAGGTCGTCCAGGAACTTGCGCGTCGTCGCGAAGAGCGCCGGGCGGCCCGGGGTCTCGCGGTGGCCGACGACGTCGATCCAGCCGCGCTCCTCGAGCGCCTTGAGGGTGGGCGGCGAGACGGCCACGCCGCGGATGTCCTCGATGTCGCCGCGCGTCACCGGCTGGCGGTACGCGATGATGGCGAGCGTCTCGAGCACGGCGCGCGAGTAGCGCGGCGCCTTGTCGCTCGAGATGCGGTCGAGGTACTTCTGGTAGTCGGGGCGCACGCGGAAGCGCCAGCCCGAGGCCACCGAGGTGAGCTCGACGGGGCGCTCGGCCCAGTCCTCGCGGATCTCGTCGAGGATCTTCCTCAGGCTGTCCGCATCCAGCTCGCCGCCGAACAGGCGCTTGAGCGGGGCGATCCCGAGGGGCTCGTTGGCGGAGAGCAGCGCCGCCTCGAGCACGCGCTTCACGAGGGTGAGGTCGAGGGGCTCGCGGGCCGGTTCCGGCTGCGGCGACTCGGCCGTGTCGAGGATCTCTTCGGTCATGGTCAGGTGATCGTGAGGGCCGCGCGCTCGCTCTTCAGGCGCACGTAGATGGGTTCGAAGGCGCTCTGCTGCGTGATCTCGATGAGGGACTCGCGGGCGAGCTCGAGCAGGGCGAGGAAACTCACCACGAGGACGGGCACGCCCTCCTCGGGCTTGAAGAGCAGCGAGAACTCGGTGAACGCGCCACCGCCCAGCTCGCGCAGGATGCGGCTCATGTGCGCGCGAACCGAGAGCTGCTCGCGCGTGATCTTGTGGTGCCGGGTCATCTTCGCCCGCGCGAGGATCGATCGCCAGGCCTCCGACAGGTCCGCGATGGCCACGCCCGGCATGTGCTCGGCGAGGGACTGCTCGATGTAGACCTCCACCACCGAGAAGTCGCGGCCGGCCACGGGCGCCTCGCCCAGCAGGTGCGCGGCCTTCTTCATCCGCTCGTACTCCAGGAGGCGGCGCACGAGCTCCGCGCGCGGGTCCTCGGGTTCGGCCTGGTCGTCGCGCTTCGGTCGCGGCAGCAGCATGCGCGACTTGATCTCGATGAGGAGCGCGGCCATCAGCAGGTACTCGGCGGCGAGCTCGAGCTGCTGGGTGCGCATCATCTCGACGTATTCCATGTACTGGCGCGTGAGCTCGGCCATCGGGATGTCGAGCACGTCGAGCGAGTGGCGGCGGATGAGGTAGAGCAGCAGGTCGAGCGGGCCCTCGAACGTGTCGAGGAAGACCGACAGCGCCTCGGGCGGGATGTAGAGGTCCGAGGGCAGCTGCGCCATCGGCTCGCCGCGGATCTTCGCGACGGGCAATGCGAGGTCGAGGCCGGCCTGGGCTTCGGCGACGAGCGGGTCGTTGGCGGCCGCCACCGTCATTTCCTCGTCCCGTAGGCGATCTCGGCCGAGGCGCGCGACATCTTCTGGCCCTCGTGGCCCACGCCGGGCACGTAGGCGAGCTGCCAGCCGAGCTTCACGCCGAGCGTGGACGCGGCGGAGGTCACGGCGCCGAAGAAGTTCTCGCCGCGCTCGAGCCGGTTCGTGCCCTGCTTCATCGCGCCTTCCGACTTGTCGAGCTGGTCGTGGTCGGGGTCCGTGTCGGCCTCGCCCAGGATCACCCAGGCCCTTCGCTCGAGCGCCTTGCGCAGCGCCGCCTCGCCGGAGGGCGAATCGACGAGCGAGTACGGCCACTTGAACGCGGCCTTGTCGCCGCGCCATTCCGGCATCGTGTACCAGCCGGCGTTCGCCATGATCGCGACGGACGCGCGGTTGTCCGGCAGCAGGAAGAGCAGGCGGTGCACGAACTGCGCCCCCGCCGAGTGCCCGAAGATGCGGTAGTCCTTCTGCCCGTCGCGCATCTCGTCGAAGAGGTGCTCGATCACCGAGTAGCCCCACTTCTCGCGGTCCTGCGACGAGTCCACGTCGCCCAGGTTGTAGCTCTTCCCGGGCCAGTCCTTGGCGGAGAACTCCGGGGCGATGATGAGCAGGCCGTAGCGGTCCGCCAGCAGCTCCCAGTAGTCGCGGTAGTTCGAGGCCGTGCGCGAGGCGCCGTGCATGACGAACTGGATCGGGCACTTCTCGTCGCACTGCCGCGGGCGGTACGTGTACACGCGCATCGGGCGGTCGGCGCGGCCCTTCTTGTCCGTGAACACGAAGCTCCACTTGCCCGCGGGCACCGGCGTCGCCGCATGGGCCGCCGGCACGAGCGCGAACGCAAGCGCCAGCGCGGCCGATGCCAGCCCCGGCCGAACCCTCGTCGTCATCGTCAATCCGCGTACATCTGCGTTCATCTGCGGTTCCCCCGCCTTGAAGCGGCCCGGCGCCAAGCGCGGGCCGTCAGCTGTAATTGAGGCCCATGGCCTCGCGCACGTCCCGCATCGTCTCTTCCGCGAGATCGGAAGCCTTCTCGCACCCGTCCTGGATGATCGAGCGCACGAGCGGCGGATCCTCCTCGTAGCCCGCCGCCCGCTCGCGGATGGGGCCCAGCTCCGCGTTCACCGCGTCGATCACCGGCTGCTTGCACTCCAGGCACCCGATGCCCGCGCTCTTGCATCCCTTCACCACCCAGTCGCGCGTGTCCTGCGAGGAATAGACCTGGTGCAGGTTCCACACGGGGCACTTGGCGGGGTCTCCCGGGTCCGTGCGCCGGACGCGCGCCGGGTCCGTCGGCATCGTGCGCACCTTCTTCGCGACCTCGTCCGGCTTGTCGCGCAGCAGGATCGCGTTGCCGTAGCTCTTCGACATCTTCTGGCCGTCCAGGCCCAGTAGCTTGGGCGTCTCGGTGAGGAGCGCGTCGGGCTCGGCGAGGATCATGCGGCCGCCGCCCTCGATGAAGCCGAAGAGCCGCTCCTTGTCGCCCAGCGAGAGGTTCTGCACGTCGCCCACGAGCTCGCGCGCCTCCGTGAGCGCGGCCTCGTCGCCCTGCTCCTGGAAGCGCGTGCGCAGCATCCGGTAGAGCTTGGCCTTCTTCGGGCCCATCTTCTTCACGGCGGCCTCGGCCCGCTCCTCGAAGCCCTTCTCGCGCCCGAAGAGGTGGTTGAAGCGCCGCGCGATCTCGCGCGTGACCTCGATGTGCGAGACCTGGTCCTCGCCCACGGGCACGCGGTTGGCGCGGTAGATGAGGATGTCGGCGGCCTGCATGAGCGGATAGCCCAGCAAGCCGTAGGTGGTGAGGTCGCGGCCGTGCTCGGCGTGCTTGTCGACCGTGTCCTTGTAGGTGGGCACGCGTTCCAGCCAGGCAAGAGGCGTGAAGAACGAGAGCAGCAGCGTGAGCTCGGCGTGCTGCGGCACGCGCGACTGCACGAACAGCGTCGCCTTCGACGGATCGAGGCCGGCCGCGAGCCAGTCGACGAACATGTCCCACACCGTGGTCTCGATGACCGACGGGTCCTCGTAGTGCGAGGTGAGGGCGTGCCAGTCGGCCGCGAAGAAGTAGCACGGGTACTCGTTCTGCAGCCGCACCCAGTTCTTGAGGGCGCCGTGGTAGTGGCCGAGGTGCATCTGGCCCGTGGGGCGCATGCCGGAGAGGACGCGGTCCTGGAACATGGTCGGGGGAGTCTTCAGGTGCCGAGGAGGGAATAGGCGGCGTGGCGCGCGCCGGCCATGATGGGGCCGAGGATCCAGCCCAGGATCGGGGTGGCCACCAGGAACAGCAGGATGAACATCCCGTACGGCTCCAGGCGCGAGTACGCGTAGGCGAGGCGGCCCGGCAGCAGGCTCACGAGGATGCGGCCGCCGTCGAGCGGCAGCAGCGGGAAGAGATTGAGGATGGCGAGGCTGATGTTCCAGATGATCCCGGCGTCGGCGACGCGGATCCAGAACTCCCACGCCATGCCCGAGCCGCCGGAGAGCAGCAGCCCCTTGGCCACGAGCAGCCAGATGACGAGCATGAGCAGGTTGGCGCCCGGCCCGGCCGCGGCGACCCAGAGCATGTCCTGCTTCGGGCGGCGCAGGTTCTCGAAGTTCACCGGGACGGGCTTCGCCCAGCCGAACATGAAGCCGCCGCTCGAGAGCACCAGCATCACGAGCGGGACGGCGATGGTTCCGATGGGATCGATGTGCCGGGCCGGGTTCAGGCTCACCCGACCCAGCATCCAGGCGGTGCGGTCGCCGAACATCCCGGCCACGTAACCGTGCGCCGCCTCGTGCAGCGTGATCGCGAAGACGAGGGGGATCGCGTTGATCGCGATGTAGAGGACGATGTCCTGCGCGTTCATCAGTGCAGCGCCGTCTTCACGAAGCCGAAGGGACGGATGTCGCCCTTGCCTTCGCGCAGGAGCACGGGCTTGTCGCCCGAGATGTCGATCACCGTCGTGACCTCGAGGCCGCAGGCACCCGCGTCGAAGATGCCGTCGAGCACGTGGTCCAGGTGGGCGCGGATCTCCTCGGCGTCGTTCAGCGCCACGCCGTGGTCCGGCAGGATGAGGGTCGAGGAGAGCATGGGCTCGCCCAGCTCCGCGATGAGCGCGAGCGGGACCGGGTGGTCCGGGATGCGCACGCCGATCGTGTGCCGCGGATGCAGGAGGCGGCGCGGCACGTCGCGGGACGCCTTCAGGATGAAGGTGTAGTTGCCCGGCGTGTTCGCCTTGATGAGACGGTACTGGATGTTGTCCACTTTCGAGAACTGGCCCACTTCCGAGAGGTCCCGGCACATGAGCGTGAGGTGATGGCGCTCGTCCACGTTGCGGATGCGCCGGATCCGCTCCATCGCCGCCTTGTCCCCGATGCGGCAGCCCAGGGCGTAGCAGGAGTCGGTCGGGTAGGCGATCACGCCCCCCGCCTTCATGATCTCGACGGCCGCCCGGATGGAGCGCGGCTGCGGGTTTTCCGGGTGAACCTCGAAGAACTGCGCCATTCTCTCGTCTGGAATTGCGCTTCGCGCATCCGGGACGGATGGCGAGCGATTCGTTGTCGTTGCCTCAGGTGCCGGGCGCCTTTCCGGCCACCCGTCTCTACCGGGCGGCTATGCGGCTAGTGCGCCCACTGGGTCCACACGGGGGTGAGCGTCGAGGGAAGCGGCGGCAGCCGCCCCGGCTCCACCGGGCTTTCGCCCGGCCCGTGGTAATCGGCGCCGCGGGAGGCCATGAACCCGTATTCCTCGGCCACGCGTCGCCAGGTGGCGTATTCCTCGGGACGGTGACTGCCGGTCACCACCTCGATCGCCTCGCCACCGAGGCTCTTGAACGATTCCAGAAGGGTCGCACGAGCGAGGGGCTTGAGTCCATAGCGCCCCGGATGCGCGAGCACCGGGATGCCGCCCGCCGCCCGGATCCAGCCCACGGCGTCCTCGAGCGCGGCCCACTGGTGGGCGACGTAGCCGACCTTGTTCTTGGCCAGGTACTTGTCGAAGGCCGCCTGCGTGTCGCGCACGGCGCCGCGCTCGGCGAGGTGGCGGGCGAAATGGGTCCGGCTCAGGCGGTTCTCGCTCCCGGCGAGTTCCAGCGCCGCCTCGAGCGTGCCCGTGATGCCGATCGCGGCCAGCTTGTCGGCCATGAGCTGGGCGCGGCCCCAGCGGCCGTCGCGCACCGACTGCAGGCCCTGGCGCAGCACGAGGCAATCCGGGTCGATCCCGAGCCCCACGACGTGCAACGTCGTCTCGCCCCAGGTGACGGAGATCTCCACGCCGGTCACGAAGCCGATGCCGACCCGCCGGGCGGCCGCGGCGGCCTCCTCGAGGCCGTCGATCGTGTCGTGGTCGGTGAGCGCGAGGGCGTCCACGCCGAGGCGCGCGCCCAGTTCCATCAACTGCGACGGGGTGAGAAGCCCGTCCGATGCGGTCGAATGGTTGTGGAGGTCGAAGTTGTCCAAACGCAGAAATGTTTGAGGAAGCAATTGAAATTATAGCAGAATTCGTCTTTTCCCGCCCTTTCGCCTCCCCCTTGGAATCCCGACCCATCGCCTTCCGCGACGAAGGCCGCGACGCGACCGCGGACCTGCTCGCTCGCCTGCCCGACTTCCGGGCGCGGGCGCTCGCCTGCGCGGGCGCCCTCCAGTCCCGCCTGGACCGTACCCGCCGGGGCCTCGACACGCTCCTCACCCTCGACCGGCAGGTGGGCGGGCAGGGACGCCTCTCGCTCGAGGGCACCGAGGAACTGGTCGCCGCCCTCCACTCGGATCTCGCCCACGTCGAGGCCGAGGCGCTGCGCGCGGGCGATGCCGTCCTCGCCGCGGAGAACGCCGATTTCGTCATCGGCGTCGCCCTCTGGGCGATCCGCCACGAGGTCCCGATCGCCGCTCCCGAGCCCGTCGTGAACGCGCTCGCCGTCCGGGCCAACGGCGCCCGTTCCCGCCCGGAACTGGCCGCCGTGGCCGAACTGATGCATGGCGTGGCGACCCACCTGGCGCCCCGGCTGGCCCCCGATCTCGAGCGCTCCAATCCCGAGCGCCCCTGGCGCGTGCTGCACGCCAATCTCGCCATCGCGGCCATCCGGACCGAGGACCCCGTCCTCATGGACTTCGCCTTCGACGCTCTCGACCGCGCCCTTCCCGAGGAGCGGGCGGGCTTCTACGCCGAGGCGCTGGCCCTCGCCCTCTCGCCCGGAATCGCCCCCGCCGTCCGTGAACGAATCGAGGCCCGACACCTCAAATGGACAGCCGCCCGCTGAATGGGCGAAAATAGCGGATTGATTTTCCGAGGCTTTTGTCTTTCTTGAAGCTGCTCTTCGACCTCTTCCCGGTCATCCTCTTCTTCGTCGCCTTCAAGTTCCTGGGCATCTACGCCGCCACGGGCGTCGCCATCGCCGCGACCTTCGCCCAGGTGGGCTGGGTGCTCGCCAAGGGGCGCAAGCCCTCGAACATGCAGTGGATGAGCCTCGTCATCATCGTGCTCTTCGGGGGCGCGACGCTGGTGCTGCGCGACGAGACCTTCATCAAGTGGAAGCCCACCGTGCTGTACTGGCTGGCGGGCCTCGTGTTCCTCGGGGGATTGGCCTTCCGCACGAACCTCGTGAAGGCCGTGATGTCCGAGGGGATCACGATGCCCGAGGCGGCGTGGACGAAGCTCTGCGTGGCGTGGGGCCTCTTCTTCCTGGCCAAGGGCTCGCTCAACCTCTGGGTGGCCTACCACTTCGACACCGACACCTGGGTCAACTTCAAGCTGTTCGGCGGCATGGGACTCATGCTCCTGTTCGTGATCGCGCAGGCGTTCTGGATCGCGAAGTACCGGCCGGACGAGGAAGCCAAGCCCGAAGCCGCCGCCGCGCCCGCTCCCGTCGCCGACACGACCAAGACCTGACGCCGGCCCGCGCCCACAAGGGGAAACGACCATTCTCTACGCCATCATCTCGGAAGACGCGCCCGGCTCGCTGCAGCGCCGGGTCGGCTCGCGCCCGGCGCACATCGCCCGCCTCGAGGCCCTCAAGGCCGAAGGTCGCCTGGTCCTCGCCGGCCCGCACCCGCTCATCGACTCGAACGACCCGGGCCCGGCGGGATTCTCCGGCTCGCTCGTCGTGGCGGAGTTCGATTCGCGCGAGCTCGCGATCGCCTGGGCGAGCGAGGATCCCTACGTCGCCGCCGGCGTCTATGCCCGCGTGACCGTGAAACCGTTCAAGAAGGTGCTTCCATGAGCCACCCCATGGTCGCTGCCGCGACCGACCTGGAGTGGGCCATCCGGGAGCGCCTCGCCGTGCTCGACCCGGTGCGCGTGGACCTCGTGGACGAGGACCACCTGCACGTCGGACACGGCGCGACGGGCGCCCATTGGCAGCTCGTCATCGTTTCGGAAGCCTTCCGGGGCAAGTCCCCCGTCGCAAGGCATCGAATGGTTTATGAGGCCCTGGGCGACCTCATGAAACGCGAAATCCATGCCCTGAAGATCGAGGCCTCAACGCCCGGGCCGTCCTGAACCCCAAGCCGTACCGAACCCTAGAAGAAGGAATTTCCCATGCATGCCACCCTGAAGACCCTCGCCGCCGCCCTTGTCGCGGGCACCGTCGCCTTCGGCGCCGTCGCCCAGGACAAGGCCGAAAAGGCGCCCGCCAAGAAGGCCGCCGCCGAGAAATCCGCCGGCGGCAAGCTCGTCGTGAACGGCGTGACCA
>CAZPLW010000170.1:0-9673 GCA_964587315.1 uncultured Lysobacter sp.
GGGGTTCCGCGGGGGTGTTCGCCGGCATCGAACGCCGGGTGGCCTCGGGCGGGGTGAGGCTTTGGATTTCGTAGCGCAGGACCTTGATGCCCCAGGTGGGCCCGGCCTCGTCGGGCACCGAGACCACCTTCTGGTTTATCTCGTCGCGGCTGTCGAAGGTCTTGTCGAGTTCCATCTTGCCGACCTCGCTGCGCAGCGCCGTCTGCGCGAGTTGCGTGATGGCGAGCACGTAGTCGCTGGTGCCGTAGCTCGCGAGCTTGGGATCGACCACCTGGAAGTAGATGATGCCGTCCACCGAGAGCTGGGTGTTGTCCTTCGTGATGCAGACCTGCTCGGGCACGTCGAGCGGCACTTCCTTGAGCGAGTGGCGGTAGGCGACGCGGTCGATGAACGGCACGATGAGGTTCAGGCCCGGCTGCAGCGCCTCGTGGAACTTGCCCAGGCGCTCCACCACCCAGGCGTTCTGCTGCGGCACCACGCGCACGCCCTCGATGATGAACACGACGATCATGGCGACCAGGAAGGTGGCGACGGTGAGCCCCACGCTCTGCGTGGTGAAGGCGGCGGCGATCGCCAGGATGAAAGCGACGAGGACTTTCCAGAACATGACGGCCTCCCGGGTTGGACTGCGTTAGGGGGCGGACGGTGCGGCGCCCACGAGGAGCGTGTTGCCGTCCTGCCCGGTGACATAGAGCGTGGCGCCCGGCTCGGGACGGCTGCCGGAGGCGACGCGGGCATCCCACGACGTGCCGCGATACTTGACGCGCGCGCGGCCGTCGGCGGTGTCCGTCCAGGACTCGAGCACCACGGGCTGCCCGAGGTCGAGGAGGTTGTCCTTCGCGCCCGCCTTCTGGTGCGTCTTGTGCCATTGGCGCACGCCGACCGCGCCGACGAGCGAGATCGCGCAGGCGACGACGGCCTGGACGAGGATGGAGCCGCCCGCCCACGCGGCGATCGCGCCGGCGAAGGCGCCCGCGCCGATCACGAGCAGGTAGAACGTGCCCGTGAGCAGCTCGACGGTGACGAGCAGGAATCCGGCGATGATCCAGGCGAGATACGGTTCCATGGGGGCCTCGCGGGTCGTGACGGGGACGGCAGATTCTACGGGACGGCGACGAAGCGCGCGTGACGGTTCAGGCCGGGCGCTTGGCGGAGATCACCTTGGTGTCGACGCCGCACCAGCCGAGCCCCCCGAAGAGTCGCGCGTGCTCGATCTTCACGCAGCGGTCCTCGATGACCGCGAGCCCTGCCGCCTCGGCCTTCGCGCGCGCCGCGGCGCTGGCGACGCCCAGCTGCATCCAGAGCACCTTCGCGCCGATGGCGATGGCGTCGTCCGCGATCGCCGGGATCTCCTCGCTTCGGCGGAAGCAGTCGACGATGCCCACCTTCTCCGGAATGTCCCGCAGCGACTTGTAGCACTTCTCGCCCAGCACCGATTCGTACTGGGGGTTCACCGGGATCACCCGGTAGCCGTGTTCCTGCATGTACTTGGCGGCGAAGAAGCTCGGCCGGTACCAGTTGGCGGACAGCCCGACCACCGCGATCGTCCGGTGGTCGCGCAGGATGCGGCGCAGCGTCGAGATGTCGTCCATGGGATCCGTGAGAAACTCCGGGGATGCGCCCGATTCTAACCCCGATGCGCGCGCGCCTCCTTTTCCGCCTCGCCGCCGGATTCCTCGTCTCCCTGGCCCTTCCGGTCGCGGCCGCGAACCACGACACGATCGTGCCCGCCCTGGGCGCCGGCCCCTTTCGCATCGCCTGCTCGAACGTCGCGCAGGACGCGGCGCTCATCGCGCAATCGGGGTCGCTCGCGACGGACTTCTGGGAGGGGAAGCCCCTCGACGGCCAGCCCCGCTACATCACCCAGGTGCTGACCGCCCCCGGGACGGCGATACGGGTCGACGTCGCGGTTCCGGACGTCTCCTCGATCTACCCCCAGTTCGCCGGGCAGGCGGTCCCGCACGTGGCGATCGTGTGCCACCCCACTCCGGCCGCCAATGCGGACCCGGACTACCTCCTGCCGGGCACGACCGGCGCTCTCGTCCCCCGCATGCAGGCGGCCGGCGCCGCCCCGAAGCTGATCGGCGCCGCCGAATACTTCGACACGCTCGGAATGCGCGGCGACGGCAGGACAGGGCCGGCCCGGCTGCCGCTCCTCGTCTTCTCCCACGGCCTGGGCGGCAGCCCCATCAGCTCGGGCTACCTGCAGGCGATGACGGACCTCGCCTCCTTCGGCTTCGTCGTGGGCGCCGTGTTCCACGGCGACCCGCGCTTCTCGCGCATCCGCATCGAGAACATCGGGGACGTCGCGTTCCTCTTCACGAACTTCGACCAGTTCGTGGAGATGGAATTGATGCGGCCGCTTTCCCTCAAGGCGTTCACGGACCACATCCTCGCGCACCCCGGATACTCGCCGGCCATCGATCCGCAGGCGATCGGCGCCTTCGGCGCCAGCATGGGCGGGCAGGCGACCATGAACCTGCTCGGCGCGAAGCTCACCACGAGCCTGGGCCTCGCCTGCCGCGAGACGGCGCGCGACCCGCGCATCAAGGCCGCCGTGGGGCTCGTCCCCTACGCGGGCCAGACCTTCCTGCCCTCCTTCTGCGACGACCAGTCCGGGGCCGGCGAGCTCTCGCGGCCCTATCTCGCCATCTCCGGCACGGCCGACACGACCGCGCCCATCAAGATGATGGAACAGGCGATGAACCGCTTCCGCGGCACGCGCTACCTGCTGGCCCTCGAGGGCGTGAAGCACGAGTTCACGCCCGACATGCGCGGCGACGTGATGACCTGGACCGTCGCATTCCTCCACGCCTACGTCGGCGGGCCGCTCACGACCTCCGCGGCCGCGGGCGACGTCGCATCGCGCACGGACCTCGCGAAGGTCTTCCGGATGGCGGGTGTCGCGGGCGGGCCGCCGGAGGACCTGCGCATCGACGTGCACCAGCCCGCGAACGCGACCGGCGTCGGCGTCCCGCTCGTCGAGTTCTACCACGACCGGACGGACCGCTATTACCTGGCCCCGGGCGAGGCGCGCGCGGCGCAGGTCGACGCGGGCGCCGCCGGCGCCGGATGGGCAAGAACCGGCCTCGTGTTGGAGGAGAACTCGCTCGCTCGGCCGCCCCGTCCGACCGGGCGCACCCCCTCGGCCGCGGTGCCGGCCTGCGCCTTCCGCATCGCGATCGCCGACGGGCCCGAGTCCTGGTTCTACACGACGAAGCCGGCCGAATGCGAGGCGGTGAAGGGCCAGCCGGGTTGGGTCTACCAAGGCACGGCGTTCCATGCCGTTCCCGTCGATGCCGCCGGCCGCTGCCCGGCCGGTTCCCTCGTCGTGCAGCGCGCCTACAACAACGGCGCGGCGCGCGGCGCGCCCAATCACCGCTTCACGACCAGCGACTCCACGCTGCGCGAAATGGTGCGGCGCGGCTGGACCGACGAGGGTCCGGCGATGTGCGCCCTACCCTGAGGCGTCGTCGTCCTTCGCCGGCACGACGCCGAGCGCGCTCGCCCGGGATGCCCACCACGCCGACGCCATCTCCTCGCGCCACGGCCGGGCGAGCGCCACTTCCTGCAGCACCGCCGCCACCTCCAGGATCGTCGCCGGGCGATCGTCGCGATCCTTGGCGAGGCAATGCAGCACGAGCGCGTCGAGGAGCGGAGGAACGTCGTGCGCGCCCGCTTGCGACGGCGAACGCGCCGGCGTGTGGAGCACCTGGTTCACGAGGTCGTGGTCGCTTCCGGCCTCGAAGACCCGGCGGCCCGTGAGCAGGAAGAACGCGACCGCGCCGAGCGCGTAGATGTCCGCGCGCGCGTCGGCATCGGCCGGGTCGCGGATGCGCTCCGGTGCCATGTAGAGCGGCGTGCCCAGCAGGCGCGCGAACTGCGTGAGGTCCCGGGTCCGGTCGTTGCGCAGTTCCTTCACCAGCCCGAAGTCGAGCACCTTGAGGAAGTCGACCTGCCCGCCCAGGCGGCAGGCCATCAGGTTCTGCGGCTTCACGTCGCGGTGCACGAGCCCGAGCTGGTGCGCCTCGTGCAGCGCGCCGCAGGCCTGCAGCAGCAGGTGCACGGCGCGGGAAGCGGGCATCGGCCCGTCGCGCGTCACGATCTCCTCGAGCGACAGCCCCTCGAGGTATTCCATCGCGTAGTAGAACGTCCCGTCGCGCGTGCGGCCGTAGTCGTAGATCTCGATCGTGTTCGGATGCGTGAGGCGGCTCGAGAGCTGCACCTCGCGCTCGAATCGGGCGACCACCTCGTCGCTCGCGAGCGCGGCCTTGAGCACCTTCACCGCGGTGGGCCGCTTGAGCAGCGAATGGCGCGCGAGGTAGACGTGGCTGATGCCGCCCTCGCCCAGCTCGCGCTCGAGCGTGTACTGGCCGACCCGTCTCGCCTCCCGCTGCCTGAGCCGCATCGCCCACAGGCCCGAGGCGAGGGCGGCGAGCACGGCCGCGGCGAGGACGCCCATGAGCAGCCCGAAGGCCTTCTCGAGGTGGCGCAGCGGCGCGTAGGCTTCCGCCGCGTCGATCTCCACGACCACCGCCATGGCCTTGCCCGGCAGCCAGCGCCACGCGCCGATGACCTCGGTGCCACGGTAGTTGCGGTACGGATCCAGGATCGCGCCTTCGCGGGCCGCCCCGGCGGCCGCGAGCTCGACCACCTCCGCGGCCAGTCGCGTGAGCGGGCGCGGACCGGCTCCGTCCGGCAAGGCGCCCCCCTGCACGACGTCGGCGCCCGGATCGCGGATCTGCGCCTGCAGGATGCCGTCGCCGTCCTGGGGCACGAGTCCGGCACGGCGCAGGTCCCCGAGGTAACGGCTCTGCGTGAGCATGCGCCCGGCGGCGTCCATCGCGTAGGACTCGCGCGAGGACCGCGAAGGCTCCGACGCGAGCAGCTTGGCGAAGCCGTCCCGGGCACGGCGCCCGAAGCCGAGGGCGGCCACGACCCGGCCCTCGGCATCGCGCATGGGGGCGAGCACCCAGACGAGGGGATCGCGGTGGGGCACCTCGCGGGCGGCGCCGACGCGGTCGCTCTCGGCGAACGGCCGCACGAACACCGTGCGTCCCTCGGCGAACACCGGCGCCATGAGCCTCGCGAACTCCGTGCCCGCCACGGTGAGGCCGCAATATTCGTCGCTCAGCGACGCGAGCACGTCGCCGTTCGCCGCCAGGAGGTTCACGGCGGCCGTCTCCTCGATCTTGAGGAAGGGCGAGATTTCCGCCATGAGCGCCTGGCGCCCGGCGGACCGGCAGGCGCTCGCCGCGTCCTGGCGCGCCGCCAGGCTCACGAGCGCCGCCGCTTCCGACTGCACGCGCCCCGTGACGGACCAGCGCTCGGCGGCGCCCTTCTTCTCCTCGTACCACAGCGTGAGGACCTTCGATTCGGAGGAGAGGTACGACGCGAGGCCCGCCGCGCGCAGTTCCCTCAGGGACGCGCGGACGCTGTCGTAGGACCACCAGCCCAGGGCCGCGAGCGCGACGCCCGCGATGGCGACGAGCGCGACCAGGTTCCAATAGCGGTCCCTCGCCTCCTGCGCGGGCAGCAACGGCGGCGGGCGCTGGAGCGCCGGCAGGTTGTCGGGGATGGGGCGGAACCCCGTCCCGGGCTCGGGGGCGGCCATGAAGGCATCATACGGGCGCCGGGACCCGGAAAGAAAAAGGCCGCGCCCGAGGGCGCGGCCTATTCGTCGAAGCGGTGGCGGACTAGAACTTGTAGGACGCCATGGCGTAGACGATCTGGTTCGAGTAGTTCGGGTTCGCGTAGTAGCCGTTGAGGTAGCTGTCCTGGCGGGTGGCCGCCGTGATCACGTAGCGGTACCCGTCGTACTGCGCATCCTTGTACGAGAACTTCTCGTAGGCGTACCCGCCCGTGAGGCTCCACTGCTTGCTGAGCGAGTAGATGCCCTTCAGGTTGAAGGACACGCGCTTCGAGTCGTCGAACTGCGCGATCGGCTGCGGATAGGTGGCCGCGGCGATCACCGGCGGCGCGGAGAAGTCCACCGAGCCGTCCGTCTTGTAGTGCACGACGGAAGCCTTGACCATCAGCTTGTCCGTGGCCGGAACGTCGAGCGTCACGCCGAACGCGTAGTTCTTGTCCTTGTTCTTGCCGGACCAGTTGTAGTTCGACGCGGTGTCCGGCGTCGCGGGATCGTATGCCCCGGGCGCCGAGGACGAGCCGACCACGCGGTGCGTGGAGTTGTACTCGACGCGCTCCTGGTCGTAGAAGGCCGTGAAGCGCGCGGCGGACGGATCGCCGTAGGCCACCATGACGTAGGCTTCCTTGCGCTCGTCGTTCAGGCGGCCGAGCACCTGGTCGCGGTACTTGTTCTCCTTCCTCGTGCCTTCGAACGAGAGGTCGAGGAAGTCGATCGGCGAGTAGTCGAAGGTGAGCTTCCAGTTCGTCTGGTCGAGGTCGGTGACGTCGTACGCCTTCAGGAAGCGGTTCCAGTAGGCCACGTCGTTCGCGTTGGCGCCGTCGTTGGCGAGCAGGAAGTTCGAGTCGCGCGACAGGTCCGTGTACTTCAGGCGGACCGCGAGGTTCTCGAGCGAGGTGTTCTTCCACTCCGCGAACCACTTCTTGTCCTGGGACTCGTCGAAGTCGAACCGCGTGCGCGACGTGTCGAGGTAGTCGTAGCCGCCGCCGATGCGGTTGGTCTTGTTGATGCGGTAGAACGCGTCGAAGCCCCAGTTCTTCTTCTTGTAGGAGAAGTGCTCGTTGTCGAACGGGCCGCCGGCGCCGCCCGGCGTCGCGGAATTGAATTCCACGAGCGTCGACTTGTCGTCGCGCTTGGCGTAGTTGTAGTAGAGGCGCGTGTCCAGGCCCTTCGCCGGGTTCGAGGCGAGCGTGAGGGTGTAGGTCTCGTTCTCGACCTTGCCGTCGTAGCCCGGGACATTCGGGCCCGTGGTCACGTTGCCGCCCGTCGTCGTGCCGAGCACGGAGGTGGCGAGGCCCGTGCTGCTCTTCAGCTCGTCCGACGTGAAGCGCGCGGCGAAGGTCGAGTTGAGGGGCAGCTTGCGGAACGTGGCGTTGCCGGCGATGCGCGAGTACTTGTTGTCGGGCGGCAGGTACGTGCGGTCGATGCCGTTGCCGAAGTACCCGTTCTGCCAGGAGATGCTCTCGTTCTCGTTCTCGAACTTGCTGGTGAGCCAGGCGAGGGAGAAGTGCATCGTCTTGGTGCTGTAGCCGCCCTCGACGCTGGCGTTGCGGGTCTCGTGGTCCACCGGGAAGGCGAGGTCCACGAAACCGTTGCCGGGGCTCAGGCCCTGCGAGGACGCGCCGACCTTGGAGCCGGTCGTCTTCACGCGGTTGCCCTCGACGCGCAGGTACCACGGGTTGAGCGCCTGCAACTCGAAGCCCACGGCGTCGTCACGGCGCTTGTAGGACACGTCGAGGTTCGTCCAAAGCCCCTGGTTCAGCAGGGGGAAGGCGGACGGCGGGCGCTGGTCGACGCTGCCCGGGTTCGCATACGGCGAGCGGCCGTTGAACAGGAAGTTGTGGCGCAGGCTGTCGCTGGAGAGCCAGTACTTGAAGGACTTGTCGGCACCGCCCTTGAGGCCGATGTACTGGTCGTCGCGGCCGAAGTTCTCGCCGAAAAGGTCGAACCAGTAGCTGGAGCCGCGGCCCTTCACGTCGATGGCGGAGAGGCCGCCGCTCGACAGGTCGCGGTACTCGTGGAGCTTGGAGGCGTCGACGACGTCGTTGTCCGTGCGGGAGTTGATGACGCCCGCCGACACGCTGCCCTCGACCTTGAAGTCCTGGGCGATCGCCGGCGCGGCGACGAACAGGTTTGCGACCAGGATGGAAATAAGGCGCTTGTTCATGATCGTCATCCCCTTTAGCGGATCAGGTACTTGCCGCGGTTCGTCGGCGCGTTGGAGCCGTGAATCGCGTTGTGGCAATTGAGGCAGGAACGCGACACGAAGCGCGAGCTGACCGCGGGCGTCCCGCTGTCCGGGTTCACCGTGCCGTCAGCCTTGATCCAGGCCTGGTTCTGGCCGTAGTAGGCGGTCGGGTGACGGCCCTGGACGTGGCAGTCCTGGCAGAGGTTCGGCACCTTCTCGTTCAGCAGCTTGTTGTGCGCGGAGCCGTGCGGCGTGTGGCAGGAGAGGCAGTTCTCCTCGACCGGCGGGTGCCCGAAGACGTACGGGCCGCGCTTGTCGGCGTGGCAGGAGAAGCACTGCTGGTTCACGGTCTCGTGCTTCACCATGGCCTGCGAGAGGGCGCCGTGGACGTTGTGGCAGTCGGAGCACTTCACCTTGCCTTCGAGGATCGGGTGGTGCGAGGGCTTCATCGTGGCGTTGCGGATCTGCTTGTGGCAGGTGCCGCAGATGTCGGCCTCGATCGGGCGCTGGCTGGTGGTGAACGGCGCCGCGGCGACGGCCTTGGGCGCGCCGTGGATGTTGTGGCAGCTCGAGCAGGCGACGTCGTTCTTCGCGTGCTTGCCGGATTCCCAGAACGCCAGGTGCCGGTTGCCCGCGTGGCAGCTCATGCAGGCCTCGCTCTTCACGTCGGACGTGGTGGCCTTGGCCATCGGGTTCTTGGCGAGAGGCTTCTTGCCCTTGGCGGCCACGTGCTCCGTGGCATCCCCGTGGCAGTTCGTGCACGCGGTGCCCTTGGCGTCGTTCTTGCGGCCGTGGGCGGTGGACTTGATCGAATCCTGGCTTTCCTCGTGACACTTGACACAGACCGGTTCGGCGCCCTGGGCGCTGGCCGGGACGGACCAGAGGAACGAGAGCGACAGAGCGCAGGCGGTGGCCAGCGCGGCCGCGAGACGATGATGCATTTTGCCTCCCAATGCGCCTTCCCGAGGTGGAGGGAAAGGCGCGAAGTTTATCGGGTACCGCGATGTCGTCGGGTCCTGCCACCGGGCCTGGAAACCCTGCCTCCGGTTTCCGCGCCCGCCGGCGCCCGACTTCTTGTCGAGTTGTTGCGGGTCCTGCCACTGCCGCTGCTTGTTCGACGGGCCTAAAAAGTTTGCCCGTCCGTCTGGTGCCGTGATGCCGTTCTCGCGGGCACGAACCTACGCCCTTGAGGATACGAGGGAGCTTACAGACGCTATCGCAGGCAAATTTGATGCGAATCAAGCGCGCGGGAACCGGCGTGAACCATTCGAGCGAGTCGATTTCGCGAGCGAGGGCGGAAATCGCGCCCCTTCCGGACGCGATTTCCCAGTGGGACCAAAGTCCTACCAGTCTGAACGGTTTCCCGCGGAAGGGGAAGAACTGCACGGAGGGCGGGCCCGTCAGGATTCGAACCCGCGGCCAAGGGATGGTGGGGCCGCTCGAGAATTGACACGGAGCTCGAGCTTCCCGTGGCGACCCAAGGGAAGCGGTGGTGGGCCCGGCTGGATTCGAACCAGCGACCAAGGGATTATGAGTCCCCTGCTCTAACCGTCTGAGCTACAGGCCCATCCTGACGCGACAATGCCCGCGCGGAGCGGGCATTGTACGGGGGTCCGGCCGCGGGGCCGGTGTTACATGCACCGTAACAGTGCGTCAGCCCTCGCCTTCGAGGAAACTGCGCAGCTTCTCCGAACGGGACGGGTGGCGGAGCTTGCGCAGCGCCTTCGCCTCGATCTGGCGGATGCGCTCGCGCGTCACGTCGAACTGCTTGCCGACTTCCTCGAGCGTGTGGTCGGTGTTCATCTCGATGCCGAAGCGCATGCGCAGCACCTTCGCCT
>CAZPLW010000171.1:0-9632 GCA_964587315.1 uncultured Lysobacter sp.
CCCTCCGCCGTTGCCTGGAGATCCCGGGGCTGGCGCTCGGCCGCGGTGTACGTCCGGTCTTCCCCGTGCCCCTGAACGACAACGCTCGCACCGTCGCGGTCGGCCGGGCTTGCGGTCTGCGCGATCGCCGACTTTGGAGTGGAGCCTCGTGCGGTCGAAAGGGGCCGGGGTTTCGGCGAGGAGGAGTCCAGGACGCGGCCGGATGGGCCTTCCGGCCGCGGCGCCAAGGAGTTGGACCATCCGCAGCCGCCGGCCACTTTCGACCGCGCGAGGGAACCCCGGCGCGCATGCGCAGGGGCGTCACGACAGGAGGCGATCGCGCAGACCGCAAGCCCGGCCTCGCACCGAACCGAGGCTACTTCCGCCAGAAAGCCGGCGTGAAGAGCACGAGCATGGTGAAGAGCTCGAGCCGCCCGAGCAGCATCGTGACCGTGCAGACCCAGGTCTGGAAGTCGGTGAGGACGGCAAAGGTCGTGGAAGGCCCCACGGCGCCCAGCCCCGGCCCCATGTTGTTCACGCAGGCGACGACGGCCGTCACGGCGGTGATGACGTCCGCGCCCGTGGCCATGAGGAGCATGGACATCGCGATGATCGTCCCGCCCCACATGAGCATGAAGGCGAGGACGGCGAAGATGACGTTGTTCTCGATGACCTGGTCGCCGAACTTCACGGGAACGACGGCGCGCGGGTGGATGATGCGCGTCATCTCGCGAAGGGCCTGCTTGAACAGTAGGGTCGCGCGGATCATCTTGATGCCGCCGCCCGTGGAGCCCGAGCTCGTGGCGAAGCACGAGAGGAACAGCATCCAGACCGGCGCGAAGATCGGCCATTGCGCATAGTCGACGGAAGCGAATCCCGTCGTCGAGGCGATCGACACCAGGTTGAACGAGGCGTGACGCAGCGCCGTCAGGTAGTCCGGGTAGAAGCCCTTCGAGACGAGGAACGCCGCGATGCCCAGGCACGATCCCACCATCCAGATGAGGACGCGCCGCGCTTCCGCGTCCGCGACGTAGGGAACGAACGAACGGCGCCGCAACGCGATGAAGTGCGTCGCGAAGTTCAGGCTCGCCACCAGCATGAAGACGATCGCCACGGCCTCGATCGCCGGCGACTTGAAGTACCCGAAGCTGTCGTCGTGGGAGGAGAAGCCGCCCAGTCCCATCGTCGAGAAGGCGTGGACGATCGCGTCGATCCAGGTCATGCCGGCCGCCCGGAACCCGAGGATGCACAGCACGGTGATGGCGAAGTACACGCCCCAGAGCCCCTTCGCGGTGTCGCCGATGCGCGGCGTGAGCTTGCTGTCCTTCATGCAGCCCGGGCTCTCGGCCTTGAAGAGCTGGCTGCCGCCGACGCCCAGCAGCGGCAGGATGGCGACGGCGAGCACGATGATGCCCATGCCCCCGATCCACACGAGCAGCGAGCGCCAGATGTTGATCGAGGGATCGAGCTGGTCGATGCCGGTGAGGATCGTCGCCCCGGTCGTGGTCATGCCCGACACGGTCTCGAAGTAGGCGTCGGTGAACGAGAGGCCCGGGATCGAGAGCATCAGCGGGATCGTCGCGAAGGCCGGCGCGACGGACCAGACGAGCGTCACCAGCAGGAAGCCGTCGCGCGCCTGCAGCTCGCGGCGGTGGCGGCCCCGCGTCACGAAGAAGAAGAAGAGGCCCGAGACGAAGGTGACGAGGAAGCCCGTCGCGTAGGCGGGGTGCGAGCCGTCCTGCAGGGCGAACGAGAAGGCGAGCGGCACGAGGAACGCGGGCGAGAACAGCAGCATCGCCGCGGCCAGGACGTGCAGCACCGGGTAGACGCGGGTCGCGACGTCGGCGAATCGCGAGGTGGACGGCGCGCGCGCGGCCGCGGGGATCGGGCGGCTCATCGCCTAGAAGAACCCCACGCTCACCTCGAACAGCTTCTCGATCTTCGGGATCATGCGCCGCTGGGTCATGAAGAGGACGAGGTGGTCGTCGGTCTCGATCACGTGGTCGTCGCGCTGCGCGACGATGGCCTCGCCCCGGCGGATGATGCCCAGGATCGTGGCGCCCGGGGGCAGGTCCAGCTCGCGCAGGGTGCGGCCCACGACGCGCGAGCTCTTGCGGTCGCCGTGGGCGACGAGCTCGATGGCCTCGGCGCGGCCGCGGCGCAGGCTGTGCACGGCCGCCACGTCGCCGCGGCGCACGTATTCCAGGAGGCTGCCGAGCGTCGCGTGCGCGGGCGAGATGGCGATGTCGATCTGGCCGCCCTGCATGAGGTCGCCGTAGGCGCGGCGGTTCACGAGGGCGATCACGCGCCGCGCGCCCATGCGCTTGGCGAGCAGCGCCGACATGATGTTGTTCTCGTCGTCGTTGGTGACGGAGACGAAGAGGTCCGTCTCGTCCACGCTCTCGTCGGAGAGCAGGTCCTCGTTGCTCGCGTCACCGTTCAGGACGAGGGTGGAGGCGAGGTGCCCGGCGAGGTACTCGCAACGCCGCTTGGCCGTCTCGATCACCTTCACGTTGAGCTTCGCCTCGATGGCGCGCGCGAGGCGAAGCCCGATGTTGCCGCCGCCGGCGATGATGACGCGGCGCACGGGCCGGTCCATCTGGCGCATCTCGGCCATCACCTCGCGGATGTGGTCGGAGGCCGCCACGAAGAAGACCTCGTCGCCCGCCTGCACCACCGTGCCCGGCGTGAGCTCGAGGGGACGGTCGTTGCGGTAGATGGCCGCGATCTTCACGTCGATCTTCGGGAGCAGGTCCACGAGGTCGCGCACCGGATGGCCCACCATCGGGCCGCCCTCGACGGCGCGCACGGCCACCAGGTCGATCTTGCCGCCGGCGAATTCCGCCACCTGCAGCGCCTCGGGAAACTCGATGAGCTTCTCGATGTACTCGGTCACGATCTGCTCGGGGCAGATGGCGTGGCTCACGGCGAAGCAGTCGTCGGCGAGGAGCTCCGGGTGGTTCTGGAACCACGAGGAGCGAAGCCGCGCGATGCGGGTGGGGATGTTAAACGAGGTCTTGCCGACCTTGCAGGCGACGAGGTTCGTCTCGTCGCTCGTCGTCACCGCGAAGAGCATGTCGGTGTCGGCCGCGCCGGCCTCGGCGAGCAGCTCGGGCTGGGCCGCGTTGCCGGTCACGGTCCGCAGGTCGAACTGGTTCTGCAGGTTTTTCAGCCGTTCGGCATCCGTGTCGACGACCGTGACGTCGTTCTTCTCCGAGACGAGGCTTTCGGCCACGCTCGCGCCCACTTGGCCGGCGCCCAGGATGAGGATCTTCAAGGATCGTTGCTTCGGTGACGTGGTGGCGCGGATTCTACGCCCCCCGCACCGGGGGCGGGACCGCACGGGTCAAAGCGAGGCGAAGAGCTTCGCGGCCAGCGCGAGGATGAAGAGGGCGAAGACCTTCTTGAGGTGGCCCACCGGCAGCCGGTGCGCCACCTTCGCCCCGAGGGGCGCGGCGAAGACGCTCGTGACGGAGATGCCCAGGAACGCCGGCACGTAGACGTAGCCCACGGTCCAGGCGGGCATTCCCGGCTCCGTGAGGCCCGCGCCGATGAACCCCGTGACGCCGGCGACCGCCACCACGAAGCTGATGGCCGAGCCCGTCCCGATCGCGGTGTGGAAGGCGAGCCCCCAGGACATCATGAACGGCATCGAGATCATGGCGCCGCCCACGCCCGCGAGCCCCGAGAAGCCGCCCACGAGCAGGCCCACGCCGAAGAGGCCGCCTCGCCCCGGGATCGGGCGCGTCGATTTCGGCTTCAGCCCGAAGATGATCGTGTACGTGATGTAGACGACGAAGAGCAGGAAGAAGCCCTTGAGGAGGGCCGTGGGCAGCAGCTTCGCGATCGTCCCGGCCGCGAGGCCCGCGAGGACGATGCCCGGCGCGAGACCCTGCACCACGTCCATGCGCACGGCCTGGTGCTGCAGGTGCGCCCGCGCCGAGGAAGCCGTCGCGAGCACGATGGCCGCGAGCGAGGTGCCGATCGCGAGCGGCATCACCAGGACGGGCGGGAAGTCGAAGGCGACGAAGATGAGGCCGAGGATCGGCACGGTGACCGCGCCGCCGCCGATGCCGAGCAACCCCGAGAAGAGCCCGACGAAGACCCCGAGCCCCGCGTACGTCAGCCAGGTGAGGGGATCACCCGGCATCGCGCGCGAGGAGCTTCGCGATGTGCTTCCATTCGGCCGGCGTGACCGGCGTGATCGACAGGCGGTTGCCGCGCTGGAGCGTCACCATCTTCTCGAGGGGCTTCTGCGCGCGCATCTCCGCGATCGACACGAGGCGCGTCTTCTTCTCGAGCGTCACGTCGACGAGCATCCAGCGCGGGGCCTCGCGCGTGGCCTTCGGGTCGAAGTACTTGCCCTTCGGATCGAACTGCGTGTCGTCGGGATAGGGCGCGCTCGAGACCTTCGCGAGGCCGGCGATGCCGGGCTCCGGGCAGCTCGAGTGGTAGAAGAGCACGCCGTCGCCCACCTTCATCGCGTCGCGCATGTAGTTGCGCGCGAGGTAGTTGCGCACGCCGAACCAGGGGGTCGTCTTCTTCGGTGCGCGGACGAGGTCGTCGATGGAGAACTCGTCCGGCTCGCTCTTCATCAGCCAGTAGGCCATGGCACGCGGAAGGGGGGAAGAAGAGGAAAAGCCGGATTCGCTGCGGTGTTCGTCCGGGCCGCACGCTCGAACCCAAAGGTCCAAGGCGGTTGCTCACCGGGTGCCGTAGGTACATCCGCAGGGGACGCGCACAAAAGCACCACTTTGGCGAGCATCCAGGTTGACAAGATTATCGGCTCAAGGATGTAAGCCCGGACGAACACCGCAGGAAACCCGGCCCTCGGGCGCGGCGGTGAATCGCCGCTAGAAGAGCTTGTCCTGGTCGGCCGACAGCGCCGTGTCCAGCGTCTCCTGCATCGCGAGGATTCTACGCCGATGCTCCGGAGCGTCAACGGAAACCGCCGAAGACTTGCCGGGTTTCTGCGCGAGGAATTCGTGCGCGATGTTGAGCGCGGCCATGACGGCGATGCGCTCGTTGCCGACGATCTTCCCGGTGTCGCGCAGTTCCTTCATGCGGCGATTGAGGAAATCGACGGAGGCCTGCAGCTGCTTCTCTTCGCCTTCGGGACAGGCGACGCGGAATTCCCGGCCGAGGATCTGGATGGCCATGCCCTTGCCGGCGCCCTTCGCCTCGTCGGCGCTCACGTCTCGTTCTCCGGTATCTGCTTGAGCAGCGCCTCGATGCGCGCCTTCGCGGCGGCGAGTTTTTCGGCGAGGCGCGAGTTCTCGTCCGTGCGCGCGGCCAGTTGCTGGCGAAGCTCGCGCCCCTCTTCCCGCAACTGCTTGAGCTGCTGGACGGCCTGCTCGACCTTCGCCTCGAGGGCGGAAAGCTCGGAATCCATAGGCGATTACCCTAGTGGAAAACCCTTTCACGGTCAATATTTAAGCGCGTTTTCTGAAGTGTTTTCGATGCCATCGGTAAGACTTTCGGCCGGGCACCGAGTATCATCGCCGAGGTCGAACGGGTGCCCCGGAAGCCTCGCGGGGGCCGCCCCCCGACCCGAATGCCACCCGTTTTCATGAAATCGACCCCTCTTGCCGGCCTCGCCGCGGCCGTCGCCCTCGGCGCGCAGGCCCAGTCGCCGGCATCCCTCCAGAGCTTCGAATCGGTCGTCGTCACGGCCGCTCGCGCCCCGCAGCCGTACGCCGAGGCGCTTCGCGACGTGATCGTCATCCCGCGCGAGCGCATCGAGCAGTCGGGCAGCCTCTCGCTCGCGGAACTGCTGCAGCGCCAGGCCGGCGTCGAGTTCCGCGGCACGGGCGGCCCCGGCCAGCCCTCGGGCCTCTTCCTGCGCGGCGCCAACGCCGGCCAGACGCTCGTGCTGGTCGACGGCCTGCGGGTCGGCTCGGCCACCGTCGGCACCACGTCCATCGAGAACATCCCCCTCGACCTCATCGAGCGCATCGAGGTGGTGAAGGGTCCGCTCTCGAGCCTCTACGGCGCGGACGCGATCGGCGGCGTGGTGCAGGTCTTCACGCGCGCGGGCACGAAGCCGCGCGTCTTCGCCTCGGCCGGCGCGGGCAACGCGGGCGAGTACCGGGCCGCCGCGGGCTTCACCGCCATCGACAACGAGGTCACCTACTCCTTCTCCGCCGGCGCCCGCAAGGCCGACGCGCCCAGCGCCACCAACGAGCGCGCCTTCTGCCACGACCCCGACCGCGATCCCTACGAGAACGCCTTCGCCAACGCGCAGGTCTCGTGGCGCTGGTGGCAGGGCGAGGCCATCACGGTCGCCGGCTTCACGAGCCGTGGCAAGGCGCACTACGACGGCTGCCCCGACGCGCAGGGGCGATACGGCGACGACCGCAACGACCAGACGATCTCCGGCGCGCGCATCACCTCGCGCTCGTGGTTCGCGCCGTGGTGGGCGAGCCGCCTCACGGTGGGCCAGGGCCGCGACCTGCTCGAGATCCACGGCAACGTGCCCGCGCGCTTCGAGACGCGGCAGGACCAGGTCTCGTGGGTGAACGAGTTCGGCACGGTGCTCGGGCCCATCTTCGTGGGCGCGGAGACCGTGCGCCAGAACGTCGAGTCGGACACCGCCTTCACGCAGACGCGCCGCGACACCAACTCCCTCTTCGTAAGCGCGAGCGAGACCTGGCAGGGCCAGCGCCTCGAGGCCTCCGCCCGCCGCGACGAGGACGACCAGTTCGGCGGCCGCAACACCGGCAGCGTGAGCTACGGCGCGCCCTGGCCCGGCGTGGGCACGCTCGTCTTCACGACGGGCCGCGGCTTCCGCGCGCCGACCTTCTTCGACCTCTACGCGCCGCCGTCGGATTTCTACCGGCCCAACCCCGACCTGCGCCCCGAGAAGAGCGACAGCCGGGAAGTCTCGCTGCGCGCCGATCCCAAGTCGCCCTGGGCCTGGCGCCTCACCTGGTTCGACCACCAGATCGAGGACCTGATCACCTACGTCTACCCGACGGTGGAGAACGTGCGCCGCGCCCGCATCAAGGGGCTCGAGGCCACCCTCGAAGGCGTCCTCTGGGGCGTGCGCGTGCGAGGCTCGCTCTCGTCCCAGCGGCCCGAGGACGAGGACACCGGCTACCGCCTGCAGGGCCGCGCCGAGCGCTTCGGGCGGCTGGAGCTCGAGTACGCGAAGGGCGCGTGGCGGCTCACGGGCGGGGTCACCGCGAGCGGGGACCGCTACGACTCGGCCAACGAGGCGCCCGGCACGCGCCTTCCCGGCTACGCGATCCTGGACGCGGTCCTGCGCTACCGGGTGGACCGCCGCACCTCGATCGAGCTCTCCGGCAGCAACCTCGCCGACAAGCGCTACGAGCATTCGATCGGCTACGACGCGCCCCGCCGCGCGTTCCTGCTGTCGATCCGCTTCGAGGGCAGTTGAAGCGCACCGCCCGCGTTCGCCTTCCGGCGAACGGGGCCATTTGCTAATCTGCGGGGATGGTTCCGGATCCCATCGGCGTCGATTCGCTCCGGCGCGTGCTGGTGGTGAAGCTGCGACATCACGGCGACGTGCTGCTCGCCTCCCCCGTCTTCCGCGTCCTGCACGAACGCGCCCCGCACGCGCAGATCGACGCGCTCATCTACGCCGACACGCGCGACATGCTCGCCGGGCACCCGGACATCGCGCAGGCCCACCTCGTCGACCGCGACTGGAAGCGCCAGGGCTGGCTGGCCCAGGCCCGGCACGAAAGCGCGCTCCTCGCCCGCCTGCGCGAGCGGCGCTACAACCTCATCGTGCACCTCACCGACCATCCCCGCGGCGCCTGGCTCTCGTGGCTCCTGCAGCCCCGCTGGGCCGTCGCGCCGGCGCGTCCCGGTCGCCTCTGGAAGTCCTGCTTCACGCACCGCTACCCGGTCGTCCGGAACGGGACGCGGCACACGGTCGAGTCGAACCTCGATGCGCTGCGCCGCCTGGGCCTGTACCCGACCGAGGAGGAGAAGCGGCTGGTCATGGTGCCCGGGGCGGAAGCGCAAGCGCGAGTCGACGCGCTCCTCGCCGAGCACGGCCTCGCCGCGAAGGGCTTCGTGCACGTGCATCCCACCTCGCGCTGGCTCTTCAAGGCCTGGACGGACGAGCGCAACGCCGAGCTGCTCACGCGCCTTTCGCGCGACGGCCACCGCATCGTGCTCACGGCCGCGCCCGACGCGAAGGAGAAGGCGGTCGTCGCGCGCATCCTCGCGAAGACGCAGGCGCCCGTGGTGGACCTCTCGGGCGCCCTGACGCTGCGCGAGATGGCCGCGCTCGCCGCGCGGGCGCGCCTGTTCTTCGGCGTGGACTCCGCGCCCATGCACATCGCGGCGGCCGCGGGCACGCCCGTGGTGGTCCTCTTCGGGCCGAGCGGCGACGTCGAGTGGGGCCCGTGGCGCGTGCCGCACCGCATCGTGACGAGCGCGCACCCGTGCCGGCCGTGCGGCAACGACGGCTGCGGCGGCGGCAAGGTGAGCGAGTGCCTCACGACCCTTCCCGTGGACCGCGTGCACGCCGCCATCAACGAACTGCTCGCCCAGCCATGAGCGACGCCCCGCGCGCGCGACCGGCGCGGACCGGCCCCCGCGTCGCGCTCGTGAGGAGCCGCTTCGACGCCTTCGGGGGCGCGGAGCGATTCGTGCAATCGGCCATCGGCGCGCTCTCGGCGCAGGGCGCTTCCCTCACGCTCGTCACGCGCAAGTGGCCGGGCGACGACGGCAGCGCGATCGTCGTGAACCCGTTCTTCGTGGGCAGCCTCTGGCGCGACAAGGGCTTCGCGCGGGCGGCGTGCGAGGCGCTCGCGAAGCGCCCCTTCGACCTGGTGCAGAGCCACGAGCGGATTTCCTGCTGCGACGTCTACCGCGCGGGCGACGGCGTGCACGCCGTGTGGCTCGAGCAGCGCGCGCGCGTCCAGTCGCCCCTGGCCCGCTGGATCACCTCGCGCTCCCCGCACCACAACTACCTGCTCGCCGCCGAGCGCGCGCTCTTCTCCTCGCCGCGCCTGAAGGCGGTGATCTGCAACTCCGACATGGTGCGCCGCGAGATCCGCGAACGCTTCGCCACGGCCGACGACAAGCTCGTGCTCATCCGCAACGCCGTCGACGGCGCGCGCTTCCACCCGGGCCTTCGCGCGGAGTACCGCGACGCGGTGCGCGGCCAGCTCAAGATCCCGGCCGACGCGCCGGTCTTCGCGTACGTGGGCTCCGGCTTCGAGCGGAAGGGCGTGGGCGCCTTCCTGTGCGCCCTCGCCTTCCGGAAGGAGCCGGGCTGGGCGATCATCGCCGGCAAGGACAAGCGCGCCGCCGACTACGGCAAGCTCGCGGTGAAGCTGGGCATCGCCGGGCGCGTGCGCTTCGTGGGCGCCGCCTCCGACGTGCGGCCCTTCCTCGTGGCTGCCGACGCCTTCGTGCTGCCCACGCTCTACGACCCCTTCCCCAATGCCGCGCTCGAGGCCATGGCGTGCGGCCTGCCGCTCGTCACGAGCACGACCTGCGGCGCCGCCGAGATCGTGAGCGAGGGCGGGAACGGCTTCGTGCGCGACGCCCTCGACGTGCACGGCCTGGCCGGATGCCTCGACCGGCTGGACCCCGGCACCGCCCGGCGGATGGGCGAGGCGGCGGGCGAGAGCGTTGCCCCGCCCCCGCCCGAGGCCATGGGCCGCGAGTAC
>CAZPLW010000172.1:0-9612 GCA_964587315.1 uncultured Lysobacter sp.
GAAGATGAAGGCCGAGGGCAAGACCTCCAAGGCGCCCCTCAGCGACAGCTTCCTGCGCTACCCGAACAACAAGTAAGTGCTGCTCGCGCTACTGGGCGCCACGGCCGGCCAGGGCGTGGTGTGGTACACGGGCCAGTTCTACGCGCTGTTCTTCCTCACGATCACGCTGAAGGTCGACTACCTCACCGCCTACCAGCTCATCGCGATCTCGCTGCTCATCGGCACGCCCTTCTTCATCGTCTTCGGCGCGCTGTCCGACAAGATCGGGCGCCTGAAGATCATCATGGCCGGCTGCGCGATCGCGGCGCTCACGTACTTCCCGCTGTTCAAGGCGCTCACGCACTACGCGAACCCGGACCTCGAGACGTTCCAGGCCACCACGAAGATCACCGTCGCCGCGGCGCCGGAGACCTGCAACTTCCACCTGTTCGTGGGCCCGTGGAGCAAGTTCTCGGAGTGCGACCGCGCGCAGGACTTCCTCACCAAGCAGGGCCTGTCGTTCGAGTCGATCCCGGCCGTCTCGGGCCAGAAGGTCGTCACGAAGATCGGCGACGTCGAGATCAACGGCTTCGACAACGCCAAGGTCGCCGAGGTGCTGAAGGCCAAGGGCTACAAGTCGACGGCGGACAAGACCAAGATCAACTGGATGGCCACCATCTCGATCCTCACGCTGATGATGATCTACGTGACGATGGTGTACGGGCCGATCGCGGCCTTCCTCGTGGAGATGTTCCCGACGCGCATCCGCTACACGTCCATGTCGCTGCCCTACCACATCGGCAACGGCTGGTTCGGGGGGATGCTGCCCCTGCTCGCGACCGCGATGGTGGCGGCCACGGGCGACATCTACTTCGGCCTCTGGTACCCGATCGGCATCGCGGTGATGACGCTGGTGATCGGCGTCCTGTTCCTCAAGGACAACAAGGACCGGCCGCTCAACACCGACGACTGAGGTCGCCACCCCTTCTCCTTGGCTGGAAATCGAGTCCTCCAGGGAACCCGGGGCCCGCCGCGAGGCGGGCCCTTTTTTTTGGCCGATTCCCCGGCGCGGGCGGGCTCGGGCAAGATAGGCGCGAGACCCCCGCTTCCATGCCCATCGCCCTGCTGGCCGACATCCACTCGAATCTCGAGGCGTTGCGCGCGTGCCTCGTGCACGCGCGCTCGCGCGGCGTGACGCGGTACGCCTTCCTGGGCGATCTCGTGGGCTACGGCGCGGATCCCGGGCCGGTGGTGGACCTGGTCGCCGAGCATGCGGCGTCGGGCGCCGTCGTGATCAAGGGCAACCACGACGCCTCCATCGAGGGCGGCGCCGCCTACCTCAACGACGCGGCCGCCTACGTGGCCGAATGGACGCGCGACACGCTCAACACGAAGCAGCTCGCCTTCCTCACGGGCCTGCCGCTCGTCGCCCGCGAGGGATCGGCCTGCTTCGTCCACGCCTCGGCGGCCACGCCCGCCCGCTGGGACTACGTGGACAGCCCTGCCGCGGCGGCGAAGAGCGTCGAGGCGGCGCAGGCGAACTACGTATTTTCCGGCCACGTGCACGACCAGGTGCTCTACACGCGCGGGGCGGGCGGCCGCATGGTCGCGTTCCGTCCCTCGGCGGGCTCGCCGGTGCCGATGGCTTCCCACCGCGCGTGGCTCGCCATCGCGGGCTCCGTCGGGCAGCCCCGCGACCGCAATCCCGCCGCGGCGTACGCCATCGCGGACCTGGAGGGCGGGAACATCACGTTCCACCGCGTGCCCTACGACCACCTGGCTTCCGCGCGGCGCATCCGCGAGGAGGGGCTGCCGGAATCGCTCGCCTTCCGCATCGAGCGGGGAATCTAGGCCGGCCGTGATCGAGATCGAGAAGGGGCTCGCGATCGACGGCTTCCTCGTGGGGGAGTGCGTCCACGGCGGCGCCATGGGCCGCGTCTTCCGCGCGACGCGCGAGGGGGACCCGGCGACGCCCCTCGCGATGAAGGTGCCGCGCCTGGGCAAGGGCGACTCGACGGAACTGCTGCTCGGCTTCGAGACCGAGGCGATGATCCTGCCGATCCTCAAGACGAAGTTCGCGCCGCGGTTCGTGGCCGCGGGCGACGTGCGCACCTCGCCCTACCTCGTCACCGACTGGATCGAGGGCGAGAGCCTCGCCCGGCGGGTGCGCGAGCCCCAGCCGCCCGCCGAGGTGGCGCGCATCGGTGCCGCCATCGCGGACGCGCTGCGCACGCTGCACGCGCAGGACGTCGTGCACCTCGACCTGAAGCCCGAGAACGTGCTCCTGCGGCCGGACGGCAGCGCGGTGATCGTCGACTTCGGCCTGGCGCACCACCGCAAGCTCCCCGACCTGCTCGCCGAGGAGATGCGCTACGCCGCCGGCTCGGCGCCCTACATCTCGCCGGAGCAGGTGATGGGCAACCGCAGCGACGAGCGCAGCGATCTCTTCGCCCTGGGCGTGATGCTCTACGAGCTCGCCACGGCGCGCCTCCCGTTCGGCACCCCGGCCACGCTCGCGGGCTACAAGGACCGGCTCTGGCTCGACCCGAAGCCGCCGTGCACGCGCGTCGAGGGAATCCCGCCGTGGCTGCAGGAGGTGATCCTTCGCCTCATCGAGCCCGAGGCCGCGCGCCGCTACCAGTCCGCGGGGCACGTGGCCTTCGACCTGCGCCACCCCGACCAGGTGCCGCTCACCGCGCGGGCGACGAAGACCGCGCAGGCGGGGTTCCTCTCGCAGGTGCGCCGCTGGTGGCGCGCGCGCATCGCGCCGCTGCAGCTCGAGCACAGCGAATCGGCCAAGGCCGCGAGCGCCGCGGCCGTCGCGCCCGTGGTGATGATCGCGGTCGACACCGCGCACCCCGAGGACCCGCGCCACCCCTTCCTGCAGCGCGCGGCGCGGCGAATCCTCGAGCTGAGCGAGGAGTTCCGCGTCGTCTGCGTCTCGGTGATCTCGGGCGGGAGCCGGCCCGGCGGGGACGGCGAGAGCGACGCGGTGGTGGAGCACCGCGTGCGCCTTCGCAACTGGGTGCAGCCCCTGGGCCTGCCGCCGCAGCGCCTCACGCTGCACGTGATCGAGGCTTCCGACGCCGCGGCGACCCTCGTGGATTTCGCGAAGCGCAACAACGTCGACCTCATCGTCATCGGCGCGCCCGGGCCCTCGGACATGGCGCTCGCGTGGTGGCGCTCCGTCGCCTCGACCGTCACCGCCAACGCGCCGTGCAGCGTGCACGTGGTGCGCGTGCCGGCGGACGCGCGCGAGGACAAGCCGCACGGCAATCCCTTTGTCGCCTGAGAGCGCGCGCTTCGACGTCGTGGTCGTCGGCGCCGGCGCCGCCGGCATGATGGCCGCGGCCACCGCCGGCGCGCGCGGCCGGCGCGTGCTGCTCGTCGACCACTACAAGGAGCTCGGCGAGAAGATCCGCATCTCCGGCGGCGGGCGGTGCAACTTCACCAACGTGCACGCCACGTGGCGCGACTATCTCTCGGAGAACCCGGATTTCTGCCGCTCGGCGCTCGCGCGCTACACGCCGCGGCACTTCATCGCGCTCGTCGAGAAGCACGGCATCGCGTACCACGAGAAGACGCGGGGACAGCTCTTCTGCGACGGCAGCGCGGTTCAGGTGATCGACATGCTGCGCGAGGAGTGCGACGCGGCCGGGGTCGCGTGGCGCCGCCCGTGCGAGGTGGGCGCCACCCAGCGCATCGCGGGCGGGTTCCGCGTGCAGACGGCGGAAGGCCCGGTCGAGTGCGCGTCCCTCGTCGTCGCCACGGGCGGGCTCACCGTGCCCGCGATCGGCGCGACGCCCTTCGCCTATCGCCTCGCCGAGCAGTTCGGCCTCGCGGTGGTGACGCCGAAGCCGGCCCTCGTGCCCCTGTCGCTCGACGCCGCGGACCTCGCGCTCTACGGGGAGCTTGCCGGCGCCAGCGTCGAGGTCGAGGCCTCGTGCCGCCGGGGGCGCTTCCGCGAGAGCCTGCTCTTCACGCACCGCGGCCTCTCGGGCCCGGCCATCCTGCAGGTGTCCTCCTACTGGCAGTCGGGCCCCGCGTCCGATCCCCTCGTCGTGAACCTCCTGCCGGACGAGCGCGCGCGCGATTGGCTGGAGGCGCGGCGGCGCGAGAAGGCGATGCCGTCGGCCCTGCTCGCCGAGCGCTGGCCCAAGCGGTTCGCGGAGGTGTGGTGCGCCGCGCACGGCCTCGCGAGGCCGATGCCCGAGCTCTCCTCGAAGGCGCTGGACGCGGCCGCGAAGGCCCTGGGCGCGTGGGAAATCCATCCCTCCGGCACGCTCGGCTGGAACAAGGCCGAGGTGACGCTCGGTGGCGTGGACACGCGGGCCCTCGGCTCGAAGACGATGGAAGCGCTCGCGGTGCCGGGCCTCTATTTCATCGGGGAGGCCGTCGACGTGACCGGCCACCTGGGCGGTTTCAACTTCCAGTGGGCGTGGGCGTCGGGCCACGCGGCGGGCGAGGCGGCGTAGGCCGGGGAGTCAGAATCGCGTCAGACTCGCGGCGAAGGATGAATCGTCGCGGTGGTACCGCGTGGGAGTGCGCGATGGCGCGTGAGGACAGGCAGGCCGTGCAGGCGGGGGGCGATGGTGCGCGCCGTGCCGACCGTCTTCCGCGACCCGTGAAAGGGGCGCGACGCTCGAAGGCCGCAGGCGCCTGCGAGTTCCTGTTCGCGGGCGCCGCCATCCTGCCGGCATTCCTCGCCTATGCGGAAATGCCGGCGCTGGCCGCGATCGCCTTCGTGGTGCTGGTGATCGCGGGCGCCGTGTGCGGCATCGCCGATCCGCAGGCGCCGCATCGCGAGGCGACGCCGCCACCGCCCCGCGCGGGGTCCGGGGACTAGGCGAACTTGTCGCGCAGCGCCTGCGTCGCGGAGCGGAAGAGGCCGAGGTCGCTGCCGACCGCGACGAAGCTCGCGCCCCACTCCATGTAGCGGCGCGCGTCGGCCTCCACGGGCGCGAGCGTGCCGGCGGCCTTGCCCGCCGCGCGCGTGCGCTCGAACAGGTGCTTCATGGCCGCCTGCACGTCCGGGTGCGAGGGGTTGCCGAGGTGGCCCAGGGCCGCCGCGAGGTCCTGAGGGCCGACGAACACGCCGTCGATGCCGTCCACCGCCGCGATCGCGTCGACGTTCTCGAGGCCCGGCCGGCTCTCGATCTGCACGAGCACGGTGATGTGGTCGTCGATGATCTTGAGGTAGTCGGGCACGGTGCCGAAGCGGTTGCTGCGCTGCGAGACCGACACGCCGCGGATGCCGCGGGGCGGGTAGCGCGTCGAGGCGACGGCCGCCGCGGCCTCGTCCGCGTTCTCGACGAAGGGCAGCAGGAAATTGTGGAAGCCCGCGTCCAGCAGCCGCTTGATGATCACCGGCTCGTTCCAGGGCGGGCGCACCACGGGCGCGCTCACGCTGTCCTTGAGCGCCATGAGTTGCGGCACGAGCGAGGAGACGTCGTTGGGGGCGTGCTCGCCGTCGACGAGGAGCCAGTCGAAGCCGGCGAGGCCGAGCACCTCGGCGGTGCTCGCGTTGGCGAGGGAGCACCAGCAGCCGATGAGGCGCTTGCCGGCGACGAGGTCGCGCTTGAAGGTGTTGGGGGGGGAGGTGTAGGCCATGGTCTCGTCTTTCCTGTTCAGTCGAATTTGGCGCCGGATTCCTTCACCACCTTGGCCCAGCGCGCCTTCTCGGCCACGATGAACGCGCCGAATTCCGCGGGCGAGCCCGGGCGCACTTCGGCGCCGGCCTTGTCGAGGCGGTCCTTCATCTCGGCGGTGGCGAGGATCTTCGCGATGGTGGCATGGAGCTTCGCGACGACGTCGGCCGGCGTGCCCGCGGGCGCGACGATGCCCTGGAAGGACCCGGTCTCGAATCCCGGCAGGCCCGCGGACTCGGCCACCGTGGGCACCTCGGGCGCGGCGGCGAAGCGCTTCGCGCTGGAAATGGCGAGGGCCTTCAGCTTGCCGTCCTTCACCGCGGGGTAGGTCGCCAGCATGCCGTTGAAGAGCACCTGCGCCTGGCCGCCCATCACGTCGGCGATGGCCTGCGAGCCGCCCTTGTACGGGATGTAGGTCCACTTGATGCCCGTGCGCATGGCGAAGTCGATGCCCGCGAGGTGGTTGGCGCCGCCGATGCCGGAGATGGCGAAGTTGAGCGAGTCGGGCTTGGCCTTCGCCAGGGCGATGAGTTCCTTCGCATCCTTGGCCGGAACGGAAGGATGCGCGGCGAGGATGTGCGGCGAGTAGGCCACCATGATGACGGGGGCGAAGTCCTTCACCGGGTCGAAGGGCAGCGTGGTGAAGACGCTGGGCGCGATGGCGAGCGAGCCGATGTCCCCGAGCAGAAGCGTGTAGCCGTCGGGCGGCGACTTGGCGACGAAATCGGCGCCCACGTTGCCCGTGGCGCCGGGCTTGTTCTCGATGATCACCGTCTGGCCCAGGGCTTCGGTGATCTTCGGGCCGAGGGAGCGCGCGAGGATGTCGGAGGTGCCGCCGGGCGGGTAGGGCACGATGATCTTGATCGTCTTGGCCGGCCAGGTCTGGGCGTTCACGGCGGCACAGGCGAGAAGGGCGGCGAGGCCGGCGACGAGGCGTTGCGCGAATCGGTTCATGGGAATTCTCCCGTGGGGGTGGTGGGGTCAGACCGGCGTCACGGCGTGGCCGGTGGCGAAGAAGCGGTCCAGGTTCTCGAGCACGAGGTTCGCCATGGCGGCCCGCGTCTCGACCGTGGCGCTCGCGATGTGCGGGGCGAGCACGACGTTCTCGAGGGCGAAGAAGCCTTCAGGCACGCGCGGCTCGTCCACGAACACGTCGAGGGCCGCGCCGGCGATCTTCCTGTGCAGCAGGCACTCGAGGATGGCCGGCTCGTCGATCACGGAGCCGCGGGCGATGTTGATCACGAAGCCCCCGGGCCCGAGCGCCTCGAGCACCGCGCGCGAGACGAGGCCTTTCGTGGCGCCGCCGCCGGAGGTGGCGACCATGAGGAAGTCGCTGTGGCGCGCGAGCGATTCGACGGACGCCTCGTACCCGTAGGGCGAGCCGGCCACCGGCTTGCGGTTGTGGTAGCGGATGGCCATCCCGAAGCCTTCCGCGCGTTTCGCGATGGCGAGGCCGATGCGGCCCAGCCCCAGGATGCCCAGGCGCTTGCCGCTCACCTTCGTGGCGAGGGCCATCGGACCCTTCAGCCAGTCGCCGCGGCGCACGTAGCGATCGCCGGCGGTGAGCCCGCGCGCGACGTCGATCATGAGGGCGATCGCGAGGTCGGCCACGCAGTCGGTGAGCACGTCCGGCGTGTTGGAGACCACGACGCCGCGCTTCCTCGCGTGCTCGGCGTCCACGTTGTCGTAGCCCACGCCGAAGTGGGAGACCATCTTCAGGTTGGGCAGCGAATCGATGAGCGCGGCGTTCACGCCGTTGCGGCTCGAGGACACCACGGCATCGATGGCGGCGGCGTGCTCCGCGAGGAAGGCCTTCGGGTCCTTCGCCTCGGCGAGGTGCAGGCGGGTGTAGCGCTCCGCGAGCCCCTTCTCGACGATCGGGTGCAGGGGGCCTTGCTGGAGGACGGTGGGCTTCATGCGGATCCTAGTTGGCGGTGATGTGGCGCTCGCGGATGATCTTCGCCCAGCGCGCGCGGTCGGTGTCGATGACCGCCTTGAAGTGCGCGGGGCCCTCGGCATCCGGGGTCGCGCCCTGCGCGACGAACCGCTCGCGCACGTCCGGGCGGGCCACCACCTCGCGCACGTCGGCGGCGATTCTCTCGACCAGCGCGGGCGGGGTACCGGCCGGGGCGAGCAGGCCGATCCACGACGAGGCCTCGTAGCCCGGCAGGCCGCTCTCGGCGAGGGTGGGCACGTCGGGCAGCGCCGGCGAGCGCTTCGTGCTGGTCACCGCGAGCGCGCGCAGCTTGCCGGCCTGCACGAAGCCGCTCGCCTCCAGGATGGTGGCGAAGGAGTAGTTCACGTGGCCGGCGATCAGGTCCTGGAGCGCGGGGCCGCCGCCCTTGTAGGGCACGTGCAGCATCGGCGCCTCGGCCATCGACTCGAAGAGGGCGCCGGCCAGGTGCATGGAGCCGCCCGCGCCCGAGCTGCTGTAGGTGAGCGAGCCCGGCTTCGCCCGGGCGGCCGCGGCCACCTCCTTCGGGCTCTTCGCCGGCATCGCCGGGTGCGAGAGCATCACGAGCGGCAGCCACGCCACCATCGACACCGGCGCGAACGCGGTGCCCGGGTCGTACGTCATCTTCGGGTAGAGCGACGGGTTCACGGACTGCGTGCCCACGTTGCCCATGAGCAGCGTGTAGCCGTCGGGCTTCGCCTTCGAGACGAGCTCGCCGCCGATCTGGCCCGCGGCGCCCGCCTTGTTCTCGATCACGACCGGCTGGCCCCAGCGCTCGGCGAGCTTCTGGGCGACGATGCGCGCGCCCACGTCGGTGCCCCCGCCCGGCGGGAAGGGCACGACGATCGTGACGGAGCGGTTGGGGAAGGGCGCCTGCGCGTGCGCGGCGAACGGCAGGGCCGCCACGGCGAGCGCGTGGGCGAGGGCGCGTCCGGCCCGGAGCGAGGTCGTCATGGGCGTCTCCTAGTGGATCTCGGGATCGGGCGTGGGCGCGCCGTCTTCGAGGAAGTCGAAGTCGCAGCCCTGGTCGGCCTGCGTCACGTGCTCGAGGTAGAGCGCGCCGAAGCCGCGCGAGTAGCGCTTCGGCGGCGCCTTCCATTCGGCGCGGCGCCGGTCGAGCTCGGCGGCGTCGACCCGCAGGTCGAGCCTGCGCGCCGGCACGTCGAGCGAGACGAGGTCGCCCGTGCGCACGAGCGCGAGCGGGCCGCCCACGTGGGATTCCGGCGAGACGTGCAGCACGCACGCGCCGTAGCTCGTGCCGCTCATGCGCGCGTCGGAGATGCGCACCATGTCGCGCACGCCCTGCGCGAGCAGCTTCTTCGGCAGGGGGAGCTGGCCCCATTCGGGCATGCCCGGCGCGCCGAGCGGGCCGGCGTTCTGCAGCACGATGACGGAATCGGGCGTGACGTCGAGGTCCGGGTCGTCCATCGCCGCGGCCATCGCGTCGTAGCTCGCGAACACGACGGCGGGCCCGGTGTGCACCTGCAGCCGCGCCTCCATGGCCGGCGGCTTGATGACCGCGCCGCCGGGCGCGAGGGTGCCCTTGAGCACGGCGAGGCCGCTGTCGGCGACGAGCGGGTTGGCCCGCGGGCGGATCACGTCGTCCTGGTAGACGGGGCTGCCCTCCACGTTCTCGCCGAGCGTGCGGCCGTTCACCGTGGCGGCCGAGCCGTCCAGCAGGTCGGGCAGGCGCGAGAGCAGGCCGCGCAGCCCGCCGGCGTAGAAGAAGTCCTCCATGAGGTACTTGCCGGAGGGGCGCACGTTCGCGAGCACGGGCGTGCGGCGCGCGAGGGCGTCGAAGCGCTCGAGGTCGAGGGGCACGCCCGCGCGTCGCGCCACGGCGATGAGGTGCACGACCGCGTTGGTGGAGCCGCCCAGGGCGAGCACCGCCGTCACCGCGTTGTCGATGGCGCGCGCGTCGACGATGTCGCGGGGCTTCAGGTCCTCCCACACCATCTCGACGATGCGCCGGCCGGTGAGCGCCGCCATCTGCGCGTGGCGCGAGTCGGCCGCGGGGATCGACGCGGCGCC
>CAZPLW010000173.1:0-9588 GCA_964587315.1 uncultured Lysobacter sp.
GAGAACGGCCTGGATCCCGACACGGACATCCAGATCGGCGTCGGGCCCCCGCCCGGGATGGTGGCCAACCTGCGCGCGGGCAACATCGACGGCTACCTCGGCCCGGACCCGTTCAACCAGCGCGCGGTGTACGACCAGGTCGGCTTCATCCACCTGCTCACGAAGGAGCTCTGGGACGGCCATCCCTGCTGCTCGCTGGGCGTGCGCAGCGAGTGGGTCAAGGAGAACCCCCACACCTTCGCGGCGCTCTATCGCGCCGTCCTCAACGCCGCCGCCATGGCCGCGAGCCCGGACAACCGCGCGACCATCGCCGCCGCGATCGCGCCGGCCAACTATCTCAACCAGCCGGTCCCCGTCCTCGAGCAGGTGCTCACGGGCAAGTACGCCGACGGCCTGGGCGGCGTGAAGAACGTCCCCAACCGCATCGAGTTCGACCCGGTGCCCTGGAACGCCCTGGGCGTCTGGATCCTCTCGCAGATGAAGCGCTGGGGCTATCTCAAGGGCGACGTGAAGTACAAGGACATCGTCGAGCAGGTCTACCTCATGACCGACGCGAAGAAGCGCATGAAGGAGGAAGGCATCCTGGCGCCGGCCGACATGCCCCGGAAGATCGTCGTGATGGGCAAGGCGTTCGACGCCTCGAAGCCCGATGCCTACGTGAACGGCTTCGCCATCAAGCGCGCCTAGCATGCCGGCCCTGTCCGTCCGAGCCCGCGCGGCGATCCTCTCGCTGCTCATCGCGGCGGTGTTCCTCGCCGCGTGGCACGTCGCCACGCTGCCGAAGGGCGCCGCGGCGGGGCCGGCGATGGACCCGGAGTACGCGAAGCTCATGGGCCTCGACAAGGCCAAGAGCGACGGCCTGCCGACGCCGGCCCAGCTCGGCGCGACCGCGTGGAAGCAGCTCTCCGATCCCTTCTACGACGCGGGTTCCAACGACAAGGGCATCGGCATCCAGCTCGCCTATTCGCTCGGCCGCGTGGGACTGGGCTTCGGGCTCGCGGCGCTGGCGGCGATCCCGCTCGGATTCCTCATCGGCCTCTCGCCCGTGGCCTACGGGGCGCTCAATCCCTTCATCCAGGTGCTCAAGCCCATCTCGCCCCTGGCCTGGATGCCGCTCGCGCTCTACACGATCAAGGACTCGACGATCTCCTCGATCTTCGTGATCTTCATCTGCTCCGTCTGGCCGATGCTCATCAACACCGCGCACGGCGTGGCGAGCGTGCGGCGCGACTGGCTCAATGTCGCCAAGACGCTCGAGGCGGGCACGATCCGCACGGCCTTCCAGGTCATCCTGCCGGCCGCGGCGCCCACCATCCTCACCGGGATGCGCATCTCCATGGGCATCGCCTGGCTCGTCATCGTCGCGGCCGAGATGCTCGTGGGCAACCTCGGCGTGGGCTACTTCGTCTGGAACGAGTGGAACAACCTCTCGCTCTCGAACGTGATCTTCGCCATCGGGGTGATCGGCGTGGTCGGGATGGTGCTCGACCTCGCCTTCGGCGTCCTGCAGCGCGCGGTCACCTACGCCGAATGAGCGCCGCCTTCCTGCAGGTGCGGGGGCTCTCGCGGCGCTGGGCGCCGGGCGCGAAGCCCGTCTTCGAGAACGTCTCCTTCGCCCTGGAGCGCGGCGAGTTCGTCTGCATCATCGGGCACTCGGGCTGCGGCAAGACGACCATCCTCAACATCCTCGCCGGCCTCGACGAGGCCTCGGGCGGCGAGGTGATCATGGACGGCCGCGAGGTGTCCGGTCCCAGTCTCGACCGCGGCGTCGTGTTCCAGGGCCACGCGCTCATGCCGTGGCTCACGGTGCGGCGGAACATCGCGTTCGCGGTGAAGTCGCGCTGGCCCGACTGGAGCCGCCCGAAGATCGACGCGCACTGCCAGAAGTACATCGACCTCGTGCGCCTCACCGGCAACGAGGACAAGAAGCCCTCGGCGCTCTCCGGCGGGATGAAGCAGCGCGTGGGCATCGCGCGCGCCTTCGCCATCCAGCCCAAGATGCTCCTGCTCGACGAGCCCTTCGGGGCCCTGGACGCGCTCACCCGCGGCGCCATCCAGGACGAGTTGACCGCCATCTGCGCCGAGACGCGGCAGACGGTGTTCATGATCACGCACGACGTCGACGAGGCAATCCTGCTCGCCGACAAGATCCTGCTCATGACGAACGGCCCCGAGGCCCGCATCGCCGAGATCGTGGTGAACACCCTGCCGCGCGTGCGCTCGCGCCACGACATCCACCACCATCCGCACTACTACCGGCTGCGCAACCACCTCGTGGACTTCCTCGTCCACCGCTCGAAGCTGCTGCAGGAGGGGCGCTCCGACGAGATGGCGGGCGATGCGCTCCCGCGCGTGGTGATGCCCGGCCTGGCCGACGACGCCTTGGCCCCGGCCGCCGCCGAGGCGCGCATCCCGCCGCTCAAGCAGGTCAAGTGAATCCCCGGCAACCCGCGAAGCCAAGGAGCAGTCCCGATGAATCGCTCGAAGAAGGAAAGCGCATGAAGCCCATGACCCGCGAAGACGTGACCGACCTCATCTACTCCGCCAAGGTGCAGAAGGGCATCAAGTGGACGGACGTCGCGAAGAAGGTGGGCGAATCGAAGGAGTGGGTCACGGCCGCGTGCCTGGGCCAGATGACGCTCACGAAGCCCCAGGCCGAGAAGGTGGGGAAGATCTTCGGCCTGCCCGCGCCCGCCGTGAAGCTCCTGCAGGTGGTGCCGTACAAGGGCTCGCTGCCCACCGCCGTGCCGACGGACCCGCTGATCTACCGCTGGTACGAGATCGTCAACGTGTACGGCACGACGATCAAGGAGCTCATCCACGAGGAGTTCGGCGACGGCATCATGAGCGCGATCGACTTCTCGATGGACATCACGCGCGAGCCGGACCCCAAGGGCGATCGCGTGCACGTGGTGCTCTCCGGCAAGTTCCTGCCGTACAGGACGTACTAGCGATGCCTTCGGTCGCCTCCCGTCTCGCGACGAACGCCGGCTGCGTGGCGCTCGTCGCGGTCGCGGCGGCCCTCGCCTCGGCCGTGCTCCTGGCCGGCGCGATCGTCAGCCGAACGCGGCGCTCCTGAGGGCGACGCCGTGGGCGCCGCGGCGCCTCGCCTCGGCGAGGTCGCCGTGGGTGAGCCCGCCGATGGCGTAGACGGGCATCGGCAAGCCCTGCACCAGCACCGCGAACGCGTCCCAGCCGATGCCGGCAGCCCCGGGGTGGGAGGGCGTCGGCTTCACCGGGCCGGCCACGACGTAGTCCAGTCCGAGCGCGGCGGCCTTCTCGAGTTCGGCGCGCGTGTGGCACGACGCGCCGGCCAGCCGCCCGTCCGGGCGGGCGGTGGCGGTCGCCAGCGCCGCCGCGGTGAGATGAACCCCGTTCGCCTGCGCAAAGCGGCCGCAGTCGCTGTTCACGACGACGGGGGCGCCGAAGGGCTCCGCTCTCGCGAGGGCCCGCGAGAGCAGGTGCTGCACGCGCAGCGCGTCGATGCCCTTCTCGCGGACCTGGATGATCACCTTCTCCCGCGCGAGGCAGGCCGACAGGCCGAGGATCCAGCGCTCGAAGCTCGACTCCGACGCGTTCGAGACGACCATCACCGCCGGCAGCGCGAGCGCCGACAGCACCGGCGCGTTGGCGGGCAGCATCGGCGAGACCGTGGTGGCGCCGGGCCGCTGCCACGCGATGCCCTGGTCCTCGAGGGGCTTCGCCTCGCCGTCCCACGCCGTGACGCGGAAGAAGTGCAGGCGGACCGTCGCGTGGGTGTACGCGTAGACGCGCGTGATCCAGGGCGTCGCCTCGCGCACGGCGATGTCGAGCTCCTCCTTCAGCTCCCGCACGAGCGCCGCGCGGGGATCCTCGCCCGGCTCGATCTTGCCGCCGGGGAATTCCCAGTAGCCGGGATAGGGCTTCCCCTCGGGACGGCACGCGAGCAGGAACTCGCCGTCCGGCCGCTCGATGACGGCCGCGGCCACCTCGGTGATCTTCGTCACGCCCGCGCGCGCCCGCCGCGGCCGACGTAGTCGCGCGCGAACTGGTAGGCGACGCGCCCGCTGCGCGAGCCGCGCTCGAGGGCCCACAGGCGGGCGGCGGCGTGCAGCCCCTCGTCGGCCCTGCCGCCTAGCTCGCCCACCCAGTGCTCCGCGATGCGCAGGTACTGGTCCTGGTCGAAGGGATAGAACGAGACCCACAGGCCGAAGCGCTCGGAGAGCGAGATCTTCTCCTCCGTGGTCTCGCCGGGGTGGATCTCGCCGTCCACGTGCCTCGCCTCGAGGTTCTCGTCCATGAACTCGGGCATGAGGTGCCGGCGGTTCGAGGTGGCGTAGACCAGCAGGTTGGCCGCCGAGCCCGCGATGGAGCCGTCGAGGATCGCCTTCAGGGCCTTGTAGCCCCCCTCGGACGCCTCGAACGAGAGGTCGTCGCAGAAGACGATGAAGCGCTCCTTGCGATCCGCGACCAGGTCCACGATGTCCGGGAGGTCCACGAGGTCGGTCTTGTCCACCTCGATGAGGCGAAGGCCGCGCCGGGAGAATTCCGACAGCGCCGCCTTCACGAGCGAGCTCTTGCCCGTGCCGCGCGCGCCGGTCAGCAGCACGTTGTTGGCGGGGCGGCCCGCGACGAACTGCGCCGTGTTGTCGCGCACGCGCTTCTTCTGGTCGTCGATGTCCAGCAGGCTCGCGAAGGTGATGGCGTGCGGGTGGCGCACGGGCTCGAGGTGGCCGCGGCCGGCGCGCTTCCTCCAGCGGAAGGCGGTTCCGGCCGTCCAGTCCACGGCGGGCGCGGCCGGGGGCACCAGGCGCTCGAGGCGCTCGAGCAGGAGGCCCAGGCGGTCGATGAATCGGTCGACGGTGTCGGTCATTTGAGCGTGAGGGCGAGGAGCCAGTAGTACTGCGTTTCTTCGAGCGTCGCCTCGCGGGCGAACGGCCGGACGATCGCGGCGAGTTCCGCGGCCGTGGGAAAGTTCTTGAGGACCTCGTGCGTCTCGCCGGAGAGGAGCGGCCGCACCTGGTACGCGTTGCCCTCGGCGTCGCGGCGCGAGGTCGGCGTGGAGCTGCCCTCCACGTAGCGGTTGTCGAGGATGCCGACGACGGCGCCGGGCGCGAGGTGGCGCGAGAGCGTCGCGAGCCACGGCCCCAGCGCGGCGAGGCGCACGTGCGACCACCAGAAGCCCGCGAAGGCCGCATCGCAGCCGGCCGGAACGCCCTCGAGCGTGAAGGCGTCGGTCTTCAGGAATTCGACGCGCCCGGCCGGATACGGCTTCTCGCGCGCGATCTCGAGGACGGGCTCGTTGATGTCGCTCGCGACGACGTGCGCCGCCGACCTCGCGAGGTACTGCGTCCAGTAGCCCGTGCCGCAGGCGATCTCCAGGACGCGCCGCCCCGCGAAGAGCGCCGGGACGCGCCCGCGCAGCCACTCGAGCTCGTCCTGCCGCTCGGCCTTGTCGTAGATGCGCTCGTACTCGCCCGCGCGTTTCGCGTAGTAGGCCTCGAGCGACGGCGTCACCGTTCCGCGCATGGCCGGGCGCTAGCTGCGGTAGTCCGCGTTGATCTTGACGTAGTCGTAGGAGAAATCGCAGGTCCAGACGGTGGCCGTCTCGATCCCGCGTCCCAGGCCCACGCGCACCGTGATCTCCGCCGGCGCCATGACGGCCTTGCCCTGCTCCTCGGTGTAGTCCGCGGCGCGCCCGCCCTTCTCGGCCACGAGCGTGTCGCCCAGGTGCAGCGTCACCTTGCCGGGATCGAGGTCCGGGATGCCGCCGTTGCCCACGGCGCACAGGATGCGGCCGAGGTTCGGGTCGGAAGCGAAGAAGGCAGTCTTCACGAGCGGCGAGTGGGCGATGGACTTGCCCACGCGCATGCACTCCTCGCGCGTCTTGCCGCCGTCGACCACGATGGTCATGAACTTGGTGGCACCCTCGCCGTCGCGCACGATGGCCTGGGAGAGGATCTGCGCCACTTCCAGCACGCACTCGGCCAGGCGGGTGTACTCCGCCGTGCCCTCGCCGATCATCTCGGGATTGCCCGCGCGCCCGGTGGCGATGAGCACGAAGGAGTCGTTGGTCGAGGTGTCGCCGTCCACCGTCACCGCGTTGAACGAGCGGTCGGCGACGAAGCGCACCATGTCCTGCAGCGTGTCGCGGCCCACCGCGGCGTCGGTCGCGATGAAGCCGAGCATGGTCGCCATGTTCGGCTGGATCATGCCGGCGCCCTTGGCGATGCCCGTCACCGTAATCGTCACGCCGTCGATGACGACCTGCCGCGAGACCGCCTTGGGCACGGTGTCCGTCGTCATGATGGCCGCCGCGGCGTCGGCCCAGCCGTCGGTGCGCAGGTCGGCCACGCAGGCCGGCACGCCGGCGGCCACGCGGTCCGCGGGCAGGTGCTCCATGATCACGCCGGTGGAGAACGGCAGCACGGATCCGTCGGGGACGCCCAGCGCCACCTCGACGGCCGCGCACACGGCGCGCGCGTTGGCGAGACCCAGCTCGCCGGTGCCCGCGTTGGCGATGCCGGTGTTCACGACGATGGCGCGGATCGCGCGCTCGTCGGCGAGGCGCTCGCGGCACACGAGGACGGGCGCGGCGCAGTAGCGGTTCTGCGTGAACACGCCGGCGACGCGCGCGCCCTCGGCGATTTCCACGAGGAGCAGGTCCCGGCGGTTCTTCTTGCGCACGCCGGCTTCGGCGACGCCGAGGCGAACGCCGGCGATGGTGAGGAGGTCTGCCGCCTTGGGCGGCTGGAGATGGACGGCCATGGTGGCGAAATTATCGCACGGCCCCCGGCCGGGGTGCCCGCTAGGAGCCCTTGGGCCGCAGCCGCGCCATGGAGAGCACGTCCGCGTAGCGGCCGTTCCGCAGCGCGTAGTCGCGGTGCGTGCCTTCGATCTCGAAGCCGTGGCGGCGGTACAGGGCGATGGCGCGCTCGTTGTCCGTGAAGACGGTGAGCTCCAGGCGCGTGACCGGCAGCCAGCGGTCGGCGAAGTCCACCATCGTGCCGACGAGCGCCTTGCCCACGCCCTTGCCCTGCCAGGGGCCGGGCACCGCGACGCCCATCGCCAGCGCGTGGGCGCGGCGCGCATGCTGCGAGGGGGGATGCAGGCCGGCGTTGCCCGCGATCTCCTCGCCGGCGCAGGCCACGAAGAGATAGTGGCCCTCGGGAGTCTCGGCAAGGCGCTTTCGCCAATGCTCGCGCGTGGGCATCGGCAGCTGCAGCGTGCCGGAATACGCGCTCTCGTCGGTGAAGGTGCGCCAGAACCCCTCGAAATCGCCGGGTTCCGCGCGCCGCACGGTGATGTCCATGCGGCGAAGGATGGGGCGCGGGCGCGCCCCGCGTCAACCGCCCGCCGTCAGCTCAGCTTGCCGTGGCAGTTCTTGTACTTCCTGCCCGAACCGCAGGGGCACGGGTCGTTGCGGCCGACCTTGCTTCCCGCGCGCACGAAGGGCTGCGCCGCGGGTTCGTCCGCGGCCGGCTCGGCGGCGATGGCCCCGGCATCGGCGGCCTGCTCCGGCTGGCCGAGCACCTCGTCCGGATCGGCGTGGTGGTACTGGACGTTCTTCACGGCCTGCGCGGCTTCCTCGGCCTTGCGCTCGGCCTCCTCCACCTGCTCCTGCGGGCGGATCTGCACGGCCATCAGGTGCTGCGTGATCTCGCGCTTGATCGAGTCGAGCATGGCGCCGAAGAGCTCGAAGGCCTCGCGCTTGTATTCCTGCTTGGGGTCCTTCTGCGCGTAGCCGCGCAGGTGGATGCCCTGGCGCAGGTAGTCGAGGGCGGCGAGGTGCTCGCGCCAGTGCGTGTCGATCGACTGCAGCATGACCGCGCGCTCGTACTGGTGCAGCACGTCCCGGGCGATGGGCTCGAACTTGGCGACGTACTCCTCGCCCGCCTGCGCGATGACGCGCTCGGCGATCTTGTCCGGATCGAGCGTCTCGTCGCGCTCGACCATCGACTTGAGGGGCACCTTGAGGAAGAAGTCCGCCTCCAGGCGGCGCTCGAGGCCCTCGAGGTCCCACTGCTCCTCGACGCTGTCCGGCGGGACGTACTCGCGCACGATGGCGCCCAGCACGTCCGCGCGGACGGTGGAGATGGTCGGGGAGATGTCGTCGGACTCGAGCAGGTCGTTGCGCTGGGCGTAGATCACCTTGCGCTGGTCGCTCGCGACGTCGTCGTACTCGAGGAGCTGCTTGCGGATGTCGAAGTTGCGCGCCTCGACCTTGCGCTGCGCGTTCTCGATGGAGCGCGTGACCATCTTGGCCTCGATGGCCTCGCCCTCGGGGATCTTGAGCGAGCGCATGACCGCCTGCAGCTTCTCGCCGGCGAAGATCTTGAGCAGCGGATCCTCGAAGGACAGGAAGAAGCGCGAGGAGCCCGGGTCGCCCTGGCGCGCCGCGCGGCCGCGCAGCTGGTTGTCGATGCGGCGGGACTCGTGGCGCTCGGAGCCGACGATGTGCAGGCCCCCGGCGGCGACCACGGCGTTGTGGCGCACCTGCCATTCCTCGCGGATCGCGGCGATGCGCGATTCCCGCTCGGACGCGGGCAGGGACTCGTCCGCCTTGAGCTGCTGGATCTCCGGGTCGGGATTGCCGCCGAGCACGATGTCCGTGCCGCGGCCCGCCATGTTGGTGGCGATGGTGATCACGCCCGGGCGGCCCGCCTGCGTGACGATCTCCGCCTCGCGCGCGTGCTGCTTGGCGTTGAGCACCTGGTGCGGCAACCCCTCCTTCGTGAGCATCGCCGAGATGAGCTCGGAGTTCTCGATCGAGGTGGTGCCCAGCAGCACCGGCTGCCCCTTCTCGTGGCACGCCTTCACTTCCTTGATGATGGCGCCGTACTTCTCCTTCTCCGTGATGAAGACCTGGTCGTTCGAGTCCTTGCGCACCATCGGGCGGTGCGTGGGGATCAGCACCGTCTCGAGGCTGTAGATGTGCGAGAACTCGAAGGCCTCGGTGTCGGCCGTGCCGGTCATGCCGGAAAGCTTCTTGTAGAGGCGGAAGTAGTTTTGGAAGGTGATCGAGGCGAGGGTCTGCGACTCGTTCTTGATCGCGACGCCCTCCTTGGCCTCGACCGCCTGGTGCAGGCCGTCGGACCAGCGCCGGCCCGCCATCATGCGGCCCGTGAACTCGTCGACGATCACCACCTCGTCGCCCTGCACCACGTAGTGCTGGTCGCGGTGGTAGAGCGCGTGCGCGCGCACCCCGGCGTACAGGTGGTGCATCAGCATGATGTTGGCGGGGTCGTAGAGGCTCGCGCCTTCGGGCAGCAGGCCCGCCTTCGTCATCAGCTCCTCGGCGTGCTCGTGGCCCTGCTCGGAGAGCGTCACCGTGTGCTGCTTCAGGTCGACCCAGTAGTCGCCGGTGGCCTTCTCGTCCTCCTGCTTGGAGAGGTAGGGCACCAGCTCGTTGATGCGGCGGTAGAGGTCCGTCGAGTCCTCGGCCTGGCCGGAGATGATGAGCGGCGTCCTCGCCTCGTCGATGAGGATGGAGTCGACCTCGTCCACGATCGCGTAGTGCAGCGGGCGCTGGAAGCGCTCAGCCACCTGCGTGGCCATGTTGTCGCGCAGGTAGTCGAAGCCGAATTCGTTGTTGGTGCCGTAGGTGAT
>CAZPLW010000174.1:0-9500 GCA_964587315.1 uncultured Lysobacter sp.
CGCCGACCGCGACCCAGATCGCGATCTCGATCGAATTGGCCGGCGACATCTCGCCCGGGTTGATGATGCCCACCTGCGGCACGTAGAGCGCGCCCGCGATGCCGCAGAGCACCGCCGAGAGCGTCCACACGAAGAGCTTGTACCAGAGCGTGTCGTAGCCGCAGAACATCACGCGCGCCTCCGCGTCGCGGATGGCGGCGAGCACGCGCCCGAAGCGCGAGGTGACGATGGCCCGGGCGACGAGCAGCGTCGCGAGGAGAACCGCCCCGGTGATCATGAAGAGGGCGATGCGCGTGTCGGGCGTGGCGATGGGGAAGCCCAGGATGCGCTTGAAGTCCGTGAAGCCGTTGTTGCCGCCGAAGCCCGTCTCGTTCCGGAAGAAGAGCAGCATCGCGGCGTAGGTGAGCGCCTGCGTGATGATCGAGAAGTACACGCCCTTGATGCGCGAGCGGAAGGCGAACCACCCGAAGACGAAGGCGAGGACGCCCGGCACCGCGACGATGAGGATGGCGGCCCAGAGGAAGCTGTCCGTCCCCGTCCAGTGCCACGGCAGCGTCTTCCAGTCGAGGAAGACCATGAAGTCCGGGAGGTCCATCTTGTACACGCCCTCGCGGCCGATCTGGCGCATGAGGTACATGCCCATGCCGTAGCCGCCCAGCGCGAAGAAGAGGCCGTGGCCCAGCGAGAGGATGCCGGCGTAGCCCCAGACCAGGTCCATCGCGACGGCCACGATCATGTAGCACATGATCTTGCCCGCGAGGGTCACGCCGAAGGCGGAGACGTGGAAGGCGCTCTCCGGCGGCACGAGGCGGTTGAGCATCGGCACCACGACGAAGACGAACGCGGCCGCGGCGGCGATGGCCGTCCAGCCCTTCGGTCCGTAGAGCCGGTGCGCGGCCATCAGTCGATCACCCGGCCCTTCAGGGCGAAGAGGCCCTGCGGGCGCTTCTGGATGAACAGGATGATGACCACGAGGATCGCGATCTTGGCGAGCACCGCGCCGGCCCACGATTCGAGGAGCTTGTTGAGGATGCCCAGGCCCAGCGCGGCGTACACCGTGCCCGCGAGCTGGCCCACGCCGCCCAGCACCACCACCATGAACGAGTCGACGATGTAGGACTGGCCGAGATCGGGGCCGACGTTGCCGATCTGCGAGAGCGCGCAGCCGGCGAGCCCCGCGATGCCCGAGCCCAGGCCGAAGGCCCAGGTGTCGATGCGCGCGGTGCGCACGCCCACGCAGGCGGCCATCGAGCGGTTCTGGGTCACCGCCCGCACGAAGAGGCCCAGGCGCGTGCGCGTGAGCAGGATCGCCATGCCCGCGAGCACTGCCATCGCGAACGCGATGATCACGATGCGGCTCCACGGCAGCACGATGCCCGCCAGGATCTCGATGCCGCCGGACATGAACGCGGGGTTCTCCACCTGCACGTTCTGCGCGCCGAAGAGCGTGCGCACGGCCTGGATGAGCACGAGCGACAGGCCCCAGGTGGCGAGGAGCGTCTCGAGGGGCCGGCCGTACAGCCAGCGGATGACGGAGCGCTCGAGCGCCATGCCCACGAGCGCGGAGGCGGCGAAGGCCGCGGGCAGCGCCGCGGCGAGATACCAGTCGAAGGCGCCCGGCAGGTGGGCGCGGAAGAGGTTCTGCACGACGTAGGTCGTGTAGGCGCCGATCATGATGAGCTCGCCGTGGGCCATGTTGATGACGCCCATGACGCCGAAGGTGATGGCGAGGCCCAGCGCGGCCAGCAGGAGGATCGAGCCCAGGCTCACGCCCGAGAACGCGAGACCGGCGCGCTGGCTCCACGCGAGGCGCCCCTCCACGGCCGTGAGGCTCGACTGCGCGGCGATGCGCACGTCCTCGTCCCGCTCGGCGAAGGTGCCGTCCTTGTTCTTCTCCACGAGGGGCGCGAGCAGCATGCGCGTGTTCGGGTTGGCCGAGGCGCCCAGCGTGCGGATGGCGGTGAGGCGCGTGGCCTTGTCGGCGCTCTTCAGCTCGAGCCCCGCCACGTTGAGCTCGAGCATCGGCTTGATCGTGGCGTCGGTCTCGGCGGCGACGGCCTTCTTGAGCAGGGGCAGCATCGCCTCGTTGGCGCCGCCGGCCAGTTCCTTGGCCGCGGCGAGGCGCGCGTCGCGATCGGGGGAGAGCAGCTTCAGCGCCGCGAGCGCGGATTCGATCTCGCGGCGAAGCCGGTTGTTGGCGACGACGTCGTCGCGCGGGGTGGGCAGCGGGGAGACCTTCTCGCCCGTCACCGCGTCCAGGCCCGCTTCGCCCTTCACCAGCAGCACGCGCCCGGCGGCGACCGTCATCTCGCCGTCGGCGAGGGCCTGCAGCACCGGCACCGCGCGCGGATCGCCCGAGGCGATGAGCTGCGCGATGGCGGCCACCTTCTCGTCGCCGTCACCGGTGGCGAGCCGCGTCACGACGGCGGCATCGAGCGACGCCCGCGCGGGGAGGCTCACCGCGATTGCGAGGCAAAGCGAAACCCACCAGCGCGACATGGCATGGACCTTCTTCCGGGGGGAGACGGGCGGACGGCGGGGCCCCACACCCCGCCGCCCTCCGCGCTTCAGGCTGCTGCTACTTCTTGGGCGCGTCGGCCTTCTTCGGCGCCATTTCCGGCTCGTCCTTCTTCTTGTCGTTGCCGGGGATGTACGGGCTCCAGGGCTTCGCCTTCACCGGGCCGGGCGTCTTCCACACCACGTTGAACTGGCCGTCGGCCTTGACTTCGCCGATGAACACCGGCTTGTGCAGGTGGTGGTTCTTCTCGTCCATCTTGGCGGTGAAGCCCGAGGGCGCCTTGAACGTCTGGCCCGCCATCGCGGCGATGACCTTGTCCGTCTCGAAGCTCTTGGCCTTCTCGACCGCCTGCTTCCACATGTAGACGCCGATGTACGTGGCTTCCATCGGGTCGTTGGTGAGCGGCTTGTCCTTGTGGCCCGGCAGGTTCTTCGCCTTGGCGTAGGCGGCCCACTTCTTCGTGAACTCGTCGTTCGCCGGGTTCTTGAGCGACATGAAGTAGTTCCACGCCGCGAGGTGGCCGACGAGCGGCTTGGTGTCGACGCCGCGCAGCTCTTCCTCGCCGACCGAGAAGGCCACGACCGGCACGTCCGTCGCCTTCAGGCCCTGGTTGCCCAGTTCCTTGTAGAAGGGCACGTTCGAGTCGCCGTTGATCGTCGAGACGACCGCCGTCTTCTTGCCCTCGGAGGCGAACTTCTTGATCTTCGCGATGATGGTCTGGTAGTCCGAATGCCCGAAGGGGGTGTACTCCTCCATGATGTCGGCGTCGGCGATGCCCTTGCTCTTCAGGAACGCGCGCAGGATCTTGTTCGTGGTGCGCGGGTAGACGTAGTCGGTGCCCAGCAGGACGAAGCGCTTGGCGCCGCCGCCGTCCTTGCTCATGAGGTACTCGACCGCGGGAATGGCCTGCTGGTTGGGCGCGGCGCCCGTGTAGAAGACGTTCTTCGAGAGCTCCTCGCCCTCGTACTGCACCGGGTAGAAGAGCAGGCCGTTCAGCTCCTCGAAGACCGGCAGCACGGACTTGCGCGACACGCTGGTCCAGCAGCCGAACACGACGGCCACCTTGTCCTGCGTGATGAGCTGGCGCGCCTTCTCGGCGAAGAGCGGCCAGTTCGAGGCCGGGTCGACCACCGCGGGCTCGATCTTCGCGCCCATCACGCCGCCCTTGGCGTTGATCTCCTCGATCGCCATGAGCGCCACGTCCTTGAGGACCGTCTCGCTGATGGCCATCGTGCCGGAGAGCGAGTGCAGGATGCCGACCTTGACGCTCTTCGCCTGCGCGTGGAGGTCGAGGGAGCCGAGGCCGGACACCGCGAGGGCGGTGGCGAGCGTGATCGCCTTGATGACGGAGCGTCGCTTCATGGTTTTCCTTCCCAAAGAATGGATGTGGTGGCGCGGCGTGGATCGTTTGGTCAGGCGGGCGCCTTCTCCCGCTTCGGGACGAACGATCGCAATGACCGTGCCAAGCCGGCGCGCGGCGGGCAATGAGTTGATCGGCAAGGAAAAAGCGCCGAACCCGCCACCGACTTCCCCCGCGCGCACCCCACGACCGCACCAAGATCGTGCGCGTCCGGGCGCAGCGCACCAAGACGGTGTCCCGCACCCCGAGGATCGACAGGACGGGGGCGCACGGCGAGAATGGAAGCGAGGAATTTCCCGGGCCCCATTTCCCCTTGTCACCCAGTCCGCCCACGGCGCACGGTCGCCTCGACGCGCTGCGCCTTGCCGCGTTTCCTCTCGGCTACGGCATCACCGGCGCCCTCGCGGGCGGCACCCTCAACCGCATCCTGGTCGCCGAGCTGGGGCTGCCGCTCACGCTCGTGGGGCTGCTCTTCGCGTTGCCCCTGCTGGAGGCGCCGCTGCGCGTCTGGTTCGGCTACCGCTCGGACAGCCACCCGGTCCTGGGCCGGCGACGGGAGCCGTACATCGTCGCGGGCTCGATCCTCGCGGCACTGGGGCTCGCGACCACCGTGGGGCTGATGACGTCCGGCGTCTCGCGCGCGGCGCTGGCGTCGGGGCTCTTCGTCACGTTCGTCGTCTACGGCTTCGGGCGCAATCTCGGCCACAACGTGTTCCAGGCGCTCGTGGCGGACCGCTTCGAGGGGAGCGCGCGCTCGCGTGCGCTCACGCTCTACGAAGTCGCCACGATGCTCGGCCTGGTGGCGGGCGCGGGCGGCCTGGGCCAGATGCTGCGCGACTACACGCCGGAGAAGCTGGTCGCCGCGACGGCCGCCGCGGTCACGGCTCTCCTCGTCCTCACGCTCGCCGCCGTGCTGGGGCAGGAGCGCCGCTCGGCGCGCATCGCGCACGCCGCGCAGCTCTCGCGCGAGAAGCCGTTCGTGCAGGCGCTCGAGGAGTTCCTCCTGGGCGATCCGCAGGTGCGCCGCTTCTTCCTGCTCATCGTCTGCACGTTCGTGGGCACGCTCGCGCAGGACGTCCTGCTCGAGCCCTATGGCGCGCTGGTGCTGGGCATGTCGGTCGCCGAGACCACGCGGCTCACGGCCTGGTGGGGCGGGGGCGTGCTGCTCGCGATGCTGCTCTCGGGCGGCTTCCTCCTGCGCGTGACGAGCCACCTCGTGCTGCTGCGCGTCGGGCTCGTCGCGACCGTCTTCGTCTTCGCCGGGGTCGTGGCCGCGGGACTCGCGGGAAGCCCGGACGCCTTCCGGACGCTCGTCGCCCTCATGGGCTTCGGCACGGGACTCGCGGGCGCGGGCCTCCTGGGCGGCATCGCCACGTTCGCGACCTCGGTGCGCGCGGGCCTGCTCATGGGGGTGTGGGGAACGGCGAGCCTGCTGGGCAAGGCGGCCGGCAGCCTCCTGGGCGGCGCGGTCGTGGACGCCGTGCGTCTCGCGACGGGCGCGGCCTTCCCCGCCTACGCGACGGTGTTCGTGCTCGAGGCGATCCTGCTCGCGGTCGCGTTCGTGCTCAGCTTCCGGTTGCGCGTGGAGGCCTCGCGCGCGAGCCGCGAGGCGGCCGGGCTGGGCAAGGGCACTGCGGTGTGAGGGGCGCGCGGGACGGCGTCCCGGCGGCGCGGTCAGCCGGCGCGGAAGTTGCCGGCGACGAGGCTCGGGTTCTTCTCGAGCCACTTCTTGATGCGGTTGGCGTCGCCGATGCGCGTGAGGCGACCCCAGGAGTCCAGGAGCACGATCACGATGGGCGTGCCGGCGATGATGGCCTGCATGACGAGGCACTTGCCCGACTCGCTGATGTAGCCGGTCTTCGACAGGCCGATGTCCCAGTTGCCGGCGCGCACGAGCGCGTTCGTGTTCACGTACGCGACCTTGCGCCCGGAATCGGGCAGCGTCACGTCGAGCGCGGGCGTGGTCGAGTACTCGCGGATCTCGGCGTAGCGCGAGGCCTCGCTCACCAGGCGGCCCAGGTCGGCGGGGCTCGACACGTTGCCCGGTGCGAGGCCGCTCGAGTCGACGAAGTGCGTGGCGGTGAGACCCAGGGTCTTCGCCTTCGCGTTCATCGCGTCGACGAAGGCGGTGATGCCGCCGGGATAGGATCGGCCCAGCGCCGCGGCGGCGCGGTTGTCCGAGGCCACGAGCGCGATGCGGATGAGGTCGTCGCGGCGGAAGTGCGCGCCGACCGGCAGGCGGGAGCGGGTGCCCTTGAGCGTGTCGAGGTCGTCGTTCGAGATCTGCACGGCCTCGTCCAGGGGCAGCTTCGCGTCGAGGACGACCATCGCGGTCATCAGCTTGGTGATCGAGGCGATGGGGTGGATCTGGTCGGCGTTCTTGGCGAACAGCGTCTGGCCCGTCTTCGCGTCGAGCACCAGGGCCGCCGTCGACTGCAGGTTCGGGTCGCCGTCCTTGTTGAAGTCGGAAAGGGTCGCGCGCGTCGAGGCCTTGGCGGGACGGGCCTTGGCCGCGGGCTTGTCGGCCGCGGCGGCGGCGGCGGACAGCAGGGCAAGGGCGATGCAGGCGACGAATCGCTTCATGGAAGATCCGATTCCGGGGGATACAGAACCATAGCAAACAAGACCATCCCGTGACAAGATAAGATCGATATCAAGAATTTCCGGCAAATACCTGATTCCATGGCTCATTCAGCCCCAAAGACGCCTCACCCGGACACGCTGGCCGTCCACGCCGGCCAATCTCCCGACCCGGCCACGGGCGCGAGGGCGGTTCCGATCTACCAGAGCGCCAGTTTCGTGCTGCCCGACGCCGACACGGCGGCGGCGCTTTTCGACATGGAAATCCCCGGGCACGTCTATTCCCGCCTCTCCAACCCGACGGTCGCGGTCTTCGAGGAACGCATGGCCGCTCTGGAGGGCGGCGTCGCGGCGCTCGCGACGGCGAGCGGGCAGGCGGCCCTCGTGCTCGCCGTCCTCACGCTCATGGGCAAGGGCGGGCACATCGTGGCCTCGGCGAGCCTCTACGGCGGTTCGCACAACCTGCTCGCCTACACGCTGCCGCGGCTGGGCATCGAGACGACGTTCGTGAGCGGGCGCGACCTCGATGCGTGGCGGTCCGCCATCCGGCCGGACACGCGGCTGCTCTTCGGCGAGACGGTCGGCAACCCCTCCGTGGACGTGCTCGACGTGCCGGCGGTGGGCCAGCTCGCGGGCGAGCGCGGCATCGCCTTTCTCGTCGACGCGACGGTGACGACGCCGTACCTGGGCCGCGCGCTCGAGATGGGCGCGCACCTGGTCATGCACTCGGCCACCAAGTTCCTGTCCGGCCACGGCACGGTCATCGGCGGCGTGCTCGTCGACGGCGGGCGCTTCGACTGGGACGCCTCGGGCAGGTACCCCACGCTCAGCGAGCCGTACGAGGGCTTCCACGGCATGGTGTTCACCGAGGAGTCGACCGTCGCCGCGTTCGCGCTGCGCGCGCGCCGCGAGGGGCTGCGCGACTTCGGCGCGTGCCTCGCGCCCATGAGCGCTTTCCAGATCCTGCAGGGGCTCGAGACGCTGCCGCTGCGCATGCCGCGGCACGTCGCCTCGACGCGGGCCATCGCCGCGTTCCTCGCGACGCACCCCGCGGTGACGCGGGTGCACCACCCCGACGTGCCCGCGCACCCGGATCACGCGCTCGCCGCGCGACTGTATCCGCAAGGCTGCAGCGCCATCCTCTCGTTCGAGATCGCCGGCGGGCGCGAGGCCGGCCGCCGGTTCATCGAGTCGCTCTCCCTCTTCTCGCACCTCGCCAACATCGGCGACGCGAAGTCCCTCGTGATCCATCCCGCGACGACGACGCACTTCCGCATGGACGAGACCGCGCTCGCGAAGGCCGGCATCGGTCCGGGCACCGTGCGCCTGTCCATCGGCCTCGAGCATCCCGACGACCTCGTCGAGGATCTCTCGCGTGCCCTGCGCGCCTCGCAGAAATGAAGGTCATCGCGAAGGGCTATCCGGCCTGGGCCTACACCGGCGGCGTCCCGTACGACCCGGCCCTTCCCGCCGTCCTGCTGCTGCACGGCGCCGCGATGGACCACAGCGCGTGGCAATGGCAGAGCCGTTACCTCGCGCATCACGGGTTCGCCGTCGTCGCGCCCGACCTGCCGGGCCATGGGCGAAGCCCGGGAGAGGCGCGCACGAGTGTAGAGGCCCTCGCGGAGTGGGCCGCCGACCTGCTCGCGGCGCTCGGCCGCGAGAGCGCGTACGTCGCGGGGCACAGCCTGGGATCGCTCGTCGCGCTCGAGCTCGCGCTGCGCCATCCCGGTCGCGTCGCGGGCCTCGTGCTGGCGGGCGCGAGCGTGCCGATGCCCGTGGGCGAGCCGTTCCTCGCGGCGGCGAAGGACGATTCGCCCGCCGCCCACGCCATGCAGGCCGTCTGGGGGCACGCGCGAGGCGCGCTGCTCGCGGCGAGCGCCGTGCCGGGGGCGAACCTGCTGATGGGCGGACGCCGGCTCGTCGAGCGCGCGGGGCCGGGCGTGCAGCACGCGGGACTCGCCGCCTGCCACGCCTATGCCCCGGATCCCGCGCGCATCGAATCGCTCGGCCTGCCGGCCACGGTGATCGCGGGCCGCCACGACCAGATGACGCCGCCGCGCGCTGGCGAGGCGCTGGCGAGGCGCATCCCGAAGGCGCGCTTCGTGCTCGTCGACGCGGGCCACTCGATGCTGTCCGAGGCGCCGCGCGAGGTGCTCGCGGCGATGCGCGCCGCGTTCGCGGCCGGCGCGGCCTAGAAGAGCGGCGGGCGGCAGGCGAAGATCGCGCTGAGCGGTCCCGTGCCGTTCGCGCCGTCGATCGTCGAGACGATCTTCGCCGTGCCCTGGCAGAGGGAGCGCGTGCGAAGCTCCTGCTCCGCCACGAGCTCCAGGTACTGCAGGAGCGCCTGGTAGGTGTCGCTGCGGTCGCCGGGCGACTCGAACGGCGCGCGTTCGCGCAGGGCCTTCGAGCGCTCGGCGTCGAACTCGATGCGGTAGAGGTTCGGCTGCGCCGGGTCCTGCCAGGAGATGCGCTCGACCTTCTTCACGCGCGCTTCGCCCGGCAGGGGCAACGCGTCGGGCACGGAGGGCAGCGCGCAGGCGGCGAGGGTCAGGGCGAGGATCGCGAGTGCGATGGCGGGCTTCATGGCGTGTCCTTGGTGTCCGATTCGGTCTCTTCCTGCTGCTGCAGCTTCCACATCTCCGCGAATCGCCCGCCCTGCTCCATCAGCTCGCGGAAGGCCCCGCGCTCGACGATGCGCCCGGCGTCCATCACCAGGATCTGGTCGGCGTCGACGATCGTGGACAGGCGGTGCGCGATCACGAGCGTGGTGCGGTTCCTCGAGATGTGCGCGAGCTCGGCCTGGATGGCCTTCTCGGTGCGCGAGTCGAGGGCCGAGGTGGCCTCGTCGAAGATCATCACGGGCGGGTTCTTGAGCAGGGCGCGCGCGATCGCCACGCGTTGCTTCTCGCCGCCGGAGAGCTTCAGGCCGCGCTCGCCCACGCTCGTCTCCCAGCCGTCCGGCAGGCGCTCGACGAACTCGAGGATGTGCGCCGCCTTGGCGGCCTCGGCCACCTCCTCGCGCGACGAGCCCGGCCGCCC
>CAZPLW010000175.1:0-9481 GCA_964587315.1 uncultured Lysobacter sp.
ACCTGCCGGATGTCCCCACCGTCGCCGAATCGGGATTCCCCGGCTTCGAGGCGTACTCGTGGATCGGCATCTTCGCGCCCTCCGCGACGCCGGCGCCCGTCGTGAAGAAGCTGACCGACGATTTCGTCGCGGCGCTCAAGCACCCCGAGGTGAGCGGCAAGCTCACGGACGCCGGTTTCGAGGTGATGGCCACCGACGGCCCGGCCCTGGACCGCTACGCGCGCGAGCAGTTCGAGCGCTGGAGCGCCTTCGTGAAGAAGACGAACCTCAAGGTCGAGGAATAGGGTGGCGCTCGCGCTCGACCACGTCGTCATCGCCGTCTCGGACCTCGAGGCGGCGATGGCCGACTACCGGGCGCTCGGCTTCACCGTGGTCGCGGGCGGCTCGCATCCGGGCCGCACCTCGCACAACGCGCTCGTGGTGTTCGTGGACGGCAGCTACCTCGAGCTCATCGCGTGGAAGTCGCACAACGCCGCCGAGCGCTGGTGCGTGGAGCACGCGAAGCACGGCGACGGGCTGATGGATTTCGCGCTGCTGCCGGCGGACACCGCCGCGACCATCGCCGCCGCGAAGGAACGGGGCCTCGTGCTCAACGGCCCCATCGACGGCGGACGCCGGCGTCCCGACGGCGCCGAGCTGAAATGGCAGACGGGGCGTCAAGTCACGTTCGACCTGCCCTTTCTCTGCGGCGACGTCACGCCGCGGGCGCTGCGCGTGCCCGAAGGCGAGGTGCGCCGCCACGGGAACGGCGTGACGGGCATCGCGGCGGTGACGGTGGCCGTTCGGGACCTGGACGAGTCGATCGCGCGGTACCGGGCGCTCGTGGGCGGGGAGGGCGCCGTCGAAGCGTCCTGCACGGTCGCGGCGGCGGGCCTGCGCACGGCGGTCGTGCGGCTCGGCGGGACGGACATCGTCCTTGCCATGCCGGAAGGCGAGGAGGCCCCGGATTCGCCGATCGGACGGCGTGTTCGCGATCGGCTGGACACGCGGGGGGAAGGTCCCGTCGCGATCACGATCCGGCGGTCGGCGGGTGGCGCACCGGTGTCATTCGACGAGGCCCTGACTCACCGCGTGCCGGTCGACGCGGTCCCCGGCTAGCCTTCCCCGTCCGCGCCCAGAACCTGCGCGACTCGCGTCTGCGCGAGCACGTAGGGCGAACCGTCCGCGGCGCTTTCGAGGTTCCCCAGGAAGGCCACCAGGTCCGCGCGGGCCTCGGCCATCATCGCGAGGAAATGGTCGACGAGCCGAGGGTCGAACTGCGCGCCGCGCTCGCCGGCGATGTAGGCGACCGCCTGCTCGTGCGGCCAGGCGGGCTTGTAGGGCCGTTCGTGGGTCAGCGCGTCGTAGACGTCGGCCAGCGCGGCGAGGCGCGCCGCGACGGGGATCGCTTCGCCCGCGAGCCCGTCCGGGTAGCCCGTGCCGTCCCAGCGCTCGTGGTGGTGGCGCGCGATGGCCCGTGCCGATTCCGCGGCCGCCAGCGCGCTGCCCGCGAGGATCTCCGCGCCGATCGCGGCGTGCGAGCGCATCAGGTGCGTCTCGGTCGGATCGAGCCGGCCGGGCTTGAGCAGGATCGCGTCGGGGATGACGAGCTTGCCGATGTCGTGCAGGCGCGCGGCGAGCTCCAGGCCGTCCAGGTCGGCTTCCGGAAGCCCCACGCGGCGTCCCAGCAGCAGCGCCAGGCGGCCTACGCGGTAGCAGTGCCGGCCGGTCGCATCGTCGCGCAGCTCCGCCGTGACGGCGAGGCGCACGAGCAACTCGCCGGGATCGCCGGCCGGGACGCCCGCCTCCGGCGGGGCGGCGAAGCCGACGGGCACGGGCGTGCCGGTGAATCGCGGGCCGCGCAGCATGGCCCACAGGGACCGCGCGCGTTCCCGGGAGAGGCGCGCGAGCGTCTCGCCGGCGTGCTCCGCGTCGCCCATTTCCGCGTACATGGCCGCCAAAACCGCGTAGGACTCGATGACGTAGGCGATGGCCGGCGCCTGGTCCGGCGCGAGCAGGGCGTCGAGCGCGGCGCGGCGGTCCGCGTCGTTGCGCTCGCGCACGGCGGCCATCGCGCGAAGGACCGCCACGAGCCAGCGCGGCCGCACGCCCACGTTGGGATAGCCCGCCGCCCGGTCCAGGTGGGCGAGGGCCTCGGGCACGTGCCCGCGCTGGATGTCGAGCGCGGCCCAGTTGCAGAGCGCGGTGCAGGCCATGGAGTCCCGGAACCGCGAGGGCGTCTCGAGCGCGCAGGCGAGCGCCTGGCGGCAGGTGTCCTCCGCGGCTTCATGCCGGTCCGCGCGCAGGCGGAAGCCGAGCGGGCAGCGCAGCGCCCAGATGTTGCCGCGCAGCCTCGCGTCGGCGCCCTCGCCGAGCACGCGAAGCGCATGCGTCCAGTGGGCGTCGGCCAGCGCGAAGAGTCCGGCCGAATCGAGGGCCATGCCGTAGGCGACCCAGGCCTGCGCTTCTTCCCCGGGCTTCCCCCGCTCGCGCGCGAGCGCGAGGGCGTCGGACGTGAACTGCAGGGCCGAACCCACGTCGTGATCGAGCAGCGCGATCTCGCCGCTGCGCAGCAGCACCTTGATGCGAAGGGCCGGGTCGATGCCATCGCAGAGGGCGACGGCCGCGCGCAGCAGGCCGCCGGCGGCGGCGATGCCGCCCGTGCGGTAATGCTGATGGCAGGAGACGAGCAGTCCGCGCACGGCGAGCTCCCGCGAGGCCGGCGGGTCGGACGCCGCGACCGTCGCGAGCCGCGCCGCCAGGGCGGTGGCCAGCGCTTCCGTCGCCGGCGTGGACGGGGCGTCCAGGCTGGCCTCGAGTGCGGCGATGTCGTCGGCGAGCTTCATCGGATTGACGCTCCCATCGGGTCGGCGCGGCTTGCCCCGGCGCGCGCCGGGCGAAGGCGTGCCGGGTCAGCGCGGCGCGGGCGGTTCCGCGTACTCCTGGCTCAGGACCTTCAGGTTGTCCACGAGCATCTTGCGGTACTGGGCCACGAAGAGCTCGACCGCATCCTCCGGCGTCTGTTTCTGCGGCGCGCCGCTCATCACCCACGTGAACGCGTTGTAGCGCGAGGCGGCCCACAGGATGGCGGCGGAGACGCGCGGCCTGCCGTGCTCCTCGCCGTTTTCGTTCGCGAGGTTTACGAACTGGTTGGAGAGGTCGAAGAAGCGCTGGGCGTCTTCCGGCGATTGCGTGGTCATGTCAGGTCACCTTGCCGGGATTCATGATCCCGCGGGGGTCGAGGGTCTTCTTCACCGCGCGCAGGAGTTCCATCTCGAGCGCCGACTTGTACTTGGGCAGCGAATCGCGCTTGAGGACGCCGATCCCGTGCTCGGCGCTGATGGAGCCGTTCATGCGGTGCACGATGTCGTAGGCGAGCGCGTTCACCCGCTTCGACCACGGGCCCACGGAGGCCTTCTCGCCCGGCGGCGGAAAGAGGTTCCAGTGGATGTTGCCATCGCCCGCGTGGCCGAAGGCGACGACGTGGGCGCCGGGGAAGGCGGCCTCCAGCTCGTCGCTTCCGGCCGAGATCAGCTCCGCGACGCAGCTCACGGGCACCGAGACGTCGTGCTTCACCGAGTCGCCTTCCTTCTTCTGCGCCTCCGAGATGTTCTCGCGCAGCGCCCAGAGGGCGAGACGCTGCTGCTCGGAGGTGGCGACGACGGCATCGGCGGCGAGGCCCGACTCGAAGGCCGCGCCGAGCGCACCCTCGAGCCGTTCCGCGAGGGCGGCTCCGTCGCCGCTGTCGAAGCACTCGATGAGGGCGTACCACGGGTGCGCCGCCGCGAAGGGGTCGAGGGAGCCGGGCACGTTCTTCACGACCAGCGCGAGGCAGCGGCGGCTCAGGATCTCGAAGCCGGTGAGGCGCTCGCCCATGGCTTCGCGCATGCGGCCCAGGAGGTCGATGCAGGCGGCCGGCCCCGGCACGGCCACGAAGGCGGTCGCGATGGCGCGCGGCTTGGGGTAGAGCTTGAGCACCGCGGCGGTCACGATCCCGAGCGTGCCCTCGGCGCCGATGAAGAGGTGCTTCAGGTCGTAGCCGGTGTTGTCCTTGCGAAGGCCGCGCAGGCCGTCCCACAGGCGTCCGTCGGGCAGCACCACCTCCAGGCCCAGCACCTGCTCGCGCATGTTGCCGTAGCGAAGCACCTGCGTGCCGCCGGCGTTGGTGGAGATGTTGCCGCCGATTTCGCACGTGCCCTCGGCGGCAAGCGAAAGGGGGAAGAAGCGGTCCGATTCGTCCGCCACGCGCTGCAGTTCGGCCAGGATGCAGCCGGCCTCCACCGTGATGGTGTCGTTCTCGAGGTCGATGGCGCGGACCTTGTTGAGGCGCGAGAGGTTCACGACGACCTGCGTGCCGCTCGCGTCGGGAACGGAGGCGCCGCACAGGCTCGTGTTACCGCCCTGCGGAACGATGCCGATGCCGGCTTCGGCCAGGATCGCGACCACTTTCGCGACTTCCTCCGCGGTGCCCGGCTTCACCACGAGCGCGGCGCGGCCGTGGTACTGCTCGCGCCAGTCGGTGGCGTAGGGCTCGGTGTCGGCGGCGGCGGTGAGGACGGCGTTCGGCCCCACGACTTGCGTGAGGCGCAGGGCCAGGTCGGCGGGCGCGTTCATTGGCGGATGCGTTCCAGCAGGCGGGTGGTCGAGCGTTCGTGGCGGAAGGCGATCGAGTGCACCGTGCCGCCCCAGCTTCGCACTTCCGTCGCGCCGACGATCCGGTCCACGGCCCAGTCGCCGCCCTTCACGAGCCGCTCGGGACGGCACTCGAGGATGCGCGCGAGGGGCGTGTCCTCCTCGAACCAGGTGACGAGCGCGACGCTCTCGAGCGCCGCGACGACGGCCATCCGGTCGGCGAGGGCGTTGATGGGGCGGTCGTCGCCCTTGCCCAGGCGTTTCACGGAGGCGTCGGAGTTCAGGGCGACGGCGAGCGAAAGGCCGAGGGCGCGCGCCTCGGCGAGATAGGTGACGTGCCCGCGGTGCAGGATGTCGAAGACGCCGTTGGTGAAGGCGAGCGGGCGCGGGAGCGCGGCCGCGCGGGCGGCGAATTCGCGGGGGTCACACAGCTTGGATTCGAATGCGGGGGCGTCCATGCCGCATTCTAGAAGAAATGGGGTCAGGTGCAATTTCTGACCTGTCCCCATCTTGCAACGCGACTATGTCGTTGGGGACAGGTCAGAAATTGCACCTGACCCCAATCGCTTCGCCTCGAGCGCGTGCGTGAGTTCCTTGCGGTACCGGTTCAGGTCCGTCGCGCTCTCGATGGTGCGGTCGTAGAGCGTCGAGAGCTTGGCGAGCACCGTCTGCACCACCTTGCCCTCCCAGCCCTTGTCGAAGCGGATCTGGCTGTCCAGCCAGCGCTCGAGCCATTCGGGATCGGGCAGCTTCGACTGCACGGTGTCCAGCGGGAACATCGCCTTGTTCACGTGCAGGTTGGTCGGGTGCAGGGGCTTCGCGGTGCGCGCGGCCGAGGCCATGAGCACCCCGATCTTGGCGAACGCGATGCGGGCGCGGTCGCCGGCCGTCTCGATCGCGCGGCGCATGTACTTGAAGTAGGCGCCGGCGTGGCGCGCCTCGTCGCCCGAGAGCACCTCGTAGATGCGCTTGATGACGGGCTCGGTGTGCCAGTCCGCGGCGCGGCGGTACCACTGCGTGAGCCGGATCTCCCCGCAGAAGTGCAGCATCAGCGTCTCGAAGGCGGGCGCCGGGTCGAAGGGGAAGCGCACGGCGTGCAGCTCCGCCTCCGTCGGCACGAGGTCCGGGCGGAAGCGGCGCAGGTACTCCATCAGCACCAGCGCGTGCTTCTGCTCCTCGTAGAACCAGATCGACATGAAGGCGCTGAAATCGCTGTCGTCCTGGTTGTCGCGCAGGAACATCTCGGTGGCCGGCAGCGCCGACCATTCCGTGATCGCGTTCATCTTGATCGTCCGCGCCTGCTCTTCCGAGAGGCGGGCGGAATCGAACTCCTTCCAGGGAATGTCCCGGGACATGTCCCAGCGGACTTTCTCGAAGGTCGTGAACAACTCGGGATAGAGCATGGCCGTGTGCGAGGATGGGGGCGCGGCTAGAATAGCAAAAACGCGTTGCGGCACGGGGATTGCTCATCCGGGAAGCCCTGCCGGCCGTAATGTCTTCGTCCATTTCCACTACGCCCGGCGGTGGCCGCCGGATTCGCCGGAGGCCTTTGGTCCCATGGGACCCCTCCGGGAAATGTCCCACTCTCCTACGCCATGTCCAGGATCGCAGTCGTCGGTGCCGGGGTTTCGGGTCTTTCCGCCGCGTGGCTTCTCTCGAAGCACCACGACGTCACCCTTTTCGAGGGCGGCAAGTACCTCGGGGGGCATACGAACACGGTCGACGCCACGGTCGACGGCCTCACCGCGCCGGTGGATACCGGCTTCCTCGTCTACAACGACCGCACCTACCCCCACCTGATCGGGCTGTTCAAGCTGCTGGGGGTGGAGAGCGCCCCGTCGGAGATGTCCTTCTCCGTGCGCATAGGCGACGGGCAGCTCGAATGGGCCGGCACCAACCTGGCGAGCGTCTTCGCGCAGCGCACCAACTTGGTGAGCCCGCGGTTCCTGCGGATGCTGGCCGACCTGCTGCGCTTCAACCGCGAGGCTTCCCGCCTGGCCGAAAGCGGCGCGCCGCTCGCGGGCACGCTCGGGGAGTTCCTGGATGCCGGCGGATACGGTCGCGAGGTGCGCGAGCTCTACCTCATCCCCATGGCGGCCTGCATCTGGTCCACGCCGGCCACGCAGATCAACCGCTTCCCGCTCTCCACCTTCCTGCATTTCACGCTCAACCATGGCCTGCTGGCGGTCTCGAACCGGCCGCAGTGGCGCACGGTGAAGGGGGGCTCGCGCGAATACGTGAAGAAACTGGCCGCCGACCTCAAGGACATCCGCCTCGCGACGCCCGTGCGCACAGTGCGCCGCTTCGAGGACCACGTGGACATCGTGACCGACGGCGGCGTCGAGCGCTTCGACCAGGCGGTGCTCGCCACGCACACCGACACCACGCTCTCGCTGCTGGAGAGCCCGACGGTGGAGGAAAGGGCCGTCCTGAAGGCGATCCCCTACCAGGCCAACACCGCGGTGCTGCACTCCGACGAGCGGCTGCTGCCGCGGCGGCGCGCGGCCTGGGCGTCCTGGAACTTCCACGCGCCCAGGCCGGAGCTCTCGGACGAGCCGGTGACGCTCACCTACCTCATCAACAAGCTGCAGCCCCTGCCGTTCCCGAAGCCGGTGATGGTGACCATGAACCCGATCGAGGCCCCGCGCGAGGAGACGGTCCTGCAGGAAATCGAGTACCACCACCCCGTGTTCCTCGAGGGCTCCGACGAGGCCAAGCGCCGCGTGGGCGCGCTGCAGGGGCGGGCGCGCACGTGGTTCTGCGGCGCGTGGACGCGCTACGGCTTCCACGAGGACGGCCTGCTCTCCGCCGTGAACGTCGCCCGGCAGATGGGCGTCGCCATTCCCTGGGCGCCATGACGCCCGCGGCGCAGATCCTGTTCGGCCGTGTCTACCACTGCCGGCTGCGACCGGTACGGCACGCGTTCGCCTATCCGGTGTTCCTGCTGCGCCTGCCGCTTTCCTCCCTGGCCGGCGCCTCGCGGGGCGTCTTCTCCGTGGACCGCTGGAACCTGCTGTCGCTGCGCTCCTCCGACCATGGCGCCCGCGACGGTTCGCCCCTCGAGCCCTGGGCGAGGAATCTCTTCGCGAGCGAGGGAATCCGCGGCGTGGACGGCGAGATCATCCTCGAGACGTTCCCGCGCGTATTGGGCTACGTGTTCAACCCGATCTCGATCTTCTATGGCCACGACTCCCGCGGAAACCTGCGGGCCGTGCTCTGCGAGGTGTCGAACACGTTCGGCGAGCACCACAACTATCTCCTCCAGGCCCCCGGCGGGCGCCCCATCGGGAGCCGCGAGTGGCTCACGGCGGACAAGGTCTTCCACGTGTCGCCCTTCTGCGAGGTCGACGGCCACTACCGCTTCCGTTTCGCGGGCGACGCCACGAGCCGCTTCGCGCAGATCGACTACCACGATGCCGACGGCAAGCTCCTCATCACGACCATCGACGGGCACGCCCGGCCGCTCACGGCCGCGAGCGCCGCCCGCGCCTTCCTGTCCTTTCCCTTCCTCACCGCGGGCGTCGTCGCCCGCATACACTGGCAGGCGCTCAAGCTCTGGCTGAAGCGCGTGCCCTGGTTTTCCAAACCCGAGCCGCCGATCCAGGAGACGACCCGGTGAACCCCACGTCCGAACACGTAGCCAACCTGCCCGCGCCCACTTGGGCCGCGCGGACGCTTTTCCGCCTGTTGTCCAACATCGCCGTGGGCCGCCTCACGGTGACCACGCCGGAGGGCATGCGCCGCGTCTTCACCGGCGCCGAGCCCGGTCCCGCGGGCGATCTCGAGATCCGCGACTGGAAAGCCGTCGGGCGCATGCTGCGCGCGGCCGAGATCGGCGTCGCCGAATCGTGGCGCGACGGCCTCATCGCAACAACCGACATGACGGCCTTCCTCGCCGTGTGCGAGGCCAACGAGAAGGTGCTCGCGAAGGTGTACTACGGCAACCCGCTCGTGGCGGCGTTCTTCCGCATCTCCCATGCGCTGCGCGCCAACACGAAGGAGGGCTCGAAGAAGAACATCCACGCCCACTACGACCTGGGCAACGGCTTCTACTCGATGTGGCTGGACAAGACCATGACGTATTCGTCGGGCCTCTTCACGCAGGGGCACGGGGATTCGCTGGAGGCCGCGCAGGAGGCCAAGTACGAGCGGATGCTCGAAGCGCTGGAGGTCGGCCCGGAGCACCACGTCCTCGAGATCGGCTGCGGCTGGGGCGGGTTCGCCGAGTACGCCGTGAAGACGCGCGGCTGCCGCTGGACGGGGATCACCATCTCCAAGGCGCAGCTCGAGTTCGCGCGCCGCCGCATCGAGGAGGCGGGGCTCGAGGAGCGCGTGCAGCTTCGCTTCCAGGACTACCGCGACCTCGAGGGAGAATTCGACCGCATCGTGTCCGTGGAGATGGTCGAGGCCGTGGGCGAGCGCTGGTGGCCCACCTACTTCCGCACCGTGCACGACCGCCTGAAGCCCGGCGCCCGCGCGATGATCCAGGCCATCACCATCGACGAGGCGGCCTTCGACCAGTACCGCCGCACGAGCGACTTCATCCGGGAATTCATCTTCCCGGGCGGCATGCTCGCCTCGGTGGAGCGCTTCTCGGCCGAGGCGCGGGCCGCCGGCCTCACGGTGCACGAGCCGTTCCGCTTCGGCGGGCACTATGCGGAGACGCTGCGCCGCTGGCTCGAGCGGGTGAACCAGCGCGAGGCGGAGATCAAGGCCCTGGGCTTCGACGACAAGTTCCTCGCCATCTGGCGCTTCTACCTGCACTACTGCGAGGTCGGCTTCAACTCGAAGCGGACGGACGTGGTGCACCTCGAGCTCGCGAGTCCCGCGTGAGGCGCGCCGCCGCGGCGCTGAAGGTCTGTTTGGAGTG
>CAZPLW010000176.1:0-9386 GCA_964587315.1 uncultured Lysobacter sp.
GCAGCTACGGCAAGGACACGCGCGGCATGATCCGCCAGCACCAGTTCGACAAGGTCGAGATCCTGCAGGTGGTGCACCCGGACCGGTCGGGCGAGGCGCATGAGGAGCTCACGGGCCACGCCGAGACGATCCTGAGGAAGCTCGGGCTGCCCTTCCGCACGATGGTCCTGTGCACGGGCGACATCGGCTTCTCGAGCGCGAAGACCTACGACCTCGAGGTGTGGCTGCCGGGCCAGGAGGCCTACCGCGAGATCTCCTCGTGCTCCAATTTCGAAGCCTTCCAGGCCCGCCGCATGCAGGCGCGCTTCAAGGGCGGCGACAAGGGACGGCCCGAGCCCGTGCACACGCTGAACGGCTCCGGCCTGGCCGTGGGCCGCACGCTGGTGGCGATTCTCGAGAACTGCCAGCAGGCCGACGGCTCGGTGACGGTGCCCGAGGCGCTGGTGCCGTGGATGGGCGGCGTGACGCGGCTCGAGAAGGCGTGAGATCCCGCCTGGTGGTGGTGCGCCACGGCGAGACGGAATGGAACGTGGCCGGGCGCATCCAGGGGCACACCGACAGCCCGCTCACCCCGTCCGGCCGCGCGCAGGCCGAAGCCATCGGCGAGCGCCTCGCGAAGGAATCCTTCGAGCGCCTGGTCTCGAGCGACCTGGGCCGCGCCTGGCAGACGGCCGAGGCCATCGCGCGCCGCACGGGGCACGCCATCGTCGCCAACCCGCGCATCCGCGAGCGCCACTTCGGCGTGGGCGAGGGCCTCACCTACGACGAGGTGGACGCGCGCTGGCCCGAGGCGTTCTCGCGCACGCGCGAAACCGACCCCGAGTACGTGATCCCCGGCGGCGAGAGCCGGCGGCAGCTCTACGAGCGCATCCGCGACGAGTTCGAGTCGCTGGCCCGGGAAGCCGCGGGCGGGTGCCACGCGATCGTGTGCCATGGGGGCGTGCTCGCCATCCTCTACCGGCACATCCACGGCATCCCCGTCGGCGAGGCGCGCAAGATCCCCATTCCCAACGCCTCCTACAACGCCCTGCGCCACGAGGGCGGCCGCTGGGTCGTCGAGACGTGGGGCGATACCGGTCACCTGGCCGGGTTCGGCGGGGTGCTGGTCGAGCCCTGAGCGGATGGCGGCGGCGCGGGAACCGGCCGCGGCGCGAGCGGCTTCTCGCGCGGCTCGATCCTCGCGAGGATGTCCTCGTAGTTGCGCACGTTGTCCACGAACTGCATGGCCTCGTGCCCGCGCGCGAAACCGTGGCGAAGCGTGCCGTATTGCCCCGGGTCCGCGAGGCCCGGCAGCGCGAGGCGCACGTCCTGCCACCGGTCGGGCGACAGGCCCCGGCGCTGCGCCAGGATGCGCGCATCCTCCAGGTGGCCGATGCCCAGGTTGTAGGCCGCGAGCGCGAGGTACGTGCGGTCCGGCTCGGTGATGCGCGCGGGCAGCAGGTCGGCGATGAGCGCGAGGTAGCGCGCGCCGCCCAGGATGCTCTCGCGCCCGTCGAGGCGGTCCTTCACCTGCAGGCGCTCGGCGGTGTCCTCCGTGAGCATCATGAGCCCGCGCACGCCGGTGGGCGAGGTGGCGCGCGCGTCCCAGTGCGACTCCTGGTAGCCGATGGCGGCGACCAGTCGCCAGTCGAAGCCCGACACCGTCTCCGCCTCGAGGAAGTGGGGCTTCAGCTGCGGCAGGACCGTGTTGATGCGCTCGATGAGGGTGCCGGCGTCGATGGCCGAGAGGCGAGCCGCGTGCGCGAAGTGGCGGTCGGCGAGGCGGGCGAGCGTGCCGTCCTTCTGGATGCGCGCGAAGAAGACCTTCATGCGGTCCAGGAGGATCTTCTGGTCCACGTGGCCCACGCGCCACGCGTACTTCGCGGGCTTGCCTAGGTCGAAGGCGACCTCCACCTGCGGGAAGTGCTTTCGCGCGAGCGTGAAGCGCGCGGCGTCGACGACCGCCGCATCGAGCTTGCCCGCGACGATCGCCTCCAGCAATTCCTCCACGGTGACGTCGGCGGGCCAGCGCGCGATGGCCGGCGCGTTCTTCGGAGGTGAGGCGAGCACCGATTCCGTGAAGGGTTCGGCGACGGCGGCCACGCGGCGCCCCGCGAGGTCCGCGAGGCCCTTGGGCTTCGGATCCGCGGCGCGGTAGACGACCTGGACCTGCGCGGAGTGGTAGGGCGGCCCCCACGCGAGCCCGCCGGGCAGGTCGAAGTGCAGCGGGAAGAGCGCCGCGGCGAAATGGGCCCGGCGTTCCTCCAGCATCTTCTCGGCCTTCTCGCGCGAGTCGACCACCTGGAACTCGGCCTCGAGGCCGATCTCCTTCGCGAAGAGCGTGACGAGATCGAACTCGTAGCCCGTGGCGCGGCCCTGCGAATCCTCGTACCAGGTGGCGGGGCCGTTCGTGGTGACGACCACGAGCTTGCCGCCCTCCTCGAGCGGCTTCACGGGTTTCACGGGCGTGTCGCACCCGGCCGCGAGGCAGGCGAGGAGCCCGACGAGAATGCGCGTCGTCGCCTTCATGCCGGGCAGTTTACCGCGCGGGCCGCGTTCGCCCCAGCGATCGCGACGTTTCCCTGCGCCGAGCGAAAACGGGCGATAATCGTCGCCGGAAAACGACGATGACGAAGATCTTCGCTTTGGTGCCCGCCGCCGGGCAGGGAACGCGCATGGGCGAGGCGCTCCCCAAGCAATACCTGCCGCTCGCCGGCCGGCCGATGATGTTCCACTCGCTGGGGACGCTCGCGGCCATCGAGCGCATCACGCACGTGATCGCGATCCTCTCGCCCATGGACCGCCACTGGGGCGCCCACGACTGGAGCGCCTTTCCGGACAAGATCGAGGCGCTCTTCGCCGGCGGCGCCACCCGCGGGGCGAGCGTCGCCAACGCGCTCGATCTCCTCGCGGACCGCGCGGCGCCCGACGACTGGGTGCTCGTGCACGACGCGGCGCGCCCGTGCATCGCGCCGGAGCTGGTCGAGCAGTTCCTGGACGAGGTGGGCGACGACCCGGTGGGGGGGCTCCTCGCCATGCCGCTCGCCGACACGCTCAAGCGCGCGGAGGACACGTTGCGCGTGGGCGAGACGATCCCGCGCCAGGGCCTCTGGCGGGCCCAGACGCCGCAGATGTTCCGCTACGCGATGCTGCGCCGCGGCCTCGCGAGGAAGCCCGATGCCACGGACGAGTCCCAGGCGGTCGAGTCGGTGGGCGGGATGCCGAAGCTCGTGCAGGGCGAGAACGCCAACTTCAAGGTGACCTTCACCGACGACCTGCCGATCGCGGAGATGATCCTCTCGCGGCGCGGCGCCGACGAGGAGACCTCCTCGTGACGGTGCGCGTCGGGCAGGGCTTCGACGTGCACGCGCTCGTGGCCGGGCGCCGCTGCGTGATCGGCGGCGTGGACATCCCGCACGACAAGGGGCTGCTCGGCCACAGCGACGCGGACGTGCTGCTGCACGCCATCTGCGACGCGCTGCTGGGCGCCGCGGCCCTGGGGGACATCGGCCGGCACTTCCCGGACGGCGACGCGCGCTACCAGGGCATCGACAGCCGCGATCTGCTGCGGCGCGTCGGGGGTCTCGTGCGCGAGGCGGGGTTCGTGCCGGTCAACGTGGATGCCACCGTGATCTGCGAGGCGCCGCGCATCAACCCGCACGCGGCGAGGATGGTCGCGAACATCGCGCAGGACCTGGGCCTCGACGAGACGGCGGTGAACGTGAAGGCGACGACCACCGAGAAGCTCGGGTTCGCCGGCCGCGGCGAGGGGATCGCGGCGCAGGCCGTGTGCCTGGTCGAGACGATCTGACTTCCTGCGAGCGGGAGGCTGGCTCCTTCTGGACCCGGGGCATGCAAGCGACGTCGTGTCGCCAGCGACGGCCGGCGGCTTGGTGTCGATCCCCGCAAGCGGGGCCCCTCGCCGCTGCCTGGAACGGTGGGCTGGCTCCTTTGGCGACCGTGGTGTCGAAGCCGCGTCGTGTCGCCAGCGAGGGCCGGCGGCTTGGCGGCGATCCCCGCAAGCGGGGCCCCTCGCCGCGTGCCTTGGCCCTCTACCGCCGGAACTGGGCGAGGACCGAGGAGGTCCAGGTGAGCCGCTCGATGAGCGTCCTCAGGAACTCCCGGTTGAAGCGCAGCTGGCAGCCCTCGGAGAGGCTCTCCAGGTGCGTCGCCTGGATCTTGAGGAGCTGCACCTCGGAGACGGACGTGATCGAGGCCGACCGCCGCGCGCGGTCGCCCGACAGGTAGGCCATCTCGCCGAAGCAGTCGCCTTCCTTGAGGACGTTGAGGAGCTTGCCGTCCTTCACGACCTTCACCTGCCCCGAGACGATGATGAAGAACGCGTGGCCGAGCTCGCCCTCCAGGAGCAGGTTCTCGTCGCGCGCGTGCACCTCCCAGATCGCCCCGCGCAGCACCTCCCACAGCTCCGCGTCGCGGAAGTCGCGGAAGAAGGGCAGCGAGCGCAGGCGGTTGAACTTCTCCGTCGAGCTGATCTCGTGGGAGTAGCGCTCGAGCTGCGGGAAGGTGTCCGCCAGCTCGCTCGCCATCTCGAACCACGACTGGTAGCGCGCGCGCGGGTCCTTCGCCATCGCCTTCTTCACGATCTCCACCAGCTTCTCGGGAAGGTCCGGGCGCATCTGCTCGAGGGGGTTGGGCTCGTCGTTCAGGATCTTGTTGATCATCGACACCGAGTTCTCGGCGCGGAAGGGGAGCTTGCCGGTGAGCAGCTCGTACATCACGACGCCCAGCGAGTAGATGTCCGACTTGACGCTCGGGGACTCCTCGTTGATCTGCTCGGGGGACATGTACGCCGGAGAGCCCAGGAAGCCCTCGATCTGCGTGTGCGTCGCGTGCGAGATCTTGGCCGTGCCGAAGTCGCTGATCTTGATGTCGTCGCGGTCGGACAGCAGGATGTTGGCCGGCTTGATGTCGCGGTGGATCACGCCGTTCTGGAAGGCGTAGTCGAGCGCGCGGCACATCTTGAAGATCACGAGGACGGCCTGGCGCACCGGCAGCAGGTTGGTCTCGGTGCAGAACTTCTTGAGCGAGCCGCCGGGGACGTACTCCATCACGATGTAGCGCTGGTCGCCGTCGACCACCGCGTCGTACACCGCCACGATGTTGGGGTGGTTGAGCTTGCCCGCGAGCGAGGCCTCGTTGAGGAAGAGCTTCTCGAAGCGGACGGCCTCCTCCTCGCTCATGTCCGCGTCGCTCTTGGCGACCTTGATGGCCACCTTGCGGTCGTTGAACGGGTCCTCGCCCACGTAGACGAGCGCCGAGGCGCCCTGGCCGATCTCCGACAGGACGTTGTACTTGCCGATCTTCTGGGGTTTGTCGGACACGAGGCGGGCTTTTTTAAGTTTGCGGAAGTTTAACCGATTGCCCCGGGCCGGTCCCGTCCGCCGTGGCCGCCAGCCGCCTCGCGAGCGCCTCGAAAGCGGCCGGTTCGGCGCTCGTCACCGCGACCGCCGGCGCGGCGACGGCCGCCGCGAAGTTCCTCGTCGTCGAGCGAAGGTAGGCGGGGTCGTAGTGGGATACCAGGAGGTCCGCCACGAGCCCGCGCCAGTCGCCGGCCGCCACGAGGGCCTTCCAGGTCGCGACCCGCTCGGCGCCGTGCAGGGGCGCGAGGCACTCGAGCTTGGCCACGAGCGCGGCGGGATCGCCCACGAAGTGGGCGTAGTCGTCCATGAGCAGGTCCACCCGCACGGGCGTCGTCGCCTCCAGGCGCAGGCAGGGCGAGGCGCGCATGCGGTGGATGAGCGCGTCGGGGACGCGAAGCCCGCCCACCTTGCGGCTCTCGGCTTCCACGAACACCGGGCGCGCCGGGTCCAGTCGCGAGAGGGCGACCCAGAGCGCGGTCTCGAAGGCCTTCTGCGTCGGCTGGGGCTCGCCGGGCAGGTCGCCCAGGAGGGAGCCGCGGTGCGCGGCGATGACCTCGAGGTCGAGCGCCTGCGCGCCCACGCGGGCGAACGCCTCGATGAGCCGGCTCTTGCCGGAGCCGGTGGCCCCGCAGACGATGCGCAGGTCGAACCGCTCCGGCAGCGTCTCGAGGTCCGCGACGACCTGCTTGCGGAAGGCCTTGTAGCCGCCGTCCAGTTGCCGCGCGTCCCAGCCCACCTGCCGCAGCACGTGCGTGAGGGAACCGGAGCGCGAGCCGCCGCGCCAGCAGTAGACCAGGGGACGCCAGCCGCGCGGGCGGTCCGCGAACCGGGTCGAGACGATCCGCGCGATGTTGGCGGCCACCAGGGGCGCGCCCAGTCGCTTGGCCTCGAAGGCCGACTGCTGCTTGTAGGTGGTGCCCACGAGGATGCGCTCGGCGTCGTCGAGGACGGGGCAGTTGATGGCGCCCGGCAGGTGGTCCTCGGCGAACTCCGAGGGGCTGCGCGCGTCCAGGATCGCGTCCCAGCCGGCCAGATCGGCCGCGCTCATCGGCCCCTGCACGGTCGCGAGGGGTCGCTCGCGCTGGAAGGGCAGGTCGGTCACGGGCGCGCGGGTGGGCGCTTGAGCAGGGGCTCGAGCGCGGGCCAGACGTTCTCGAGGATGCGCGGCTGCGCGGCCGCCGTCGGGTGCAGCTGGTCGGCCTGGAAGAGCTCGCGATGCTCCGCGATGCCCTCGAGGAGGAATGGCGCCCGCGCGGCCCTGGCCTTCCGGGCGACCTCGGGGAAGGCCTCGCGGAACTCGCGCGCGTAATCGATGCCATAATTCGGTGGCAGCATGAGGCCGACGAGCAGGGGTTCCGCCCGGGCGTCGCGCGAGAGCCGGATCATCGACTCGAGGTTGGCGCGCATTCCCGCCACCGGCAGGCCCCGAAGCCCGTCGTTGGCGCCCAGGGCGATCACCACGATCGAGGGCCCGTGCCGCTTCAGGTCCTCGGGCAGCCGGCGCAGTCCCCCGGCGGTCGTCTCCCCCGAAACGCTCGCGTTTACGACCCGCCAGCCGGGCCGCTCGCGCGCGAGCTTCTCGCCGAGGAGGGCGACCCACCCGTCGCGCGGGGAGAGGCCGTAGGCGGCCGAGAGGCTGTCGCCGAAGACGAGCACGGTACGCTCGGCGGCGCCGGCCGCGAAGGCGGCGGCCAGGAGCAGCGCAGCGAGGGCTTGGGAGAGAAGGCGCGGCAGGGTTTTCAAGGCGAACGAAGGAATCGAACCGGCGGCACGCCGGACACCATGGACTCGACCGGCGAAGAACACGAAAAGCGGCAGGCGGAAGCGCCCGCCGCGGGCCAGCCCGACATTGTGCGGGCCGAAGGGCTCACCAAACAAGTCTCCACCCCGGACCACGACCTCACCATCGTGAACGACGTCACGTTCCGCGTGCGCCCCGGGGAGTCGGTGGCCATCGTCGGCGCGTCGGGGTCGGGAAAGTCCACGCTGCTGGGACTGCTCGCGGGCCTGGACGTTCCGACGGCCGGACGGGTGTTCATCGCCGGCGAGGACCTCTTCGCGCTCGACGAGGACGGCCGGGCGCGCCTGCGCGGGCGCCTGGTGGGCTTCGTCTTCCAGTCCTTCCAGCTGCTTCCGGCGCTCACCGCGCTCGAGAACGTGATGCTGCCGCTGGAGCTGGGGGGCCAGGCGGACGCGGCCGGCAAGGCGAAGGCCGAGCTCGCCCGCGTGGGGCTCGGCGAGCGCCTCGGGCATTACCCGCGCCAGCTCTCCGGCGGCGAGCAGCAGCGCGTGGCGCTCGCCCGCGCCTTCGCCTCGCAGCCGAAGCTCCTCTTCGCCGACGAGCCCACGGGCAACCTCGACTCGGCCACGGGGGCGCAGGTGATCGACCTGCTCTTCGACCTGAACCGCGAGAACGGCACCACGCTCGTGCTCGTCACGCACGACGCGGGGCTCGCCGCGCGATGCGGGCGCGTCGTCACCATCCGGGCGGGCGAGGTCTCCGAGGGATGAGGCGTCTCGGGCTCGCGCTCCGGATGCTGCGCCGCAACGCCCACGCGGGCGAGGCGCGGGTGCTGGCCGCCGCCCTCTTCATCGCCGTCGCGAGCGTCACCACCGTCGGCTTCTTCGCCGACCGCGTGCAGGCCGCGCTCGACCGGCAGGCCAACGAGCTGCTGGGCGGCGACCTGGTCGTCATCGCGGACCATCCGCTGCCGCCGGCGTTCGTCGACCGGGCGCGCGCGGAGAAGCTCGTGCTCGCGGAGACGCGCACCTTTCCCAGCATGGTGTCCGGCCCCGGCGGGGCGAGCCTCGCGGAGATCAAGGCGGTGGGCGAAGGCTTCCCGCTGCGCGGCCGCCTGCGCGTGGCCGACGAGACGCTGCTCGCCGACGGCGAGATCGAGGGCGGGCCGCGCGCCGGATCCGTGTGGATCGCCGTACCGCTCGTGACGCGCCTCGCGGCTAAACCGGGCGAGCGCATCCAGGTGGGCCGGGCCTCGCTCGTGATCGAGCGCGTCATCACGCGGGAGCCCGACAGCGTCCTCGACTACTTCGGCCTCGCCCCGCGCGTGCTCATGAACCTCGCCGACCTCGAGGCCACGCAGCTCGTGCAGGTGGGCAGCCGCATCACCTGGCGCCTGCTGGTGGCCGGCGAGGCGGACGCCGTGAAGCGCTTCGACGAGGCGGTGCGCCCGCAGCTCGCGCGCGGCGAGCGCGTGGAGAGCGTCCGCGACGCGCGCGGCGAGGTGCGCGTCTCGCTCGAACGCGCGCAGCGCTTCCTGGGCCTCGCCTCGCTCCTGTCGGTCGTGCTCGCCTCCGTGGCCGTGGCCCTCGCGGCGCGCCGCTTCTCGCAGCGCCAGACGGACGGCGCGGCGATGATGCGCTGCCTGGGCGCCTCGCAGGCGGACATCTTCGCGCTGGGCGCGTGGCAGTTCCTCGCCCTCGCGCTCGCCGGGTGCGCGGGCGGCACGCTGGCGGGGTATGGCGCCCAGGCGGTGCTCGCGCAGTGGCTCACGGGCTTCTTCACGGTGGCCTTGCCCGCGCCCGGCCCGCTGCCGGCGGTGAAGGGCGCCGTCATCGGGCTCGTCCTCCTGCTCGGGTTCACGCTGCCGCCGCTGCTGCGCCTGAAGGGCGTGCCCACCCTGCGCGTGCTGCGCAGCGACGTCCCGGTGGCCGAGCCCTCGAGCCTCGTGGCCTACGGCCTGGGCTTCGCGGCGCTCGCCTCGCTCGTCGTGTGGCAGTCGGGCGACTTCAAGCTGGGCGCCATCGCGGTGGGCGGCTTCACGGTCGCGCTCGGCGTGGCGGCGCTCCTGGGCTACGCGCTCATCCGGGGCGTTTCGCGCGCGCGCGCCGGCGCCACCGGGCCCTGGCGCTACGGCCTGGCGAACCTGCGCCGCCGCACCGGCGCGAGCCTGCTGCAGATCATCGCGCTGGGCGTGGGCATCATGGCGATGCTGCTGCTCACGCTGGTGCGCACCGATCTCATCGCGAAGTGGCAGGCCTCGATCCCGGCGAATGCGCCCAACCGCT
>CAZPLW010000177.1:0-5762 GCA_964587315.1 uncultured Lysobacter sp.
GTGATCAGGAAGGGCTTCGTCTCACGATAGCTGATTTCCTCGATTCGCTCGCCGGCGAGTGGACGCGCGGCACGCTCGAGGGCAAGCCCGCGGCGGTCTTCACCTCGTCCTCCACGATGCACGGCGGCCAGGAAACCACGCTCGTTACGATGATGCTTCCGCTGCTGCACCACGGCATGGTGATCGTGGGCCTGCCTTACTCGCTCCCCGACCTGCATTCGACGCGCGGCGGAGGCTCCCCCTACGGCGCCTCGCACGTGGCGGGCGCCGCGGGCGACCTGCCCGTGAGCGACGAGGAGAAGCGCCTCGCCTTCGCCCTGGGCAAGCGCCTGGCCGAGACGGCGGCGAAGCTCGCCCGATGAACGCCCGCGCGGCCTGGCTTGCGGCCTGCGCGCTGTGGATCGCGCTCATCCTGCTGGGGCTTGCCTGGGAGCTGCGGCTCGCGCCCCTCAAGCCGGGCGGCTCCTGGCTCGTGCTGAAGGTGCTGCCGCTGCTCCTGCCGCTGCGCGGCCTGCTGCACGGCCGGCGCAAGACGTTCCAGGCGGCGACGCTGCTCGTGTGGCTCTACGCCTCCGAAGGCGCGCTCCGGGCGTTCTCCGATCCCGGCCCCTCGGCGCGGCTCGCGATCCTGGAGTGCGCGATCGCCGTCGCGTTCTTCGCCGCGGCGGTGCTCTACCTGCGGGCGACGCGCGCCCCGGGGAAGACCTAGTCCTCGAAGAAGCGCGCCCGCTCCTCCTCCGAGGCGAGGTAGACCTCGCGCAGGAAATACACGAGACAGCCCGTGAGGGCCGCGATGGAGAGCACGAAGAGGCCCGCCACGATCTTCGACAGGTCGACCGAGACGAAGGCGCCCAGGAAGGCGGTGCCGATCAGCAGGCACACCAGCAGCGCCGACAGCACGGCGGCCGAGATGGAGCGCAGGACGAACTTGATTCGTTCCGCGAGCGCCGCGAGTTCCCGTTCCATCGAATTGCGCGTCTCGCCCTGGTAGGCGGGAAGCAGTTCCTCGAGCTTGCGGCGCCGGTCGATGGCGCGGCCCAGCCGCCCCGTGAGCGCGTTGATCAGCGTGCCGATCGCGGTGAGCAGGAAGACCGGCGCCACCGCGAGCTGGATCGCGCGGGTGATGTCGAAGACGTGGGCATCGAGGACGGGCATGGGGCAATCTAGGCGCCGCGCGCCGCAAGCGTCAAGCGCCGGGCGCCGTGCGGGACTTCAGGGCGGCCCACGCGACGGGCACGAGGCTCACCGCGATGATCGCGACGATGAGCAGCGAGAGGTTCTGCTTCACCCAGGGCAGGTTCCCGAAGAAGTACCCCGCGTAGCAGAGGGAAGCCACCCACAGCACCGCCCCGGCGACGTTGTACGCGGTGAAGCGCGCGCGGCCCATCTGCGCGAGGCCCGCCACGAAGGGAACGTAGGTGCGGATGATGGGGAGGAACCGCGAGACGATGACCGCCGCGCCGCCGAAGCGGTCGTAGAAGGCATGCGTGCGGTCCAGGTACTCGCGCTTCACCCAGCGCGAGCGCCCCTCGTCGAAGAACCGCCGGCCGAGCCAGCGGCCGATGGCGTAGTTGACGGTGTTGCCCAGGACCGCCGCGGCCACCAGCGTGACGACGAGCACGTGGACGTCCATGCCGCCCAGCGCGGCGAGCGCGCCGGCCACGAACAGGAGCGAGTCTCCCGGCAGGAAGGGGGTCACGACGAGGCCCGTCTCGGCGAAGATCACCGCGAAGAGGATCGCGTAGATCCAGGGGCCGAAATCCCGGACGAGCGCGCCCAGGTGGACGTCGAGCCGCAGGACGATGTCGAGCAGCCCCGCAAGCAGCTCCATCGGGCGCCCTTCCTAGGGAACGATCGCCTCGGCGGTCTTCTTCTCGGGCTTCACGAAGTCCTCGCGCGAGGCGCCGAGGTACTTGGCGAGCGGGGCGGCGACCAGCACCGACGAGTAGATGCCGAAGCAGATGCCGATGGTGAGGGCGAGGGCGAAGTAGTGCAGGCTGGCGCCCCCGAAGAAGAAGATGGCGAGCACCATCATCTGCGTGGAGCCGTGCGTGATGATCGTGCGCGAGATCGTGCCGGTGATCGAGGCGTCCATCACCTCGTCCACGCTGGCGCGGCGCATCTTGCGGAAGTTCTCGCGCACCCGGTCGAACACCACGACCGACTCGTTCACCGAGTAGCCCAGGATCGCGAGGATGGCGGCGAGCACCGGCAGCGAGAACTCCCACTGGAAGGCGGAGAACACGCCCAGGATGATCACCACGTCGTGCAGGTTGGCGATGATGGTCGCCACCGAGAAGCGCCATTCGAATCGGAAGGCGAGGTAGACCATGATGCCCAGGCACACCACCAGGAGCGCGAGGGCCCCGTCGGTGGCGAGCTCCTTGCCCACCTGGCCGCCCACGAACTCGGTGCGCGTGAGCTTCGCGGAAGGGTCGACGGACTTGAGGATGTCCATCGCGGCGGTGCTCTGCTTCTGCATCTCCTCGTTCTGGACCCGGGGATCCGGGTTGGCCTTGAGGGGAAGGCGGATGAGCACGTCCTGCGAGGAGCCGAACTTGATGACGTTGATGTCGTTGAAGCCGGCCTTGCCGAGGGCATCGCGGATGCGATCGGGCTGCGCGGCCTTCTCGTGCGTCACCTCCATCACCGTGCCGCCGGTGAACTCGATGGAGAAGTGCAGGCCCCGCGTGGCGAGGAAGCCCACGGCGATGAGGAACGTGACCAGCGAGATCACGTTGAACACCAGCGCGTGGCGCATGAAGGGGATCGTGCGCCGGATCTTGAAGAATTCCATGGTCGGTTCCTTGTGTCCTCGGGGCCGGGCCGTCAGGCCGGCGCGTCCTTCTTGTGCCATTCGGTGTTGCCGATGGACACCTTGGTGACCTTCTTCCTGCCGCCGTAGATGAGGTTCACGATGCCCCGGGAGACCATCACCGCGCTGAAGATCGAGGTGAGGATGCCCAGGCAGTGGACGACGGCGAAGCCGCGGATCGGCCCGGAGCCGAAGGCGAGCAGCGCGAGGCCCGCGATGAGCGTGGTGATGTTCGAGTCGAAGATGGTGTCGAAGGCGCGCTCGTAGCCCGTCTGGATGGCCATCTGGGGGCTCATGCCGCTCCTCAGCTCCTCGCGGATGCGCTCGTTGATGAGCACGTTGGCGTCGATCGCCATGCCGAGGGTGAGCGCGATGGCCGCGATGCCCGGCAGGGTGAGGGTCGCCTGCAGCATCGACAGCAGGGCCACCAGGAAGAGCAGGTTCGAGGCGAGCGCGAGCACCGAGACCACGCCGAAGAGGGCGTAGTAGATGATCATGAAGACGCCGATCGCGAGGAAGCCGTACTTCACCGAGTTGAAGCCCTTCTCGATGTTCTCGGCGCCGAGCGAGGGGCCGACGGTGCGCTCCTCGATGATGTCCATGGGCGCGGCGAGCGCGCCGGCGCGCAGCAGCAGCGCGATGTTGCGGGCTTCCTGCGAATCGCCGATGCCGGAGATCTGGAAGTTGTTGCCGAACTCCTCCTGGATCACCGGCCAGAGCAGGACCACCGTCGAGTTGCGCTCGACCAGCATCATGGCCATGCGCTTCTTGAGGTTCTCGCGCGTGGTCTGGCGCATGATGCGGCCCCCGGTGTCGTCCGTCTTCACCGAGATGATGGGTCGGCCGTCGCGGCCGTCGAAGCCGGGCTGCGCGTCCTTGATGCGGTCGCCCGTGATGACCACGGACTTCTTGACGACCACCGGGGTGCCGTCCGCCTCGAGGAACTTGTCCGTGCCGAAGGGCGCGGGCTGGTCCTTGTAGGAGAAGAACGCGTCCTTGCCGGGGCCCGCGGCGTGCTCCTCGGACACGAGGCGCACCTCGAGGGTGGCCGTGCGGCCGAGGATGTCCTTGGCGCGGCCGGGATCCTGCACGCCGGCGAGCTGCACGACGATGCGATCGCCGCCTTGCTGCTGGATGATCGGCTCGGCCACGCCCAGCTCGTTCACGCGGTTGCGCAGCGTCTGGATGTTCTGCTGGAGCGCGAGCTCCTGCTCGCGCTTCACGACCTCGGGCTTGATGATCGCGATGAGCGGGGCATCGACGCCCTCGCCCTCGCCGCGCAGGACGAGGTCCGGCATCTCCTTGCCCACGAGGGCCAGGGCCGCGGCGCGCTGGTCGGCCTCGCGGAAGCGGATCACGATGCGGTCGCCCTCGCGCACGAGGCCCGAGTAGTAGACCTTCTTGTCGCGCAGCAGCGAGCGGATGTCGCCCAGGTAGCGCTCGACGGACTTGTTGGCGGCGGCCTTCATGTCCACCTGCAGCAGGAAATGCACGCCTCCGCGCAGGTCGAGGCCGAGGTACATGGGCTTGGCGCCCAGCGCCTGGAGCCACTTCGGCGTGTTCGACTGCAGGTTCAGGGCGACGACGTAGCCCGGCGGCACCTTCGACTGGATGACGTCGCGCGCCTTGATCTGGGAATCGGTGTCGGCGAAGCGGAAGCGCGCCTGGCCTTCCTCCGCGTCCACGCCGGCGAGCGCGATGCCCGCGCCCTTCACCGCCTGCTCGAGCCCGGACAGCATCCCGGCGTCGACCTTGTTGCTCGCGCGGGCGCCCGAGACCTGCACCACGGGCACCTCGCCGAAGAGGTTGGGCGCCGCGTAGATCGCGCTCACCACGAGCGCGAAGGCGATGAGGACGTACTTCCAGATCGGGTACTTGTTCATTCGGGCGGTCCTGCGCTTGGAACTACTTGTTGTAGGTGCCCTTGGGCAGGAGCTGGTTCACGGCCGGCTTCTGGACCTGGATCACGACGCCGTCCGAGATCTCGAGGCCGACGTAGCTGTCGTCGATCTTCGTGATCTTGCCGACGATGCCGAGGGCGACCACTTCGTCGCCCTTCTGCAGGCCTTCGAGCATCGTCTTGTGCTCTTTCGCCTTCTTCATCTGCGGGCGGATCATGAGGAAGTACAGGATCACGAACATCAGGACGATGGGCAGCAGGCCCATCAGGGTGTCGCCTTGGCTGGCGGGGGCGCCGGCGGCTTGGGCGTAGGCGGTACCGATCATGAGGGGGGTCTCCGGGGGATTTTCTCTGTCGCGGCAAAGGGTTACCTTGCCGACCAAACGTGCGATTCTAGCACGCGGACGGGGGGCGATTCGACCCTACGTGCGGCCGCGAGGCGGGGAATCAACCCCCGTCGCTTTCCCCGTCCGGCTCGCCGCGCGCCCTATCCTCGCGAAAGCGCGCCCGGAAGTCCCCGAAGCGCCCCGCCGCGATGGCCGCCCGCGCCTCCCGCATGAGCCACTGGTAGTAGTGCAGGTTGTGCAGGGTGTTCAGGCGCGCTCCCAGGATCTCGTTGGCGCGGTGCAGGTGGTGCAGGTAGGCGCGGGAGAAGCCGCCGGCGCAGGCGGGGCACTCGCACGCCTCGTCGATCGGCCGCGTGTCGTCGCGGTGGCGCGCGTTCTTGATCTTCAGGTCGCCGAAGCGCGTGAAGAGCATGCCGTTCCTCGCGTTGCGGGTCGGCATCACGCAGTCGAACATGTCGATGCCCTCGGCGATCGCGCCCACGAGGTCCTCGGGCGTGCCCACCCCCATGAGGTAACGCGGCTTGTCCGCCGGCAGCCGCGGCGCGGTGTGCGCGAGGATGCGCGCCATGTCCTCCTTGGGCTCGCCCACGGAGAGGCCGCCGATCGCGTAGCCGTCGAAGCCGACCTGGACGAGGCCGGCGAGCGACTCGTCGCGCAGGTCCCCGTGCACCCCGGCCTGCACGATGCCGAAAGGCCCGTT
>CAZPLW010000177.1:5772-9360 GCA_964587315.1 uncultured Lysobacter sp.
GGGGGGTGGGTCGGCCGTAGGAAGGGAGAGGAGTGGGTGGATCACGAGGGAGAGCTCGCGCTCCGAATGGCCTCGGGATTCTACTGAGATTGCTCGATTTCCGCCATCGCTTACGCGGTGGCGGCCAACTGACGGTGCAGATTCACGCGCGGCAGCGAAGCGGGACTCGGCCCACGCAGCGGGTTCTGCAGCCGCTCGTTCACGCCCGCAAACGGCTGTCGGAACGCGGGCGGGGTCCGTCGGCATTCGACCTTGTGAATGCGGATCGCCCGATCGACGCGCCGCCAGAGATCGGCGTTCGCGATGGGGACCATCTCGCCAAAGGCCTCCCACTGCCAGCCGGCGTCGCGCCACTCATCCAGGCCTTGCCCGATGCGGCGGAGGGCGTGGGCATTGCCCTCGGGCGCGGCCTTCGACCGCGCGGCCCGGCGCAGCGACAGGCGCACGGACGTCGCGGCCTCGTCGCGCGTGGCCGGATACGCCGTGCACTCGTCGAAGATCATCACGATGTCCGAGTCGAGCACGCGCTGGATGCGCATCGACTCCTCCGGCGTGAGGAAGAGCTTGTCGCCGTTCACCGGCGAGCGGAACGCGACGCCCTCCTCGCTCACCTTGCGCAGCGCCCCCAGGCTGTAGACCTGGAAGCCGCCGGAATCGGTGAGCAGCGGGCGGCTCCATCGCATCAGCCCGTGCAGGCCGCCATGCTTCGCGATCACCTCGAGGCCGGGCCGCAGCCACAGGTGGAACGTGTTGCCCAGGACGATCTCGGCCCCGAGGGCCTCGAGCTCCTGCGGCGTGGCGGCCTTCACCGTCCCGTAGGTGCCCACCGGCATGAAGGCCGGCGTCTCGACGGTGCCATGGGCGAGGTGGACGGTGCCGCGGCGCGCGGCGCCATCCGTGGCGTGCAGGGTGAACTTCACGGGCGCCAGTGCGCCGGGAAGGTCCTGTCGAAGTACGGCAGCGCCTCGATGCGCGCGACCCACTGCGCGATCGGCGGCGGCAGGATGCCCGCGAGATCGCTACCGGGCTTCTTCTCGCCGATGCGCTTCACGTAGGCGACATCCGGATAGAGCACGAAGTCGGCCGCGGTGGGCGCGTCGCCCGCGAGATAGGCGCCCTTCAGTTCGCGCCCGAAGGCGTCGAGCTCCTCGACCACCTTCGCCCGCGCCGCTTCCACGCGCGCCATGTCCGGCGGCTCGCCCGCGCCCTTGTGATAGAACTCCTCGTACACCGGCGTGAGCCCCTTCTCGTCGAGATGGTTCTCCTCCTCGCGGATGAGGCGCCGGATGCGCGCGCGCTCCTGCGCCGTGCCGGGATAGAGCATTCGCACGGGCGCGATCTCGTCGAGGTACTCGAGGATCGGCAGCGACTCCCACAGCGCGAAGCCGTCGTGGACGATCGTGGGCACCTGGTGGCGCGGGTTGAGCGCGACGAATTCCGGCTTCATCTGGTCCTTCGCGCTGAACGAGAGGACCTTGAGCTCGTACGGCAGGCCGAGATGCTCGAGGGCGAGAAAGACGCGCCAGGAATAGGGCGAGCCGTGGCCGTGATGGAACGTGAGGGACATCGTTTCTCCTTCGGAAGGGGCGGCGTCAGTCGCCGAGCCGGAAGCCGTCGAGCGGCACGGCCGGCTCGCGGCCGGCGATGAGGTCCGCGACGACCTGCCCCGCGGCGAGCGCGAGGGTGAAGCCGAGCGCGCCGTGGCCGACGTCCAGCCACAGGTTCGCGTACGGCGTGGGACCGAGCACGGGCGTGCCGCGCGGCGTGGCCGGGCGCAGGCCGCACCACGGCTGGACGTCGCGCCAGTCCGACGCCTCGGGAAAGGCCGCGCGCGCCTCGGCCACGAGCTGCCCGACGCGCTCGGGATCGAGCTCCGCCCGGCGCCCGGCGAGATCCGCCATGCCCGCGACGCGCAGCTCGCCGCCCAGGCGCGCGTACACGACCTTGCGCTTGAAATCGGTGACGCTCACCTTGGGCGCGCCGGCCTCGTAGGTGACCGGCACGGTGAGCGAATAACCCTTGAGGGGATACACCGGCACTCGGATGCCCAGGGGCTTCAGCAACGCGGGCGCCGCGGTGCCGAGCGCGAGCACGAAGGCGTCGGCCTCGACCTCGCCCGCGCTCGTGCGAACCGCCGCCACGCGGCCCTCGCGGGTCACGAGCTGCTTCACGTCCACGCCGAAGCGCCAGTCGACGGGGTCCGGCCCCGCCGCCATGAGCCGCTCGAGCTCGCGGCAGAACTCGTGGCAGTCGCCCGCGTCCTCGCTCGCCGTGAAGATGGAACCGGCGATGCGCGGGCCCATCGACTGCAGGGCCGGCTCGAGGAACACCGTCTCCTGCGGCGTGAGGGCCCGCTGCTCGCAACCGAGGGAGCGCTGGAAATCCATCAGGCGGCAGGCCGACTCGTACGACGCGGGGTCCGTGTGCACCACGAGCTTGCCGTTCTGCACGTAGTGGAACTCGATCGGGTGCTCGGTCACGAGCGAGCGCATCAGCGCGCGGCTGTGGAAGGCGAGCCGCAGCAGCCGCTCGGTCGTGAGGTCCGACTGGCGCTGCGTGCAGGCGGCGAGGAAGCCGAGGCACCACCGCCACTGGTCCGGGTCGAGTTCCGGGCGGAAGCGCAGGGGCGAATCGCGCCGCAGCAGCCACGGCGGGATCTTCGGGATGACCGAGGGGCTCGCCAGGGGCGCGACGTAGCTGTAGGAGAGCTGGCCGCCGTTGGCGTAGCTCGTCTCGAGCGCGACGCCGGCATTCCTCTCCAGCACCGTGACGGCATGCCCGTCCCGCCGCAGCGACCAGGCCGCCGCGACGCCCGCGACACCCGCCCCGAGAACGACGACTTTCATGGCGTGCAGTCTACCCAAGAATGCGAGCCGGCCGGGCGAGGGAGCCGTTCGCCACACGGCAAGAGGGGGCCGGAGGTGGGAGACGGTGCGTGAAATTCAGGGCGGCGCACCCACGGACTCTTGCGGGACGGGTGCCCCGATTTTTGGGGCAAGTCAAAACACGACATGCCCCAAAAATCGACCCGTCCAACGATCGACCCCGATGGAACCCCGGGGCCGATCCGGCGACGTCCGCGCCGCCATGAATTTCACGCACCGTCACCCACCTCCGGCCCGATCGTCGCGTAGGGATGCCACGTCGCCTTGATCAACCATCGCACGCTGACGCCTCGCCACGGTGCAAGGGCCATCGGCGCGCGGTCTCTCCCCATGCGACGACGTTTCCATGGCCACGGTCTCATCGAGGGCAGGGTAGAAGCTCGGAAAATCTTGGTGGCGCGGACGTCGCCGGGTGGCCCATGCGCAGCGGGGCCATCGTTGGATGGGTCGGTTTTCGAGGCCAGTCGTGTGTTGACTGGCCTCGAAAACCGGGGCACCCATCCCGCAAGAGTCCGTGGGTGCGCCGCCCAGATTTTCCGAGCTTCTACCCTGCCCTCGATGCGCACATCCCCAGAAAAGCAAACGCCCCCCGGACCGGAGTCCGGAGGGCGTGGGTGAAGCTCGCGCCGGATTACAGCAGCGGAACGATGAGGAGCGCGACGATGTTGATGATCTTGATGAGCGGGTTCACGGCCGGGCCGGC
>CAZPLW010000178.1:0-9354 GCA_964587315.1 uncultured Lysobacter sp.
GAACGGCACGCTGATGCGCGGCTGCGTCGAGAAGCCGTCGAGCGTGTTGATGACCTCGATGTCCTGGCAGTCGCTGACGCGCACGGCGCAGTCGGGCTTGGGCAGGTTGACGCGGCGCAGCGTGTTGTGCGTGCCGTCGAACACCGTGTAGCGGTTGCTCGGGAACAGCGTGCCGGCCGGGTCGGCCACGTTGGCGCGCACGCTGACGCCGGCGGCCAGCGCCACGGGGGCGAGCAGGCTGAGGCTGAGGGCGGCCAGGGTGTGCACCTGGCGGCCGCGGGGGAAGTACTGCATCTGTCGTCTCCTTCGGTGACCCGGATCGGGTTCTGCGCCGGGTTATAGGCGCCGTTGCCGACGGGCACCACCGGCTGAACCCGCGGACCTTGTCACCCCGGAGACAGCACCCCCAAAGAGGTGTCAGACCTCGCGCACGCGCAGGAAGCTGGCAAAACGCGGCACGCCGCCCGCCGTGCTGCCGCGGTGGGTGTAGGTCACGACGCTGCCGGGCAGCGGCGGTTGTTCACGCTGCGCATCGCTGAAGCCGGTGCCGAGCAGGAACTCGACCCCGTCGTCGGTGCGCACGCGCAGCGCGCCCAGGCGGCCGGCATGCCTGCCGCGCCCGGCGACATGGCCGCCGTCACCGCGACGTGGGACGCGATGGCGCCGGGCCTTCGCGCCCGCGTTCCCGCGCTCTCCCCCGCCGCGATCGAGATGCCGCCCGCCGCGACGATGGCCGAAGTGGCCGATGCACTCGCGCGCGCCGAACGCCCGCTCATCGTCGCCGGTCCCGAGGCCGTGCGCGTCGCCCAGGCCGGGGCCGTCTTCGCCCTCGCGCGCTCCGCCGGCGTTCCGGTCTTCGCGGACATCGTCTCGGGGCTTCGCGCCGGGGCGGATCCCGAGGGCGTCGTGCGATGCTCGCACGCGGATCTCTTCCTTCGCGACGAGGCGTTCGCCGCGCTCGCGCCCGATTTCGTCCTGCGCTTGGGCGGCATCCCCACCTCGAAGACGATCGCGACCTGGCTCGCCCGCCACCGGCCCCCGGTCGTGGCGATCCAGCCCGACGCGCGCCGCCGCGACCCGGACGGCATCGTGGGGCGCGTGGTCGAGGGACCGGTGCCGGAGACCTGCGTGGCGCTCGCCGCGAAGGCGCGCTCCGGCGCCCCGGCACGCGCCTGGCTCGAGCTGCTGCGCGAGGCCGAGACGAACGCGCGAAGCCTCGCGGAGCGCGCGCCGGCCGAGGCGATGGCCGTGGCCGCGGCGTGCGCCACGCTGCCGGCGGGAGGTTCGCTCTTCCTCTCCTCGAGCATGCCGGTGCGCTGGGCCGAGATGTACGTGACGTCGCTCGCCGAAGGCTGCGAGGTCTTCTCGAACCGCGGGGCCAACGGCATCGACGGCATCGCCTCCACGGCGGCCGGCGTCGCGATCGGCACGGGACGCGCGCTCCTCGCGGTCATCGGCGACATCGCGTACCTGCACGACGCCGGAGGCCTGCGCGCGATGCGGGACGCGAAGTCGCCCGTCGCGATCCTGCTCCTGGACAACGACGGCGGCGGCATCTTCTCGCACCTGCCCGTGGCGAAACACGAGGCGCTCTTCGAGCCCTACTTCGGCACGCCGCAGGGGTGCGACCTGGAGGCCGTCTCGCGCGCCTCGGGCCTCGCGCACGGCCTCGCGCCCTCGCTGGGCGCCGTGGGAGCGCTCGCGGGCGCCGCGTTCGGGCAGGGCCACCACCAGGTGATCCAGTGGCGCACGGACCGGGTCGAGACGGCACGCGAGCAGGCGATGCTCGCCCGTCTGCCCGCCGTGCACGCCGACCGCATCGAGGTCGGGCATTTCGCGTGGCGGGTGCGCCGCCGCGGCCTCGCGCCCTTCTTCCCGCTCGTGCTGCTGCACGGGTTCACGGGCACCGGCGAGTTCTGGCTGCCCGTCGCGAACCGCCTGCCGCGCCGGCGTTGCATCTTTCCCGACCTGCCGGGCCACGGCGGCACCGATGCGCCGCTTCCTCCGGGCGAATGGCGCCTCGACCGCGCGGCCGACGAGGTCGTGGCGCTCCTGGATCGCCTGGGCGTCGAGCGTTTCGCGCTGGCCGGCTACTCGCTGGGCGGGCGCCTCGCGCTCTCGCTCGCGCTGCGCCATCCCGCGCGCGTCGCGGCGCTGGTGCTCGTCGGGGCCACGCCGGGCATCGCCGAGGCGAAGGAGCGCGCGGCGCGCGCGGCATCCGACGCGGCCCTGGCCGATTCCATCGAGCGGGACGGCATCGAGGCCTTCAGCCGGGCGTGGGAAGCCAACCCGCTCTTCGCCACGCAGGCCGGGATGGACGAGACGCGGCGCGCCGCGATGCGGGCCCAGCGCCTCGGGCAGGATCCCGCGAGGCTCGCGGCCGCGCTGCGCGCCTTCGGCACCGGCGAGCAGCCGCCGGTGCACGATTCGCTGCCGGCGCTCGCCATGCCCGTGCTCGCGATGGCGGGCGAGCTCGACGCGAAGTTTTCCGCTATCGCGGCCGCCATGGCCGCGCGCATCCCCGGCGCCGCGGTCCGGATCGTTCCGGGCTCGGGCCACGCCGTTCCGCTGGAGCGCGCCACCGAGTGCGCGATGGAAATAGAGACATTCCTCACGAGGAGCATCGAGCCATGACCACCACCACCATCCGCAAGGCGGCCGACTGGCAGCGCGTCGGGACGTTCGAGGACATCCACTACGACAAGGCCGAGGGCATCGCGAAGCTCACGATCAACCGGCCGGAGGTGCGCAACGCCTTCCGCCCGCAGACGCTCAACGAGCTCACCGCGGCGTTCAACGACGCGCGCGAGGATCCGGCCATCGGCGTCATCGTCCTCACCGGCGCCGGCGACCTCGCGTTCTGCTCCGGCGGCGACCAGCGCATCCGCGGCGAGCAGGGTTACGTCGGCTTCGACGGCGTGCCGCGCCTGAACGTGCTCGACCTGCAGAAGTCGATCCGGTCCTGCCCCAAGCCCGTCGTCGCGATGGTGGCCGGCTACGCCATCGGCGGCGGGCACGTGCTGCACGTCGTGTGCGACATCACCATCGCCGCGGAGAACGCGCGCTTCGGGCAGACGGGCCCGCGCGTGGGCAGCTTCGACGGCGGCTTCGGCTCCTCCATCCTCGCCGACCTCGTGGGCCCCAAGAAGGCGAAGGAGATCTGGTTCACCTGCCGCCAGTACGACGCGAAGCAGGCCCTCGACATGGGCCTGGTGAACGAGGTCGTGCCCCTGGCGGAACTGGAGGAGGCGACGGTGGCGATGTGCCGCGAGATGCTGCAGCACAGCCCGCTCGCGCTGCGCTGCCTCAAGAGCGCCTTCAACGCGGTGTACGACGGCGAGACGGGCGTGCAGGAACTCGCCGGCAATGCCACGCTGCTCTACTACATGAGCGCCGAGGCGCAGGAAGGGCGCAACGCCTACGTCGAGAAGCGCAAGCCCGATTTCTCGAAGTTCAAGCGCCTGCCGTAGCGGCTTTCCGTGCCCGGCCAGTTCGTTCCCTACGCGATCGCGTTCCGGACGCCGGTCGCGACGGGCGCGGGCCCGTGGACGGTGCGCCGCGGCGCGTGGCTGCGATTCGCGGACCGCGAGGGCCGCGTGGGACTGGGAGAGGCCGCGCCCCTCGAGCCGCTCGCCACCGACGAGGCCGCCGCGCTCGCCGTCGAATGCGAGCCGTGGCGCGCCGCCGCCCTCGACCTCGCGCGGCTCGACCTGGAGGGCCAGCGCCTCGGCCTGCCCGTGGCGGCGACCTGGGGTGGAGTTCCGCGGGCGAGCGTGGCCTGCAACGCGCTCGTCACCGCGACCGGCATCGAGCGGACCGCGCAGGAAGCGGCTTCGGCCGTGGCGCAGGGCTTTGGCACGGTGAAGCTCAAGGTCGGCGCCGCGACGCCCGACGAGGACATCGCGCGCGTCGTGGAAGCGCGCCGGCGCGTGGGTCTCGGGATCCGGCTGCGCATCGACGCCAACGGCGCGTGGGACGAGGCGACGGCGCGGCGCGTGCTGAGGGCGGTCGCGCCGCACGACATCGAATACGTCGAGGATCCGGTCGCGGGCGACGCCTCGGCGCTGCGCGGGGAGGGCGTGCCGATCGCGCTCGATGCGCGCACGCGCGAGGCCGGCTGGGCCGCGGTACGCTCGCGCGGCGTGCACGCGCTGGTGCTCAAGCCGATGGCCCTGGGCGGTCCCACGGCCACGCGCGAGCTCGCCCTCGCGGCGATCGACGCCGGGATCGTCGTGACCATCACGTCGTGCTTCGATACGCCCGTGGGGATCGCGGGCGCGTTGCACCTCGCGGCGAGCCTGCCCGGCGCCGAGGGCGCGCACGGCCTCGCGACGGCGGACCTGCTCGTCGATACGCCGCTCGAGGGCCTGCCGCCCGTCGCCGGCGGGCGTCTCGCGCTGCCGCCGGGGGCGGGGCTGGGCGTGCGATTCCGGAGTGGCGCGCCATGAATCCCCGCGCGCCGGCCATCGCCGCGCCGGGCGAAGCGATCGACCATGCCGCGCTAGCGGCGCGCGTGGGCCACGCGACCGGCAGGCTGCGCACGCTCGGCGTGGTCGCGGGCGATCGCGTCGCGCTCTGGGCCGCGAACTCGGTGGAGTGGATCGTCATCGCCCTCGCCGTCCAGCGGGCCGGCGCCGTGCTCGTGCCGCTCAACACGCGGCTCGCCGATCCGGAGATCGCGTGGCAGCTGGGCCTCGCGCGACCGAAGGTCGCGATCGCGAGCGACGAGCTCTCCGGCCGCCGACCACAGGATACGCGGTGGGTTTCATTCGACGAATGGCGAAGCCTCGGTTCGGGCGACGAGGACGTGGCACGGGAGACGGACGACGAATCGCGCGACGCGGCCATCGTCTTCACCTCGGGTACCACGGGCCGGCCCAAGGGCGCGGTGATCACGCGCGCCAACCGCCTGGCTTCCGCGCGAGCGGCGGCCGCGGTGCTGCCCCTGGGCGAGGGCGACCGATGGCTCGCCTCGCTGCCCTTCTTCCACGTGGGCGGTCTCGGCATCCTGCAGCGCTGTCTCGCGGCGGGGGCCTGCGTCGAGCTGCCCGCATCGTTCTCGGCGGACGACCTGGCGCAGACGGTGGAGCACGCGCCGGTCACGCACCTGTCCGTGGTCGATGCGACGCTGCGCCGCCTGCTCGAAGGGCGTGGCGGCCGGCCGCTGCCCTCGCGCGTGAAGGCGGTCGTCGTGGGCGGCGGTCCCGTGAGCCCCCCGCTCGTCGAGGCGTGCCCGCAGGCGATCGCCACCTACGGGCTCACCGAGAGCTGCGCGATGGTGACGCTCGTGCCGCCGGGCGCGGATCGCGCGACGCGGCTCACGGCCGGGCCTGCGCTGCCCGGCATCGGCCTGCGCATCGCGGACGATGGCGTGATCGAGGTGCGCGGCCCGGTCGTGATGCGCGGCTACCTCGACGACGGGGTGGCGAGCGCCGAGGCGATCCGCGACGGCTGGCTGCACACGGGCGACCTCGGCGAAGTGGACGCGCGCGGCAACCTGCGCGTGCTCGCGCGCCGCAACGACCTCATCGTCTCCGGCGGCGAGAACGTCTATCCCGCGGAGATCGAGCAGGCGCTGCTCGCGCATCCCGGCGTGGCCGACGCGCTGGTGGTGGGCGTGCCCGACGAGCGCTGGGGGGAGGTGCCGCTCGCGCTGGTGGTGCTGCGCGGGACCGGCGAGGCGGACCTGCGCGCCTTCCTGCAGACGCGCCTCGCGCGCTACAAGCTGCCCCGCATCGTGCTCGAACGGGAGATCCCGCGCCTCGCGAACGGCAAGCCCGATCGCGCCGCCGTGCGGGCCCGGTGGGCCGGCCGCTCCTGACTCGCCTCGCGAGGGCCGTCGTTGCCAAGTCGGGGGCCCTGTGCGCACTATTGGGGCAGGGCGGGTGCCATGCCCCCGCCGGACAAGAGAAAACGAGTCGCCGGCCTCCGGGCCCGGACGACCGGAGCGCACGCCGATGGTCCTCGAACGCTGCCCGTTCTGCTCACACGACAATCCCGCGGATGCCGTGTACTGCAGCCATTGCGGCGCGCAGGTGGACCTGGCGCCGTGCCCGGCCTGCGGCGCCGTCAACAAGAAGTCGGTGGCTTCCTGCTACCAGTGCCATGCGGCGCTGGCGACCCGCGAGGCGGTGGCTGTCGTACCGGAGCCCGTGCCTTCGCGGTCGCGCAAGTCGGTCGAGCGCGTGGCGGGCGTCGCGGCCGTCCTGCTGATCGTGACCATCGCTTGGTTCGCGTCGCGGGGATCCTCGGTGCCGCCCGCGCCGCCACCCACGGCTTCCGGCAGCGGGACGGTGGGCACCGCCGTCACGCCGGCCGCCGATGCGAAGCCCGCCGAGACGCCTGCCGCGGAGACGAAATCGCCGGCCGCATCCGGGAACCCGGCGAAGGCCGCCGAGGCGGGCGAGCCCGTCGCGGGGTCGTCGACGCGGCCAGGAGGAAGCAATCGATCGAGAAGGGCGCGCGCCGAGACGCCGGGGGCCGAGGCGGCCACCGAATCCGCGCCGCGAGCCGATCCGGCGAGACCCGCTTCCGCCGCCGTCCCTTGCACCGAAGCGAAGGCCGCCCTCGGCCTTTGCGTCATGACGGACCGGAGCGGGGCGGGGACGGTCGCGCCCGGCGCGCCGGCCCCGCAGGCCGCGAAGGCGGCCCCACAGGATCCGCCTCGCACCGAGGCGTGCACGGACGCGGTCGCCGCCCTCGGGTTGTGCGCGCCGGGAACCAGGACAGGGAGGCCCTAGATGAAACCAGCAACGATCGGCAGGCTCACGGTGGCGGGAATCGCGGCGGCGCTCGGGCTGCAGGCCGGCATGGCGCGGGCGGCGGCGGAATTCAAGATCGTCACCGCCAACGAGAAGGGCACCTACTTCGCGATCGGCGCGGACCTCGCGAAGTACGTCGCGCCGGACGCCGACATCGCGCTCGAGGTGCTGGCCTCCGCGGGCTCGGCCGCCAACATCAAGCACCTGCGCTACGACGCGGGCGTGAAATTCGCGGTGGTGCAGGCGGACGTGTTCCAGGCCTTCGTCGACCGCGCGATGGCGAACAACACCGAGGCGGCCAACATCATCCGGCCGCTGCGCGTGATCCTGCCGCTCTACAACACCGAGATCCACTTCATCGTGCGGGCCGACTCGCCCATCAACTACCTGCACGAGATCAAGGACGCGAGGATCAACGGCGGCATCGTGGGCAGCGGCGCGGCGCTCATCACGCACACGCTCTACCGCCAGATGTTCGGCGTCCCGATTCCCGAGGCGCAGGACAGCTTCCTGTCGAACGAGGAGGCGCTGGTGAAGCTGATCGGGGACAAGTCGGTGGACGTGGTGACTGTGGCCGCGGGGCAGCCCGCGCCGCTCATCTCGAACATGAAGCCCGAGGCGCAGAAGTACATCAAGCTGCTCAAGTTCGACCCCAGCCACCCCTCGAGCAAGCAGCCGCTCACGGTGTACGCGGCCGCGAACATCCAGGCGAAGAGCTACCCGCACCTGCTCAAGGAGGACTTCACGACGGTGGCGGTGGGCGCGTACCTCGTCACCTACGACTTCAACCTGGGCGGCACGGTGAGCTACCTGTCGAAATTCGCGCGGTCGCTTTGCGCCAATTTCGCGACCCTGCAGGAGAAGGGCCACCCGAAATGGAAGGAGGTGGACCTCTCGCTGCCCAAGCTGCAGCCGGGCTGGGCGTACTACGGGCCGACCTCGCGCGAGATCCGCGCCTGCTCGGCCAAGGCGAAGGCGCTCGCGCCGCCGCGGCCCAGCGCGAAGCCGTGCTCGGCGGAGGAGAAGATCCTGGGGTTCTGCAGCTAGACGAAACATGAAAAGGGGACGGAGCCCGATTTCCGCCCATCGGGCGGAAATCGGGCTCCGTCCCCTTCAGGCGGCGCGCGCGTGCAGCCGGGAGTTGGCCGACACGTGCTGTTTCAGGAACTCCATCTGGTCGGCGAGGATGCGGCGGTTGGCGAGGATGAGGAACTCGGCGCGGTTCGGCACGTAGGGCGCGTAGAGCAGCTGCATGCGCGCCTCCTCCGGCGTGCGGTTGCCCTTCTTCTGGTTGCACGTGCGGCACGCGGTGACGACGTTCATCCACGTGTCCCGGCCGCCGCGCGACAGGGGCTGGATGTGGTCGCAGGTGAGCCTGAGCGGCGAGAATTCCCCGCCGCAGAAGGCGCAGATGGCCCGGTCGCGGTGGAATAGCTCGCGGTTGTTGAGGGGCGGCACCTGGTGGAAGCCCTTGATCGCGAGCGCCTTGCCCTTGATCGCGATGATGGAGTTCGCGGTGATGCTCGAGCGCTCGCCCGTCCGGTGCGAGAGGCCGCCCCACACGGTGAAGGCCTCGCGCCCCGTCTCCCAGGCGACGCGATCCTTGGCGTAGTACCACACGGCCTGCTGCCACGACACCCAGCGGTGCGGGATGCCGTGCTGGTCGAGCGTGAGGATGAGCGGGTGCGATCGGTTCATCGGTCCATGGCCGCGAAACGGCTTTCCTGACTGACAAAACGGGAACTTGCGATAATGACGTCCGGAACTGCTCAAAATCTACCATACCGCGGGCCGGTCACGCGCCCCCCGCGACTCCCGCCCGAAAGAGAGCCATGAATCTCGACCGCGTCACCGCCGGCAAGGACCTGCCCATCGACTTCAACGTGATCATCGAGATCCCGATGAACGCCGATCCCATCAAGTACGAGATCGACAAGTCGACCGGGGCCCTCTTCGTGGACCGCTTCGTGCAGACGGCCATGCACTACCCGTGCAACTACGGCTACATCCCGCACACCCTTTCCGACGACGGCGACCCGGCCGACGTGCTGGTGGTGACCCCCTTCGCGCTCATGCCCGGCGTGGTGGTGCGCTGCCGTCCCATCGGCATGCTCAAGATGACGGACGAGGCCGGCGGCGACACCAAGCTGCTCGCGGTGCCCATCGACAAGCTGACCCCCCTGTACCGCCAGATCGAGACGCCCCGCGACCTGCCCAGCGTGATGATCGAGCAGATCACGCACTTCTTCGGCCACTACAAGGACCTCGAGCCGGGCAAGTGGGTGCGCATCGAGGGCTGGACCGGCCCGGAGGAAGCCAAGGCCGAGATCCTGCTGAGCGTGAAGCGCTACGAGGCCAAGCTGGGCGCCGGGAAGAAGGTCGCGGCCGCGAGGAAGAAGGCACGCTGAAAGGGCAGGCCCTCCCGCGCGACCCGCCGGGGCTTCCCGTCCTGGCGGAGTGCCGATGGCAAGTCGCCTCGCCTAGGGCGGGGTTTCGCGCGGGGCGCCGGCGGACTTGCGGATGCCGAGCCAGGCCAGGAACGCGAGCGCGGATCCGATGAGCGCCATGCCCGCGAACTCGTGCGCGGGCGGGC
>CAZPLW010000179.1:0-9347 GCA_964587315.1 uncultured Lysobacter sp.
ACGCGCTCGACGAGCTGGCGAAGGCCGCCGCAGAGGTGCTCGACCTGCTTCGCGGTGAAGCGGATGGCGAGAAGCTCGTTGGAGATCTGTTCCTGAAGATCCTTGTAGGCGCGCGAGCAGTAGCCCTTCTCGGCGAGGAGCTTGAGGGTCTTCTTGTAGATGCGGCGGATCTTGTTGAAGTGCACGAGCGAGTCCTGCTTGAGCTGCTCGAGGTCGGCGCTCGCCATGTCGGCGTCCTCGTCGCCCTCGTCGTCCTCGATCTCCTCGAGTTCCTCCTCCTCGCTCATCTCCTCCTCGACGACCGCGTCGTCGGCGGCGACGAGGCCGTCGACGAGCTCGTCGATGCGCATTTCGTCCTTCTCGATGAGCTCGGCGAGGCGCAGGATCTCCTCGATCGTCGTCGGGCACGACGAGATCGCGTGGATCATGTGCTTGAGGCCGTCCTCGATGCGCTTGGCGATCTCGATCTCGCCCTCGCGCGTGAGCAGCTCCACGGAGCCCATCTCGCGCATGTACATGCGCACCGGGTCCGTCGTGCGGCCGAATTCGGCGTCGATGGTGGTCGAGAGGGCCTCCTCGGCCTCCTCGATGACGTCCTCCTCGGCGATGGGCGCGGGGGCCTCCGCCATGAGGAGCGCCTCGGCGTCGGGCGCCTCGTCGAACACGGCGATGCCCATGTCGGCGAGCATCGTGACCACGCCCTCGATCTGCTCGGCGTCGGTCATGTCGTCGGGCAGGTGGTCGTTGATCTCGGCGTACGTGAGGTAGCCGCGCTCCTTGCCCAGGACGATCAGGTTCTTGAGGCGCTTCTTCTGCGCCTCGACCTCGGCGATCTTGAGCTCGGCCTTGTGCTCTTTGCTGGAGTTTTTCACGCGTTCAATCTCCGAGGGACTGCCCGGTCGGGGGAACCAAGCATTTTATCATCGTTTGGGCGCTGAATCGAGTCCCGGTCCGACGCCTTTCGCAGCCGCCTGCCGGGCCTGCAGTTCGGCCCATTCCTGCCGTTCCTCCGGCGTGAGCGAGGCGAGCCCGCGTGCCTCGAGCTCGGTCTTTCTGGCAGTAACTCTTTGCAGGACAACGCGTTCCTGCAAACCCGCCAGCTCGGATGCCAGGTCGAGGTCGGCACCCTCCATCTCGTCGAGCACCCGGCCTCGGCCCAGGGCGGCCTCGATGGCGGGAGCATGGTCCGAGCCTTCGAAGCGGGCGCTCACCTGCCCCAGGGTCAGGCCTTGGCCGGACTCGCGGGCGAAGGAAATGAGGGCCTGCAGGGCCTCGCCGTCCGCCGAATCGGTGCCCACGAGGTCCGGGTCCAGCGTCGCCGCGAGGTCCGGCCGGCGCAGCACGCGCTCGAGGAGCTGGGATTCGACGGTGGCCGCCCGGCGGGGCGACCGGGTGGGCGGCGGCGAGTATCCGCCGCGCGAAGGTTCCCGAACCGGCGCCGAGAGCCCGAGGTCGGCCGGCGAGAGTCCCGCCATCTCCGCGACCCGGCGGCGCAGCATGGCGCCCAGGGCCGGCGCCTCGATGCGGGCCAGGTGCGGCCGCAGCTCGGCGACGAATCGCGCCCGCCCCTCTTCCGTCCCCATGTCCACCTTCGAGGCCACTTCGGCCACGAGGAACTGCGAAAGCGGTTTCGCCTGCGCCAGCGCCTCGAGGAACGCCTCCTTGCCCCGGGCGCGCACGAAGGTGTCCGGGTCGTCCTCCGCCGGCAGGAAGAGGAAGCGGACGCTCTTGCCGTCCGCCAGCACCGGCAGGGACACCTCGAGCGCCCGCCAGGCGGCCTTGCGGCCCGCGTTGTCGCCGTCGAAGCAGAAGACCACGTCGTCGGCCATCTTGAGGAGCTTCGCCACGTGCATGGGGGTGGTCGCGGTGCCGAGGGTCGCGACGGCGTTCTCGACGCCGTGCTGCGCGAGCGCCACCACGTCCATGTAGCCCTCCACGACGATGACGAGGTTCGCGTCGCGGATGGCGCGCCGGGCCTGGTAGAGGCCGTAGAGCTCGCGGCCCTTCTCGAAGAGGGGTGTCTCGGGAGAGTTGAGATACTTGGGCTCGCCCTCGCCGATCACCCGCCCGCCGAACCCGATCACGTTCCCGCGCGCGTCGAGGATGGGGAACATGACGCGGCCGCGGAAGCGGTCGTAGCGCCGGGACTTCTTCGCCGGCTCGCCGTCCGCGGCCTCGCCCGGGTCCGAATCGATGACGAGCCCCGTGTCCTTCATCGCGGGCGATTCGTAGTCCGCGAAGACCGTTTGCAGCGACTGCCACGCGTCGGGCGCATAGCCGAGCCCGTAGCGCGCGGCGATCTCGCCGGAGAGCCCGCGGCGCTTCAGGTAGTCGATCGCGGCCGGCGTCTTCTTGAGTTCCGCCCGGTAGTAGCCCAGGGCCTCGACCATGCGCTCGATGAGCCCCTTGGCCTGGGTCCCCGACGGCCGGCCCGGCGCGTTGCCCCTTTCCTGCGGCACCTCGAGGCCCACCTGCTGGGCCAGCTCCCGGATCGCGTCCGGATACGACAGGCCCGAGTACTCCATCACGAAGCCGATCGCGTTGCCGTGCACCCCGCACCCGAAGCAGTGGTAGAACTGCTTGGACGGGCTCACGTTGAACGAGGGCGTCTTCTCGTTGTGGAACGGGCAGCAGGCCTTGAAGTTGGTGCCGGCCTTCTTCAGGCGGACGTGCCGGTCGATCACGTCGACGATGTCGACGCGCGCGAGCAGGGTCTGGATGAAGTCCGGCGGGATCATTCGCGAGGCGGCTTTCGGGTCCTTCGCGGTCTCCCCGATGCGCCCGGGGACTGCGCGCGCCGTGGGCGGGCGCGGGTCAGGCGGCGAGCTTCGACTTCACGAGCGCCGAGACCTTGCCCATGTCGGCGCGGCCCGCGACCTTCGGCTTCACGATCGCCATCACCTTGCCCATGTCGGCGGGCGAGGTCGCGCCGCTCGCGGCGATTGCCTCCGTGACCACCGCCTCGAGTTCGGCGTCGGGCAGCGGCTGCGGAAGGTAGCCGGTGAGGATCGCCATCTCGGCCTTCTCCCGGTCGGCGAGGTCCGCGCGGCCGGCCTTCTCGTACTGCTCCACCGAGTCCCTGCGCTGCTTGAGCATCTTCTCGACCACGGCGATCACGCCGGCGTCGTCGAGCGTGATGCGCTCGTCGACCTCGCGCTGCTTCATCGCGGCGAGCAGCAGCCGCAGGGTCGCGAGGCGCTCGGCCTCCCGCGCCTTCATGGCGGCCTTCATGTCTTCGGTCACGCGTTCGCGAAGCGGCATCGGGGAGTCTCCAGAAACGACTGCGGCGAGCGGGGCATGGGGCCCGGCTCGCCGCGAAAGAAGCCTGTGCCGGGCCGGCCTAGTAGAGCTTCGGCGGCAGCATCTGCGCGCGCATGCGCTTGTAGCGGCGCTTCACGGCCGCGGCGTGCTTGCGCTTGCGCTCGGCGGTGGGCTTTTCGTAGAACTCGCGGGCGCGAAGTTCGGTGAGGAGGCCCGTCTTCTCCACGGCGCGCTTGAAGCGGCGGAGCGCAACGTCGAAGGGTTCGTTTTCCTTGACTCGGATGGTCGGCATGTCGTGGGAAAGTCCGGTAAGTAGAAATTCAGGAGGCGGAAAACCTTGCATAATATCAAAGTTTTGCGCCCGAGGAAACCGGGCGTTTTTCCTCCCTCCCTAACCCCCCTCCCCGTGATCACCCTCGGCATCGAGACTTCCTGCGACGAAACCGGCGTCGCCCTGTACGACGACGACCGCGGCGTGCTGGGCGAAGCCCTGCATTCCCAGGTGGACCTGCACGCGCTCTACGGCGGCGTCGTGCCGGAGCTCGCCTCGCGCGACCACGTGCGCCGGCTCCTGCCGCTGCTGCGCGAGGCCCTCGGCCGGGCGAATTGCACCCTCGCGGACGTCGATCGCATCGCCTACACCCGCGGGCCCGGCCTCGCCGGCGCCCTGCTCGTGGGCGCCTCCGTGGCGTCGGGCCTCGCGCTCGCGCTGGACCGTCCGCTGGTCGGGATCCATCACCTCGAGGGGCACCTGCTCTCCCCGCTGCTGGCCGACCCGAGGCCGGCCTTTCCCTTCGTGGCGTTGCTGGTCTCCGGCGGGCATACGCAGCTCATGGCCGTGGAGGGCGTGGGGCGTTACGCGCTCCTGGGCGAGACGGTCGACGACGCGGCGGGCGAAGCGTTCGACAAGACGGCCACGCTGCTCGGCCTGGGCTATCCCGGCGGCCCGGCGCTGGCGAAGCTCGCCGAACAAGGCGATCCCGGGCGGTTCGCGTTCCCGCGCCCGCTGCTCGCGAGCGGCAAGCTCGATTTCAGCTTCAGCGGGCTCAAGACGGCGGCGCTGCACTGCGTGCGCGGCAGGACGCTCGCACCGGCCGAGAAGGCCGATGTGGCGGCGTCCTTCCAGGCGGCAGTCGTGGACGTGCTCGCCGCCAAGTGCCTGCTGGCCCTCGAGTCGACGGGCCATTCGCGGCTGGTGGTGGCGGGCGGGGTGGGCGCGAACCGCGCGCTTCGCGAGCGGCTGGAGCGCGAGACGCGGGCGACGGGCGCCACGGTGCACTTCCCGCCCCTCGCGCTGTGCACGGACAACGGCGCCATGATCGCTTTCGCCGCGGCGCTCAAGGCCGGATCGGGCCGGGCAGGCGAGACCGGCTTCTCGGTCAAGCCGCGCTGGGCCCTGTCGGACGCCTAGTCGACGCCTCGCCGGTACGCCCTCTCGGCGTCGGCGAGTTCCTCGAGCGCCTTGTCGAGTTCCGCGTCGAGCTTCTTCTGGCGATCGTAGAAGGCCTCACCGGGCACCTGCGAGGCGCAAAGGAGGAAAGGGCGCCCCGCGCTGTCGGTGCCATTGCGGCAATTGGACCGCGGCGGGCTCTCCCCGGCCTTGAGCGGCGCGTAGCGCCGCTGGATCACCTGCATCTCGTCTTCGCCGGGCTCGCCGCCATCGGCTTTCGCCTTGCGGGCCGCTTCCACCTTGGCCTGCGCGTCGCGAAGCGCCTTCTCGAGCGCCTCGCGGTTGGCCGCGCGCTGCGTGGCGTAGGGCGAGTTCCCCTTGGCCGGTGCCGCAGCGGGCGCACGCCTCGAGGGCACCACGTTCGATTCCGTGTCCGGCTCGATGCGGATCACCTGCCCGTCGAAATTCTTCGGCGCGTGGTCCGAATAGGTGACCTTCCCGTCCTTCGCGATGAGCTTGTAGAACGTCGAGGTGGGCGGCGGGGTCGGCGCCTGGGCCGACGCCACCGGCAACCCGAGCGCGAACGCCGCGACGAGGACCGCGGCGAAGGCGCGCATCAGTCGATCGCGGCCTGCCGTGCGGCCTTCTGCGCGCGATCGAGGTTCTCCTCGGCCTGCTTCACCGCGTCCTCGAGGGCCTTGATGCGCTTCTGGTAGGCCTCCGTCGGCACGGGCCTCGCGCCGCCGCCCTTCTTGCCCATCCAGTCCAGTTCGCCTTCGAGCGGCTCCTGGCCGTCCTTGAGCGCCTTCTTGGCCTCGTCGAGCGCGTCCTGCGCCTGGACCTTGGCGTTCTCGGTATCGAGGCGCCTCGCTTCCTGCGGCGTGAGCGCGCGCGGCTTGAGGTACTGCGGCCGCTCGTTCGGCTTCGGGAAGACCGCGGAGTTGGCGCGCGGATCGATCTCGAGCTTCACGACGCGGCCCGGGTAATCCTTCGGCGCGGACTGCGCGTAGGTGACCTTGCCGTCCTTCGCGATCAGCTTGTAGATCACCTCGACCTTGGCCGGCGCGGGGTAGTCCTGCGCGGCGGCGGCGAGGGGCAGGAGCGCGAGAACGGCGAGCGCGAGGCGAGGCATCAGCTTCATCGGGACTCTCCTAGGCCGCGGCCGCCTCGGGGCGGGCGCAGACGGGGCAATGGGGATCGCGCGAGAGCTTCACCTCGTGCCAGCGGTTCGCGCGCGCGTCGAACATCGCGAGTCGGCCGGCGAGGCTCTCGCCCACGCCCGCCAGCACCTTGATCGCCTCCATCGCCTGCATCGTGCCGACGATCCCGACGAGCGGCGCGAAGACGCCCATCGTGGCGCAGCGCTCCTCCTCGCCCGCGGCGTCCTCGGGAAACAGGCAGTGGTAGCAGGAAGAACCGGCGGTGCGCCTATCGAACACGGCGATCTGCCCGTCGAAACGCACGCCCGCGCCGCTCACGAGGGGCCGCCCGGCGGCGACGCACGCGCGGTTGATCGCGTGGCGCGTGGCGAAGTTGTCCGAGCAGTCGAGGACCACGTCCGCGGCGCGGACGAGCGCACCCAGCCGGTCGCCGGAAAGTCGCTCCGGCACCACCGTCACGCGAACCTCGGGATTCACGGCGGCGAGCGTCTGGCGCGCGGACTCGGCCTTGTTGGTGCCGATCGAGGCCATGCGGTGGATCACCTGGCGCTGCAGGTTCGTCAGGTCGACCGTGTCGCCGTCGGCGACGGTGAGATGCCCGACGCCGCTGGAAGCCAGGTAGAGCAAGGCGCTCGATCCGAGGCCGCCGGCGCCGACCACGAGCGCGTGGGCGGCGAGGAGCCTTTCCTGCGAATCCTCGCCGAAACCGTCGAGCAGCAGGTGGCGGCTGTACCGGAGCCGCTGGTTGTCTTCCACGGCAGGCGCGGTGCCGCTCCCGCCTACTTCGCGGCCGCCGCGGTGGTGACGGGCAGGCCCTTCAAGTGGTTGATCGCGGCGATGAGCTGCAGGTCGTCCTTCTTCACGATTTCCTTGCCGTCGGTCTTCAGCGAGGCGCCCGGCTCGGCCTTGGCTGGGGCAGCCTTCTCGGCGGGCTTCGCGGGTGCGGCGGCCTTTTCGGCGGGCTTCGCCTCGGCATCCGTCTTCCTCGCGTTGGCGGCGGCCTTCTCGGCCTCGCCCTCGAGGTGGCGCTGCAGGTCCGCCTCGCGCGTGAAGAGCTTGGAATCGACGGTCGCGTCCTCGACGACGAGGTCGGGCGCGATGCCCTTCGCCTGGATGGAGCGGCCGTTCGGCGTGTAGTAGCGGGCCGTCGTGAGCTTCACGGCCTGGTTGTTGGGCAGCGGCAGGATCGTCTGCACCGAGCCCTTGCCGAAGGTCTGCGTGCCGATGAGCGTGGCGCGCTTGTGATCCTGCAGGGCGCCCGCGACGATCTCGGAGGCCGACGCCGAGGCGCCGTTCACCAGCACGACGAGCGGCACGGTCTTCGCGGCGGCGGGAAGCTTCGCGAGGTAGTCCTCGCGGAACGTGCCGCGCACGTAGTTCTCCTTGCTCGCCGTGAGGCGCATCTTCGCGTCCTCGGTGCGGCCGTCCGTGTACACGACGAGCGCGTTCTTGGGCAGGAACGCGGCCGACACGGCGACCGCCGAATTGAGCAGCCCGCCCGGGTTCATGCGCAGGTCGAGCACGAGCCCCTTGATGTCGCCGTTGGCCTGCTTGTAGAGGTCGTTGATGGCGGTGACGAGGTTCTCGCCCGTGTGCTCCTGGAACTGCGTCACGCGAAGCACGCCGTAGCCCGGCTCGATGAGGCGGGCCTTCACGCTCTTCACGCGGATCACGTCGCGCTTGAGCTTGTACTCGAGCGGCTGGTCGACGCCCTTGCGCAGGACCGTGAGCAGGACCTCGGTGTTGGGCTTGCCGCGCATCTTCTTCACGGCGTCGTTGAGGCTCAGGCCCTTCAGGCCCACGCCGTCCAGCTTGATGATCAGGTCGCCGGCCTGGATGCCGGCGCGGTGCGCGGGCGTGTCCTCGATGGGGGCGACCACCTTCACGAAGCCATCCTCGCTGCCCACCTCGATGCCGAGGCCGCCGAACTCGCCCTGGGTGCCGACCTGCAGGTCCTTGTACGCGTCCTGGTCCAGGAAGGCGGAATGGGGATCGAGGCCGGTGAGCATCCCGTTGATCGCTTCCTTCAGCAGCTTCTTGTCCTCGACGGGCTCGACGTAGTCGTTCTTGATGCGGCCGAACACCTCGCTGAAGAGGCGCAGGTCGTCGACCGGCAGCTGCAGGGTGGAGGCCTGGCGGTCCGCGCTCGCGGAGAAATGCAGGCTCGCCGCGATGCCGAGCGACGCGCCGAGGACCACGAGTGCGACCTGCTGGAGCCTGTTGCTCATCGGAGCCACCTCACCGTTTGCGGGACAACGAAAGGACCTTCCCGGGGCTACGCCCGGAAAAGCCATCCGGATGCGACTACCGGGCCACCCACTTGAGAGGGTCGAAAGGGCGGCCGTCCTGACGCAATTCGAAGTATAAACCCGATTCCTCGGCCCCCCCGGACGCCCCGACCTGGGCCACCGGATCGCCGCCCTTCACCGCCTCGCCGACCTGCTTGAGCAGGCCTTCGTTGTAACCGTAGAGGCTCATGTAGCCGGCGCCGTGATCGAGGATGAGCAGGTTGCCGAAGCCCCGGAGCCAATCCGCGTAGACCACTCGCCCGTCCGCCACGGCCCGGACCACCTCGCCGATGCCCGTGCGGATGAAGAGGCCGCGCCACGTCGTGCCTCCTTCCTCTCTCGGACTGCCGTAGCGGTTCACGAGTTCCCCCCGCACCGGGAGTTTCAGGCGCCCCTTGAGCGAGGCGAAGGCCTTCGAGGCGAGCGAGGCGTCCGCCACCTCGTCCACCGGGGTGCCCTTCTTCCGGGCCGGCGTGGCGTCCTTCTTCGGGGCTGGCCTGGCGGCCAGGGACCTCGCGATCTCCTCCACCAGGCGCGTGAGGCGCTGCTCGTCGCGCTTGAGCTTGCCGATCTCCTTGCGTCCCTGCGAGATCTGCCCGGAGATCCGCTTGAGGACCGCCGCGCGTTCGGCCCGCTCCTTCTCGAGGCGGGCCGTCTCGCGGGCCTGCGAGGACTGGTTCTCCGCCAGTTCCGCACGCTGCTTCACGCTTTCCGCCTCGAGGGCGGCCACCTCGTCGACGCCGCGCTTGAGCTTGGCGAGCACGTCAGCCCGGGAGCGCTGGATGTAACCGTAGTACGCGAGGTGGCGAGACAGGGTGGCGACATCGCGGCCCTCGAGCAGCAGCCGCAGGCGGTCCTGCCCGCCCTGCTCGTACTGCACCCGCAGGAGCTTCTCGGCGAGGGCCTGCTCGCGCGCGATCTGGGCGCGGGCCTCGGCGCCTTGCCGGGACAGTTCGGCGATGCGATCGGAGATGGCCTTGCGCGACTGCGAGAGTTCCCAGAGGGCGCGGTTCGCCTCGCTGACGGCCTTCTCGGAGGCCTTGAGGGCGTCCGCGGCGCCGCCGCGGCTCTCCTCGGCCTCGGCCAGTTCCTTCTGCAGGCGATCGATGCGGCCGCGCAGGGCGCGCAGTTCCTCTTCCGACGGCTGCGCCGGCGCGCGCGAGGGCGCCGCGGAGGCGGCGAGCGCGAGGCCCGCGAGGATGGCGGCCGCGAGGCGCCGCCCCGGCATCGGCTAGCGCGCCTTGCCCT
>CAZPLW010000180.1:0-9235 GCA_964587315.1 uncultured Lysobacter sp.
CAGCGCCTCGTCGTTGCCGGTGACGAGGGGCTCGCCGCCGGGATTGGCGCTCGTCATCACGAGCACGAGATCCTGTGGGCGTTCCGTCCAGCCCTCGCCCGTCTCGCCGGCCGCGGCCTGGAAGAGCAGCCAGTGCAGCGGCGTGTAGGGCAGCATCGCCCCGAGTTCCGACACGCCGGGGGCCACGCCCGCGAGCCGCTCGTCGCAGCCCTCGCGCTTGGGACACAGCACGATGGGACGCTCGCGGGAGACGAGGAGCGTGCGCGCCGCCTCGTCCACGTGCGCGAGCTCGGCGAGGCTCTCCGGGTTAGCGACCATCACCGCGAAGGGCTTCTCCTCGCGATGCTTGGCGGCCCTGAGGCGCGCCACGGCGCGCACGTTGCGCGCGTCGCACACGAGGTGGAATCCGCCCAGCCCCTTCACCGCCACTACCTTGCCCGCGCGCACGAGCGCCATGACGCGGGCGACCGGGTCGCCGTCGCGCGGCAGGCCGTCCTCCGCGAGGAAAGCCAGGCGCGGCCCGCAGGTGGGACACGCGTCGGGCTGCGCATGGAAGCGGCGGTCGAGCGGATCGAGGTACTCCGTCTCGCAGGACGGGCACATGCGGAACGGCGCCATCGTGGTGAGGGGCCGGTCGTAGGGCACGCCGCGCGTGATCGTGAAACGCGGCCCGCAGTGCGTGCAGTTGATGAACGCATAGCCGTGGCGCCGGTCGCGCGGGTCCAGGAGCTCGGCGAGGCAGTCCGGGCACGTCGCGGCGTCGGGGGTCACGGCGGTGGCGGCCGGTCCGCCCCGGCTCGCCTCGATGGCGAAGCCCTGCGAAAGCTGGGGGGGGCGCGCCTCGCGCTCGACCGACGCCACGCGCGCGAGCGGCGGGGCCTCGCTCGCCACGCGGCGGATGAAGTCCTCGACGGCGCGCGGGTCGCCCTCGACTTCCGCAAGCACGCCCTCGGCGTCGTTGAGCACCCAGCCCGAGAGCGAGAGCTGGCTCGCGAGCCGGTAGACGAACGGCCGGAAGCCCACGCCCTGCACCGTGCCGCGCACGCGCACGCGCTCGCGTCCGGGGGCGGCGAGGGTCTCGATGGCGTTCACGGGGCGCAGGTCCGGTCCTTCGTTCAGGCGCAGGTGCAGGCGCCGCCGCCGCAGGAGGCGCCTTCCGCCGCCCGGACGCGGCGCGAGCGCGCCTCGCCCGCCCCCTCGCGGATCCAGTCGAGCCAGGCGTCGAGCCCGTCGCCCTTCGTCGCCGAGACCCGCAGGATCTCGATGGACGGGTTCACGCGGCGCGCGTGCGACTCGCAGAGCGCCACGTCGAAGTCCAGGTGCGGCAGCAGGTCGCACTTGTTGAGGATCATGAGGTCGGCGGCGGCGAACATGTCCGGGTACTTGAGGGGCTTGTCCTCGCCCTCGGTCACCGAGAGCACCACCACCTTGTGCGCCTCTCCCAGGTCGAACGCCGCGGGGCACACGAGGTTGCCCACGTTCTCGATCATCACCACGGAGTCGTCCTTCGGCTCGAGCGACTCGACGGCGTGGCCGACCATGTGCGCGTCGAGGTGGCAGCCCTTGCCGGTGTTCACCTGCACGGCCTTCGCGCCCGTCGCGCGCACGCGGTCCGCGTCGTTCGAGGTCTGCTGGTCGCCCTCGACCACGGCGATGGGCAGCTCGCCCGCGAGGCGCCGGATGGTCTCGCACAGCAGCGTGGTCTTGCCGGAGCCCGGGCTCGAGACGAGGTTCAGCGCGAAGATGCCCTTCCTCGTGAAGAGCCGCCGGTTGTGGTTGGCCTCGGCGTCGTTCTTCGCGAGGATCGCGCGCTCGACGGCGACGGCGCGATCGGGCGCCACACCCGCCGCGTGCGAATGGGCCGGGGCAGGGTCGTGCGCGTGGTCGTGCCCGCACCCGGGGCCGTGCGCGTGCCCGTGATCGTGGCCGTGGCCATGGTCATGCCCATGGTCATGGTCGTGCCCGTGGGCATGGGCCTTGCCGTCGATCGTCACCGAATCCGTTCCGCAGCCGCAGGTCGTGCACATCGCCAGTCTCCTCGATTCAAGAAGCGCCCTTCAGGCGCCCACCAGGTCCTTCACCCGCATGTCCGTCCCGCCGCTCACCTGCAGCTTCGAGCCGCCGCACGCCGGGCAGGGATCGACCCGCGCGGCCACCTCGACCGGACGCGAGCAGTCGAAGCACCACGCGGTGCCGGGCGTCTCGTCGATCTCGAGCCGCGCGCCTTCCGCGAGGCTGCCGCGCACCACCACGTCGAAGCAGAAGCGCAACGACTCGGTCTCCACCGCCGCGAGCCGCCCGATCTCCAGGCGCACCTCGCTCACGCGGGCGAAGCCCTCGCGGCGCGCCGTGTCCTCCACGATGCCGAGCACGCTCTCGGCGATCGACATCTCATGCACGGGTCACCTCGTAGCGCACGCCCACGCAGGGGTCGAGGGAGCCCACGATCCAGTGCGCGCCCGCCTCGAGCGCGCCGTCGTCCGCGAGCCCCCGCGCGCCGCGCGCGAAGGCGCCGTCCGGATGGAAGTTCCACTCGGTGGGCGCGACGATGCGGTAGTCCGCGAGGCGCCCGTTCGCCACGCGCGCGCGGTGCACGAGAAGCCCGCGCGCCGTCTCCGCCCAACCGAGCCCGAATTCGCCGTGCCGCACCCCGCCGTGGCGCGACCCCTGGCCGCGCCGCAGGTCGTCCAGCGCCGCCGCCGTCTCCAGCAATCGCGCGACGAAGCGCGCGCCCACGCCCTGCCCGAAGGTGGCGATCGCGTCGGCGAGCAGCGGATGTCCCGCCAGGCGGGCGAGCGCGCCGGTCTCGCGCGGCTCACCCTGCCAGTAAGGCGCGTCGTCATAGGCGGCGTCCGATTCGAGCGCGGCGGCCACCCCCTCGACCAATTCGGCATCCGCGGCGCCCAGCAGCGCCGTGTCGCAGGCACCGATACGGGCGACCCGCTCGAGCACCGCGAGGGCGAGTGTCGCCACCGGCGTGCCCGCGCCGCGCACCCAGTTGGCGAATCCCGGTATCGAATCGAGGGAGTAGAAATCCGCCGGCGAGACGCCGAACACCACGGCCTGCGCCCATTCGTGGATCGCCTCCGCTTCGGCGAGGAGCGGCGCATCCGGCTGCGCGGCGAGCAAGGGCGCGAGAAGAACGCGAGCCCGGGCGTACGACTTGATCTCCGGCGCGAGGCCCGCGAGCTTCGGCCCGTCGACCAGCAGGCGTCCCAGGTGTTCCTGCGCCATTTCGGCCGCGAGCCGCGTCTCTCGCGCCGCGCGAACGGACTCGCTGGCGGGTCGTCCCAGGGCCGTTTCGACCGCGACCGCCGCCGCGATGGCCTGCGCGCGGCCGCAAATGGCGAAGAGCGAGCCGGCCAGGGGCTCGGCTTCCCCGGCGCCGCGTCCGTCGAAGAGCGCGCCCGCGACGCGCGGCCGCTGCGACCGGGCCTCGGCCCGGACGACGCGCCCGTCCGCGACGGCGAGCCTCACCACGAGTTCACCCTCGATCGGCATCGTCGCCGCCGCGCACGCGGCCCCGGAGGAAATCGCGCTTCGAGACGCGCGGGGGCGGCGCCTCGCCGACGCTCGCCTTCACGGCCTCGGCGTCGGGAATGGTGTCGAGCTTCGCGTCGAAGAGCGCCAGGAGCGAGGCTTCCGCCACGGCGCGCGCCGTCTCGTGGTCGGCGAACTGCTGCGCGGGAGAGAAGAGCGAGCAGGCGTGGTGCTCGCCCAGCTCGTCGTCGTGGCCCGCGATGAAGCGGAAGCGCCCGGCCGGCAGCGCCACGATGCGCTCCCCGCCCATGGGCAGGGACGTCCACGGGCCTTCCCCCGGCATCAGCACGAGGTTCACGAACCAGGGCGTCACGAGCGCCCCCAGCCAGTCGCCGCCCCAGGGCCGGAAGCCCACGGCCTCCACGCGCAGGTTCGGGTTGAGGAAGGGCAGCCCCTCCATGCGCGTCCTCCAGATGCGCGTGAAGGCGGCCTCGAGGCGCGGGGCCGGGTTCGCCACGGCGGCCTCACTCATCGGGCAGCACCAGGAACTTCGACTGCTCCGCGGCGCAGTTCGGGCACGTCCAGTGCGGCGGCAGGTCCTCGAAGGCCGTGCCCGCGGGCACCTGCCACTGCGGATCTCCCGCGGCCGGGTCGTAGACCATCCAGCAGACGCCGCATTCGCGCCGCGCCGGCCTCAACGTGTCCCTCGCGCCTTCCACCGTCCCTAGCCTTCGCGAAGCCAGGCGAGCAGTTCCACGAGCCGCTTCACGCTGTCGTCGTAGTCGTCGGCGGCGGCCCGCGCGGCCTCGGGCAGGTCCACCACCTCGATCGTGTCGAGGATGACGGTGTTCATGGTGTTGAAGTAGCGCACGCGCCAGATGCCGCGCGCGTTGGTGGCGTTGATGCGGCAGTTGCCGAAGCCGCGCGAGAGGATGGCCACGGGACCGTCGCCCAGCACCGCGTCGAGGCCCTCGTGGTCGGCCGGCGCGAGGGGCAGCAGCGAGAGGTTCACCACGTGCGCGGGGCGTCCGGGCCGGAAGTGCTTCGCGTGGTGGCGCAGCTCGTCCACGATGGACGGCGCGTTCATCACGCCCGCGGGCAGGCGTTCCCCGTCGAGCCGGGCACCGGCGACGCGCGAGGCGGCGTCCTTGAGCGGCAGGGGCATGTCGCCCGCCTCGAGGATGTCCTCGACGACCGTGCCGCGCGCGTCCTCGCGCTGCGAGCGCCAGACGCCGGCGAAGGCCGTCTCCTGGATGCGCCAGGTGCCGTCGTGGCCGACGGCGACCACGGCGCTCACCTCGCCCTGCCCCAGCGACTCGTTGAGCGCGCGCAGCGCCCCCGGCGCCATGGCCTTGAGCGAGAAGCGCGGCGCGCCGGCCGCGCCGGGCCGATGGCCTCGCATGGCCTCGAGCAGCTGCTCGACGACGTCCGCCGCCGCCGCGAGCTCCTCCGCCGCCGCGTCCTCGGGCGGGATGGGCGTGCGCAGGGGCTCGGCCTTGGGCATTTCGAGGAATTCGAGATCGAGGTCCTCGGGCGGCTGGGTGCCAGCGCCGAACGCGGTGACGGGAATCGGGAAGGCTTTCATGGGGTTTCCTCGGGTCGGAAGGTCAGGCGCAGGACTTGGCGGCGGCGGCGACGGGGATCACCTTGGGCGGCAGCGGGCGCGTGTCGCCCTCGAGCAGCGCGTCGACCGCGGCCACGTAGTCGCTCCAGTCGCGCAGCCCCTCGACGTTGCCGAGCCATTCGCCGCCGCGCAGGAACACGAGGGCCGGCCAGCGGCGCACGCCGAAGGTCGCGGCCTTCGCGTTGGCGATCGGAGGCGGCAGGACGCCGATGCGGAAGGCGCGCGAGCAGGCGCGCGCGAGCTCCGGCACGATCACGGCGACGTCGAGCACCTCGCGGAAGCGGATGGGATCCTCGGTGAAGAAGAGCACGGCCTCGCCGGCCTGGCCGACGAAGGCGTCGTAGGTCGACTCGTCGAGGCGGGCGGCGCCGCACTCGTCGACCAGGCGGGTGACGAGCGGCGGCTCCACGGGGACGGGGGTGGCGATCATTTCGGGGCTCCGGCAGGACGAAGGTGTTCGGGAAGCTGCGGTTCGCGGTCCACGAGGTCCGCGAAGGCCGTCTCGATGGAGGAGTGGTCGCCGCGCAGCACGGCGGCGAGCGCGTCGATGGCGGCGTCGGTGTGCGCCGCCGACTCGGGCGTCATCACCTCGCGCGCGGCGCCCAGGAACGTGAGGATCCAAGTGCCCCCGGGCTGCGCGCCCACGAGGGACATGTCGATGAGCTGGCGGCCTTCGCGGCCCATGCACCAGGCGCCGCCCTCGCCCTCGGCCTGCATCACCTGCATGGGAATGCCGATGCACATGGCGCTCAGCCCTCCCCGGCGCCGCGCATGGCGAGCACGCGCGGATCGCCGATGCGGCACGCGTCGGCCGCGCTGGGCCGCCCGGCCTCGTAGGCGTCCAGGGAAAGGCTGCGATCGAAGAGGGGAACGGCCTCGCCGGGGGCGCGCGGCGTCGCGGGAATGCCCCAGCCCGCCAGCGCCTCGAGGCCCACCTGCAGCGCCTCGGGGATCTTCGCGCGGACGAGGTCGGTGAGGCTGCCGCCGAAATCCATGAGCAGCTTCGGCTGGACGCCCACCAGGACCGCGTGCTCCGGGGCCTGGCCCGAGAGCTTGGCGAGCGCGAGCACTTCCTGGAAGCTCGACTGGTGCAGGCTCATCTTGCCGATGCCCAGGTACGAGGGGATGTCGTCGTCCCGGATCACCTGCAGCGTGCCGGGCTCGAGGCCGTAGTCGATCGCGTCGAAGACCAGCATGCGGCGGGCCGACTGCACCAGGGGCAGCAGGTACAGCCCCTGCGTGCCGCCGTCCATGAGCGTGACGCCCTCGGGAAAGGACCAGCCTTCGTTCAGCGCGGCGACGGCGCGCACGCCGAAGCCCTCGTCGGCCCACAGCATGTTGCCGATCCCGAGCACCAGCGTATCCGTCTGCACTTGCGTGGCTCCTTGTAACTTGCGCGGTTACATCGGAGCCATCATCGGGGTTCCACGCCGGGGACTGTTGACGGGGGTCAAGTGACGGCAGGGGGCACCGCCGGCACCGACGCCGGTCGCGTGGCTTGGCGCCGTTTCCGCGCCTTCTGCCAGCAGGTCCGGTGCTTCGCAGCAGGCGCGTTGACAGGGCGACCAGCGGCAGGTAGCGGCGTAGCTTCCGAAGCCGCGGTCGGACCGGGGGTGTGGTGGTGCGTTCTTTCCGGATTCCGCCGACTCACGGTGGTCCGACAGGCACTCCCTCGCCTATGTCGACCTGCCCGGGGCGATCATCCCTCGCCGCAAGTTCACTCGGCGAGAATCCGGAAAAACGCATCCCACACCCTCGGTCCATTGCAGTGGGAGGCCTCTGGCAGTCCCGCTCCCGCCGGACGACGACGCGCTCGGCTCGAGGGACGAGCCTCAAGTTGAAAGGGCCGCGCGAGGCGGCCCTTCGTCCCGTCAATACCCGACTGCGGCGCTCAACTACGCGAGGTGACCTTGAGCGTCTTCATCGCCTGGTGGACGTCCCACGCCATCTGCAGCTGCATCCAGAACTCCGGCTCGGTGTCGAAGTAGGCCGCCAGGCGCACCGCCGTGTCCGGCGTGACGCCGCGCTTGCCGCGGATGAACTCGTTCACGCGCCGCCTCGAGATGCCGAGCGCGTCCGCGAGCCCGAGCTGCGTGAGCTTGAGGGGCTTCAAGTACCGGGTGTCCAGGAAATAGCCCGGGTGGACCGGCTCGCGGCGTGCGCGCGGCCGGCCCGCCCCGGTTCCGCGGCCGCGCGGTGGTGCTTTCGTCGTGGCCACGGTTCCCCCCCTTCCCCTATCGAGTTGCACGGTCGCCCTGCCCTAGCTGTTCTTCACATCGCGCCAGCCGCTGATCATGCTGGAGATGACGGTGAGGCCCGAGGTGATGTCCTCCCGGATCACGAAGTACAGGTGAACGATCGTGAACCAGAAGAGGTACCAGGCGCACAGGTGGTGCCACGTGTGCACGCTCTGGCTGTCGCCGAGCAACGGTATCACCCAGGAGGTGAACAGGTTGTTGGCCCACGAGCCCCGGAGCGTGCCCTCGCCGTAGAGCGCGAAGCCGGTGACAATCATGAAGGCCGTGCCCAGCACGTACATGCCGAACATGGCCGCCATCGCGAGCTGGTTGTGCCCGATGTGCCAGTCGTTCTTCGGGCGGATGAAGACGTAGTGCCCCACCACCCGGAAGAAGCCCCGCCACCACGCGGGGTTGAGCATGTAGTACGGCACGAGGAAGATCTCGCGCGCGTACTTGTTGCCCACGATCGCCCAGTAGATGCGGAACAGGAACGCGACCGCGAACACGTAGCCGGCCGCGAAGTGCGCGAAGCGGATGTACCCCATCAGGTAATTCTCGCTCGCTTCCCCCGGTACGGAGGGAAGCGGCGCCCCGATGAAGTACCCCGTGCCCCACAGCACGATCATGGCGAGCGCCATCGTCCAGTGCCAGATGCGCACCGGCGCCTGCCAGACATAGGCGGGAAACTTGAGGTCCTTGCCTTCGATGGACATAGGGTTCTCCCGTTACCGGACCTGAACGCGGGTGATCTCCTCGCCTTCCGGCGAGATGACGTGGGTCGCGCAAGCCAGGCACGGGTCGAAGCTGTGGATCGTGCGCAGGATCTCGAGCGGGTGCTCCGGCTTGGCCATCGCGGTGTTCATGAGCGAGGCCTCGTAGGCGCCGATCTGGTTCTTGCCGTCGCGCGGGCCCGCGTTCCACGTGGTGGGCACGATGCACTGGTAGTTGTCGATCTTGGTGTCCTTGATGCGGATCCAGTGACCGAGCGCGCCGCGCGGGGCCTCGCAGTAGCCGGCGCCCTTGGCTTCCTTCGCCCAGGTGGCGGGCTCCCACTTCTCCACGTTCGCGGTGTCCAGCTTGCCGGCCTTGATGTTGGCCATGAGCTTGCCGTAGAAGTACTTCATCTTGTGGGCGGCCCACGAGGCCTCCAGGCCGCGCGCCGCGGTGCGGCCGAGCGTCGAGAAGATCGCCGTGAGGGGCACGTCCAGCTTCTTGAGCACCATGTCGACGGGCTCCTTGAACTCGGGGTTGCCCATCGCGTAGCCCAGGATGTAGCGCGCCAGGGGGCCGACTTCCACCGGCTGGCCCTTGTAGCGCGGGCTCTTCACCCACGAGTACTTGGCGGCCTCGTCGATGTTCTCGATGTTGGTCTTCGTTCCCTTGGTGCCCGGGCCGAGCACGAAGTTGGGCTCGGTGACGCCGTCCCACGGGTGCAGGCCCTTCGACTCGTCGGCGTACTTGTACCAGGAGTGGTTCACGAACTCCTGGATCATCGCGGGATCCTTCAGGTCCACGGCGTGGATGTTCTTCAGGTCCCCGCCCAGGATCGCGCCGCGCGGCATGAGGAGCGACTTGCTCGACTGGTCGTTGGCGATGTCCGGGAATTCGCCGTAGCACATGATGTTCGCGCCCGACAGGCCCCCGCCGATCGCGCCCCAGTGCTTGTAGAACGAGGCGATCGCGAGCAGGTCGGGGATGTACACGTTGTCGATGAAGTCGATCGTGTCGTCGATGATCTTGCCGACCATGTTGAGGCGTTCCATGTTGATCGCGCCCACCGCGCCCGCGCGGTCGACGTTGATCGCGCACGGCACGCCGCCCACCAGCCAGTTCGGGTGCGGGTTCTTGCCGCCGAAGATGGTGTGGATCTTGACGATCTCCTTCTGGAAAT
>CAZPLW010000181.1:0-9178 GCA_964587315.1 uncultured Lysobacter sp.
GCGTGAGCGGCGGCAACGGCGGGGCGACGGGTGCCCCGGGCGGGGGCGGGGGCGGCGCGGCAGCCGGTCCGGCGGCGTTCGTCAACGCGGGCGCGCTCACGATCGTCAACTCCTCGGCCACCGGTTCGTCGGCGACCGCGGGTGCGGGCGGCACGGGATCGTCCGGTCGCAACGGCACGGCCGGCACCGCGAACGCGGTCTCGCTGTTCAACTTCGCCGGTTCGGTGAACGGCTCCGGAACCACGGGCCCCCTGGCCCTGCTGGATCCGGCCGTCATCACGCAACCCGTTCCCACGCTTTCGGAATGGGCGCAGATCCTGCTGGCGGCTTTGCTCCTCGGCGTGGCGGGTTGGCGCCAGCGCGGCGCCACGCGGCGTTAGGCGCGAGGCGCCCTGCGCCCCTGCAACGGGCGCACCCTTTTCGCGCGGTCGTTCAGGTTGCCGTGAAGGGCGTGCCGTCCTTGTGCAGGAACAGGCCATCGGCATTGGTGCTCATCATGTCGATGTCGGAGCAGGTCGTCACGTCGTCGGGAGAACGCGATCCCACCTCGAGATAGACAGCCATAGCACCCGACCGATTGACGAGGTGATGGCCGTTGCCGGAGTTCTTCGGAAAGGCCGCGCAGTCCCCGGCGCGCAGCACCGTCTCGCCGCCATCCTCGACCAGCTTGAGCGTGCCCTCGAGCACGTACACGAATTCATCCTCGTGCGAATGCCAGTGGCGCTGGCTCGACCAGTTGCCCGGCGGCAGGTGCATGAGATTGATCCCGAATTCCGTGAGGCCGCCGGCGTTGCCCAGCCGCTGCCGCACGCGCTCCGCGCAGGGCGCGTCGAACGGCGGCGGATAGCCCGAGCCCTTGCGCTCCGGCACGGTGGCGATGTCGATCTTGGGCATGGAATTCTCCCGGGCGTGCGCGACCGGCCAGATCGCCGACGACGGAGTGGGGCGGCCGCAGGCATGGTGCTACGGGAGCGAAAGTCCGGCAACCGGGCCGCCCTCCCCTTCATGGCGATCGAGGTGGAACTCGACAGGGCAGCGAGGGTCCAGAGAATTCTGGCGGAAGCGACGGGCCGGATCGCGTCCCGATCGATCGCAACGAAAGTCGACTACCCATGCGAACACGCAAGCTCACCATCACCAATCCCCGCGGCCTTCACGCGCAGGCCTGCGCGCGCCTCGTCGGCATCGCGAAGCGCTGGCGCTGCAACCTGTCCGTCGTCGTCAACGGGCGACGTGCGAGCGCGCGCAACCTCTTCGCCGTCATGCTGCTGACCGCCACGGTGGGCACCGCGGTGCGCATCGAGGCGGAGGGTCCCGATGAGGAGATGGCCATGCGCGAGGTCGCCACCTTGTTCCACGATGGCCTGGGAGAGCGTCGCTAGCCGGCGCTCTCCCGCCTTGCCGATGGCTTTCGGCGGGACGGCCCGTCAAACGTCCCGCATCGCCTGCGCGATCAGCTCGTAGGAGCGATGCCGCGCGGCCGGATCGTGGGTCCAGGTGTTGATGACGATCTCGCCCAGCTCGAACCCCGCCGCGAGTTCCCTCAGCTTCGCGGCCACCTGCTCGCCCGTTCCGACGATCGCCCGCTCGCGAAGGCGCTGGATCACCGCCCGCTCCGCCTCGGTGTACGGATGGGCCGCCGCGGCCTCCGGCGACAGGAGCGCCGTCCTCAGCCCCTTCTCGAATCCCACGCGCCAGTGCTCGCGCGTCATCAGCAGGCGCCGCGCCTCGGCCTCGGTGTCCGCCGCCAGCGCCCACACGCAGATGGTGGCGAGCGGCGCCGGGTGATCCGGGCTCGGGCGATAATTGCGCCGGAAGAGCGCGAGCGCCTCCTCGGTGCCGCGCCCGTCGGTGAAGAAATACGCGTACGCGTACGGCAGGCCGAAGTACGCCGCGAGCTGCGCGCCGTAGTCGGAGCTGCCGAGGATCCAGACCTGCGGCGACGTGGGCCCCTGCGGGTGCGCGCGGATCTCGCGGAACGGATGGCCCTCGGGAAGCGATTCGCCGCGCAGCCAAAGTCCCAGTTCCTGCACCTGCACGGGGAAGTTCTCGGCGGCCTGCGGGTCGGGATTGAGCGCCATCGCGGTGAGGCGGTCCGATCCGGGCGCGCGGCCCACCCCCAGGTCGATGCGACCGGGCGCGATGGCCTCCAGCACGCGGAACTGCTCGGCCACCTTGAGCGTCGAGTAGTGCGGGAGCATGACGCCGGCGCTGCCCACGCGGATGCGCGTCGTGGTGGCCGCGATGGCCGCCATCAGGATCTCCGGCGCGGTGCCGACGATGCTCGCGCTGTTGTGGTGCTCCGACACCCAGTAGCGGTGGTAGCCCAGGGCGTCGCAGCGCCTCGCGAGCGCGAGGGATTCGCGGATGGCGTGGTCCTGCGTCTTGTCCTGCGCGGCGGGGGATTGGTCGAGGACGGAAAGCCTGAGGGGTTGGTTCATGGTGTGCATTGTCACCCATCGTGGCGCCGGCGCAGGGATCCCGCGGGCCACTGCGCCGCCACGAGCAGCCCCGCCATCATCCACATGGGCGCCGCCACCACGAAGGCGCTGGCGAGAAAGCCGAAACTCACCGGCATCGCCACGGTGGCCACGTTGACCGACAGCATGCGAAGGCCGAGGGCCTGCCCGTGACGCTCGCGCGGCGTGACCTGGTGCAGCGTGCTCAGGATCATGGGCTGAACCGAGCCCAGCGCGAGCCCCAGCAGCGAGGATCCGAGGATCATGCCCGGCGTTCCGGGCAGCCAGGCATAGACGGCGAGCACCACCGTCGCGAGGACCATCGCCGCGCGCAGGGCCTTCAGCTCGTCGAGGTGGCGGGCGAAGCGCACGATCGCGAGGCGCACGAAGGTGGCGGCGACGGCGAACGATCCGAGCACCAGCCCGATGCTCGAGGCGCTCAGCTCCTTCGCATGCCCGACCACGGGCACCACGAAGGTGTGCACGTCCCAGCAGGTCGACAGGACCACGTTCACCAGGAGCAGGTTGCGAAGTGGCGCCTCGCGCAGGAGATGCCACGCGGGTGGCGCGGCCGGGGCGCCGTGACGCGAGCGCGGCGGATGGCGCGGCACCTGCCGGGCGAGCGCCCAGGCCACGAGCGGCAGCACGACGGCGAAGGCGAACGTCCAGCGGAACCCCAGCTGGTCGATCAGCACGCCGGCCGTGATCGGGGCGATCGCGTTGGAGAGGGCCGGCGCGAGCGAGACCCAGCTGAAGATCCGCTTGAGGTCCTGCGGGGACTCCGTCATCAGCCCCGCCTCGCGCTGGATGGCGACGGCGGCGACGCTGATCGCGCCCCCGGTCATCAGGCAGCTGAACGCGACGGCGGGCATCGTGGGCGATGCCACGGCCACCACGGCGCCGGCGAAGGCCATGCCCACGCCGACGGCGACGGGACGATGGAAGCCGTGGCGGTCCGCGAGCCTTCCCGCCCACATCGCCAGCGCGATCGGCGCCACCGCGAAGAGGCTGAGGAGCACGCCGACGGTCCACTCGCCGTAGCCCCGGTCCAGGGCCCACAGGCTCGCGGTCACCCGCGTGACCGCCATGCAGGCATGCACGGCGATGAGCGTCGCGACGACCCAGGGCAGGGCGTGCAGGAGGTTCCTCGGCGCGGCGCCGTCGGTCATCGGGCGGCCGCCCTCAATTCGCCGGCACGGTGAGGCGCAGCCCGAACTCGCGCGCGAGGCCGCGATACTCGTCCGTGGACTGCTTCACGAACGCGTCGAGCTCGCCTCCGGTGAGCACGAAGGGCTGCAGGCCCTGCGCCTCCAGCCGCTCGGCGAATCCCGGCGCCTTCGCCGCGCGGCGGATGAGGTCGGCCCACTGCCGCACTTCGTCCTCGCTCACGTCCGGCCCCATGTAGAACCCGCGCACCGTCCGCCACCTCACGTCGTAGCCCTGCTCGAGCGCCGTGGGCACGGACTGCAGCTTGCCGGGCAGGCGCGAGGCCGAGAGCACCGCGAGGACGCGAAGGGGCGCGCCCGCGTCGATGTCCGCCTGCGTCTCCGCGACGTCGCCCACGACGACCTGCACGTGCTGCCCGCGCAGGGCCGTAAGCGCCTCGCCGCCGCCTTCGAAGGAGACGAAGCGCAGCGTCTTGTGGTCGACGCCCATGCGCCTCGCGGTGAGCGCCATCTTGAGCCAGTCCTGGCTGCCGAAGGTGCCGCCGCCGCCCACCGCCACCTTCGAGGGATCGCGCTTGAGCGCGGCCTCGAGGTCGCGCATCGTGCGCAGGGGCGAATCGCGGTGCACGACGAGCGCGCCGTGGTCGGCCACGAGCGTCGCGAGCCAGCGCACGTCGCGCACCGTATGCTGGCCGAACTTGCCCAGCGCGATGTTCAGGAGCGAGCCGCTCGAGAACGCCACGATGGTTCCCGGCTCCGCGGGACGCCGCGAGACGATCACGTTGAAGGCGACGGCGCCGATGCCGCCCGGCAGGTACGAGATGGTCATCGGCGCGGCGAGCGAGGGCGAGCCTTGCAGCATCGACTGGACCAGTCGGCAGGTGACGTCGAAGCCGCCCTTGGCCTTCGTCGGCGCGATGCACTGCGGGTTCGGGATGGGCGCGGCCCGCGCGGGCAGGGCCAGCGCGAGGAACACGAAGGCGGCGAGCATGCGCCTCACGGGGCCGCCCTCCAGCGCAGCGTCGCCCGGAAGCCCGTCCCGCCGTCGGGACGGTCGAACGCCAGCGTGCCGCCATGCTTCTCCGCGATGGAGCGCGCGATCGCGAGGCCGAGCCCCGACCCCGTCTCGGCGCCGCGGCCGCGGCCGCGGAAGAAGCGCGTGCCGAGCGAGGCGATTTCCTCCGCCGGCCCCCCCGGCCCGTCGTCCCCCCCGGCGAGCCCCAATTCCCCCCCCTCCACGAACGCGCAGATCGTCACCTGCGAGCCCGCGGGCGAGTGGCGGATGGCGTTGTCCGCGAGGTTCACCAGCGCCTCGCGCAGCAGTCCCCGGTCCCCGACGGCGACGACGACCGCGGCTTCCTCCACGCCCAGGTCCTGCCCCTTCTCGCGGGCGCGCGGCAGGAGCGAGACAGCCACCTCGCGCGCGAGCTCGCCCAGGTCGAACGTCGTGGGCGCGAGCGCGGCCGCGTCGCTCTTGGCGAGCGCGAGGAGCTGGTTCGTCCCGCGCGTGGCGTGGTCGAGCTGGCGCGAGATCTCGGCGATCATCGCGCGCAGCTCCTCCGGCCGGCTCTCGCGCGCGGCCAGGTCGACGAGCGTGCGCAGCGTCGTGAGCGGCGTGCGCAGCTGGTGCGAGGCGTCGTCCACGAAATGGCGCCGCTGCGCGAGGATGTCCTCGGTGCGCTTCATCTGCTCGTTCGCCGCGTTCACGAGCGGCTGCAGGTCCGTGGGCAGGTCGTCCGCGGGAATGGGCGCGAGGTCCGAGGGCGCTCTCGCGCGCACCTGCCGCGCCACGGCGGAGACCGGGCGCAGCGCGAGGCTCACCACGACGGTCACCGCGAGGATCATGAGCACGAGGAACACGGCGTCGCGCGTCGCGGCGTTGCGCAGGAAGCGCGCGGCGAACTGGTCGCGCGACTTCGTGCTCTCCGCGACCTGGATCACGAGCCAGGGGCCGGCCCCGCCGGCCAGGGACCGGTCGAGCGCGCGCTTGTAGGCGCCGACGCGGACCGACTCGCCGAAGTAGGACGAATCGTAGAAGACGGGCTGCTCCGGCGCGAGCGAATGGGTGGGCTGCGGCAGGTCCGGGCTGCCGATCTCGACCAGGCCGTCGGAGGTCGCCACGCGGAAATTCACGCGGCCGCTCGCGGTCAGCTCGAACAGCTCGAACACCCGGTAGGGCAATTCCACCGAGACGCCGCCCGATGCCGTGGACACGCTCGCGTCGATGGCCTTGATGGCGCCCAGGAGCGAGCGGTCGTACGCGGCGTTCACGGCGTCGGCGGACGAGGCGCGCGTCTCGAAGAGCTCGATGGCCGAGACGGCCAGCATCACGGGCACCAGCAGCAGCAGCGTGCCCTGGCGGAGCGAGCGCCCCTTACTCGCGCTCCAGGGCATAGCCCAGTCCCCGCAGCGTGGCGATGCGCACCCCGCTGCCCTCGATGCGCTTGCGCAGGCGGTGGATGAGGACCTCGACGGCCTCGGGCTGCACGTCCTGGCCATCCTCGAAGACGCGCTCGAGGAGGCGCGACTTCGACACCGGGCGCTCCGGCGGCTGCATCAGCGCGCAAAGCAGCGCGGTCTCCCGCGGCGTGAGGGCGAGCGACTTGCCCAGCAGGCGGAAGTGGCGGGTCTCGGACACGTACTCCAGCGGGCCGTAGACGACGGGCGGCGTGCCTTCCTCGTGCGAGCGCCGGATGAGCGCCGCGAGCCGCGCCTCGAGTTCCGCGAGCGCGAACGGCTTGGCGAGGAAGTCGTCCGCGCCCTCGTTCAGCGTCGAGACCCGTTCGCCGAGCGAGTCGCGCGCCGTGAGCACGAGGACGGGCAGCTTGCGATCGCGCGCCCGCAGGTTCTTCAGCACCTCGTGGCCGCCGCGCCCGGGCAGGCCCAGGTCGAGGATGACGACGTCGATTCCCCCGGCCTCGAGCTGGCGCTCCGCCGCGAGGCCGTCGTCCACCCAGTCGACCTCGTAGCCGCACTGCCCCAGGGCCTTCGAAAGCCACCTGCCGAGGGCGTGCTCGTCCTCCGCCAGCAGCAACCGCATCGCATTCTCCCCATGGCCCACGCCTCGCCAGTTTATCGGGAATCGCGGCCCCGCTGACGCGTGCTATCGTTCCAGGGGGATGAACACGCCTGCTCCAACTCCCGTTCGCATCGCGATCACCGGCGCCGCGGGTCGCATCGCGTACGCGCTCGCGTTCCGGATCGCGAAGGGCCACCTTTTCGGCCCGCGCCAGCCCGTGGAGTTGGTGCTCTTCGACCTGCCCCACCTCGTGAAGGCGATGCACGGGGTGAGGATGGAGCTCGAGGACTGCGCCTTCGCGCCGCTCGCCGGCGTCACCGTCACCGACGATCCCGCCCTCGCCTTCCGCGATGCCCGGCTCGCCCTGCTGCTCGGGGCGCGTTCGCGCGAGGCGGGCATGGCCCGCGGCGAGGTCCTCGCCGGCAACGCCCGCATCTTCGCGACCCTGGGCGCGGCGATCTCCGGGCACGCCCGCGAGGACTGCCGGGTGCTCGTCGTCGCGAACCCCTGCGACACCAACACGAACGTCGCCATCCGCGCCGCGCGCCGGCACGGGCGGCTGGCCCCGCACCAGTTCGCCGCGATGATGCGGCTCGACCACAACCGCGCGCTGGCGCAGCTCGCCAAGGTCACCGGGCAGCCCGTTTCCGCGCTGCGGCGCATGGTCGTCTGGGGCAACCACTCCGGCCTCGTGCGGGCCGACGATCGCTTCGTCCGGGCGGATGGCGTCGCCGTCACGGCCGGGCCTGGCCTGCTCGCCGGTCTCGTGAGCGCTCGCGGCGAATCCGTGCGCGAGGCGCTGGGCGCATGGGCCGCCGCCTCCGCGGCGAACGCCACGCTCGAGCAGGCGCGCGACTGGTGGTTCGGCACGGGCGGCGAGTGGACGACGATGGGCGTGCCCTCGGACGGCGCCTACGGCGTGCCGGAAGGCCTCGTCTTCGGGTTCCCGGTGACGGTCGAGGACGGCCGCTGGCGCATCGTGCGCGACCTGCCGCTGGACGATGCCACGCGCGGCGCGATCGACGCGAACGTGCGCGAGCTCACGGAAGAGCTCGAGGTCGCCCGCGGCGCGCTGCCGGACCTGTTCGACTAGGGATTCTGTCCGGTCGGGGGCCGTGCCCTCGTGTCCGCCCGCGCCACCAGCCGCGCCATCAGCTCGCGCCCGAATCGCCAGGGGCCGAATCCCGACTCCGCATTGATGTGGCCCGCGTCGCCCAGGTCCACGAGCTCGCTGCCCCAGGCGCCGGCCCAGTGCTCCGCGCGGGCCAGGGACATGAAGGGATCGTCGCGGCTCGCCACCAGCAGGCTCGGCACGCCGAGCGCGTGCACGGGCACGTCGTCCTGCGCGTCGAAGCGGGAGGGCTCCGCCGGCGCGACCAGGAGCAGGCCCGCGATGCGCCCGGGCATCTCCACGGCGGCGAGGCACGAGGCCAGCGCGCCCAGGCTGTGGCCCGCGAGCAGCGCGGGACGGCGGCTGCGCGCCAGGAGCCGGCCGATCGAGCCCGTCCAGCGATGGATGTCCGGGTCGTCCCAGTTGCGCTGCTCGATGCGCTGCCAGAACGGCAGGTCGCGCTCCCAGATCGACTGCCAGTGCTCCGGTCCGCTGTTGTAGCGCCCGGGCACGAGCACGAACTCGTAGCGCGACGCGGCCTCGCGCAGCAGGTCGTCGGCGCGGTCGGGACGCGCCCTGGCGTCAGCGACCGGTTCCGGGCCCATCGACGACATCCTCCAGTCGCGCGAGAAACCAGCTGACCGCCAGCAGGTCGGCGCTGCCGCCCGGGCTGAGGTTGCGCGCGACGAACGCGCGGTCGAGGCGGTGCAGTTGCGCGATGCGCCCGGGCGTCGAAGGCCACGGGCCGGTCTTGAGCGCGAGCGCCTCGCCCTGCACGAAGGCGAGCCCCTCGAGCCCGCCGCGCGCGACGACGTTGGTGTCGCCGTTGTGCGCCATCAGGGCGAGCAGCGCCTCGATGAGGGCGCGTTCCTCGCCCTCCCCCGCGGCCAGGGCCTCGCGGTAGGCGGGAATGCCGTAGCGGCGCGCCGTCGCGAAGCCGGCCTGCGCCTCGCCGCGCGCGCCGGGCAGGCCGTGGGCGCGGTAGAAGCGCTCGCCGGCCGTGCGCGATTCGCAGGCCGCCGCGAGCTCGCGCTCGACGAGGCCGTCGGCCAGGCGCGCCACCTCGGCGCAGACCGATCCCGCCGCCAACGCTTCGCCCCGTCCGTCGAGACGGCCGGCCGCGGCGCACAGCAGGCCCATCGAGAAGATCCCGCCCTTGTGCGTGTTCACCCCGCGCGTCGCGGCGAACATCGCCCGCTCGCACGCGAGGCCGTCGGCGCGCACGGTCGCGAGGACCGCGCGGGCCGCAAGCGCGGCGCCCTGCCGGCCCCGCCCGAAGAAGAGCGGCCGCCAGCCGGCGATCGCCCCGATGCTCGCGCGCATCGTCGCGCAGTCCATGTCGCGCGGGGACCCCGGTTGCGCCCGGTCGACCAGGCCCGGCTTGGGGGGCAGCCCCAGCCCGCGCCCGAGCGCCCCGCGCGCG
>CAZPLW010000182.1:0-8993 GCA_964587315.1 uncultured Lysobacter sp.
CCTTCTGCGACGCCAACCCCGAGCGCACCGTCGTCGTCTACGCCAACACGAGCGCCGCCGTGAAGGCGCGCGCCGACTGGATGGTCACCTCCTCCATCGCCGAGAAGATCGTCGCCCACCTGCATGCGCAGGGAAAGAAGATCCTCTTCGCGCCGGACAAGCACCTGGGCGCCTACATCCAGCGGGTGACGGGCGCCGACATGCTGCTCTGGAACGCCGCGTGCGTCGTGCACGACGAGTTCAAGGCGCAGCAGCTCGAGGAACTGAAGGTGAAGCACCCGGGCGCCAAGGTGCTCGTGCATCCGGAGTCGCCGGCGGGCGTGATCGCGCTGGCCGACGCGGTGGGCTCGACGACCGGCATCATCCAGGCCGCCATCCGCCTGGGGGCGAGGGAGTACATCGTCGCCACCGACGGCGGCATCCTCCACCAGATGAGGAAGAAGCTGCCGGGCGTCACGTTCATCGAGGCGCCCACGGCCGGCAAGGGCGCCACCTGCCAGAGCTGCGCGCACTGCCCGTGGATGGCCATGAACGGCCTGCACTCGCTCGCGGCCGTGCTCGACGACCCGGTGAAGGAAGTGAGGGTCGATCCGGCGATCGGGCTGCGCGCCAAGCGATCGATCGAGCGCATGCTCGACTTCGCGAAGGCCCACCTGCCGGCGATGAAGGGCAGCGGGGACGCCTGAGCTACGCGGCGGCCTTCGTCGTGAAGCGCGCGTGGTCCAGGCGCTCGGCGAGGTCCGGATAGGGCTCGGGGCGGTGGATGCCGAAGCCCTGGCCGAAGTCGATACCCAGGTCGACCAGCCGGTCGCGCGTCGCCGCGCAGTCGACGCTCTCGGCGATGGTGCGCGCGCCCACCGAGCGGGCGAGCCGCCGGATGGCGTCCACCACCGCGAAGTCGACCGGGTCCGTCGCGCTGCCGCGCACGAAGGCCCCGTCGATCTTCACGTAGTCCACGGGCAGCGACTTGAGGTAGGTGAACGAGCCCAGTCCGCTGCCGAAATCGTCGAGGGCGAAGCGGCAGCCGAGCGCGCGCAGGCGCCGGATGAAGCGCGCCGCGTTGCCCAGGTCCGAGATGGCGGCCGTCTCCGTGATCTCGAAGCACACCGCGTCGCCCGGCACCGTGCCCTGCTCGAACTGCTCGCACACGTCGTCGGCGAACGCCGGATCGCCCAGGCTCATGCCCGAGAGGTTGATGCCGAAGCGCGGCAGCCTGCCGCCCGCGCCGCGGCGGGCGAGGCAGGCGAGCGCCCTCGCCACGACCCAGCGGTCCACGCGGCCCATCAGGTGGAAGCGTTCCGCCGCCGGGATGAAGGCGCCGGGGGGCACCACGCGTCCCTGCTCGTCGCGCATGCGCAGCAGGAGCTCCAGGTACTCGCTGCCGCCCTCGTCGCCGAACGGCACGACGCGCTGGCAGTGCAGGAAGAACCGGTCCTCCTCGAGGCAGCGCGTGATGCGCGAGACCCAGCCCATCTCGCCCTGGCGCGTATTGAGCTCCGCGTCGTCGGCGCGAAACGCCTGCACCTGGTTTCGACCCTTGTCCTTGGCGAGATAGCAGGCCGCGTCGGCGCCGGCCATCACGCTCTCGGGATCGCGGCTCGCCGGCCCCACCTCGGCCACGCCCACGCTCGCCCCCAGCGAGAAGACCTGGCCTTCCCACGCGAAGCGGAAGGCGCGGATCGCCCCGAGCAGCTGCTGCGCCACGCGCAGGGCCTGCGGAAGGTCGCACCCGACGAGCAGCACGCCGAACTCGTCGCCGCCCAGGCGCGCGAGGCAGTCCCCGCGGCGCATGCGTCCCGCGAGCACGACGGCGAGCTGGCGCAGGAGCGCGTCGCCGGCGAGGTGGCCGCAGGTGTCGTTCACCACCTTGAACTGGTCGAGGTCCACGTAGAGCATCGCGTGGCGCCGGCCCGAGGCCCTCGCCTGCCCGATGAGCCGCAGGAGCGCCCGCTCGAACTCGCGGCGGTTCGCCAGCTCCGTGAGGCTGTCGTGCGTCGCCTGCCAGGACAGGCTCGCCTCCGCGTCCCGCCGCGCCGCCATGTCCGCGAGCAGGCGCACGACCACGTCCGCGAGCTTCCATAGGGCCTCGCGCTGCGCCGCGGCGAGGGCCTTCGGGCGCGCGTCGAAGACGCTCAGCGTCCCGGCGACCGCGCCCGACTCCGTGAGCAGCGGCACGCCCGCGTAGAAGCGCACGCGGGGGCCGCGCACGACGAGCGGATCCTCGTGGAAGCGCAGGTCGAAGTGGGCGTCGCACACTTCGAGCGGCGCTCCGGCATGCAGGACCTCGCAGCAGAAGCGGCTGTCGCGCGGCAGCATCCCGAGATCCAGCGAGCCGGCCTGGGCGAGCGGACGGTGGGTCGCGCCGTCGTGAAGGGTGATCGCGGCGTGGGCCGCGCCGCAAAGCTGCGCGGCGAGTTCGGCGATCTCGTCGAACACGCCGTCGCCGGGCGACGGGCGGTCGGAGCGGGCAACGGGTTGGGGCGCGGCATCCACGGGAACCTCCTCGACTGGGGAAGGCCATGGGTCGGCGCCGGGGCCGCGGGCTTACGCCGGCGTCACTTCCGGTAACGCTGCGCGGCCTCGTGCAGGAAACGCAGCTGCACGTCGTAGTGCTGGCAGTCGTCGCAGTCGCCCAGGTGCAGCTTGAGCTCCGCCGCCTCCTGCGGCGTGAGCGCGCGCTCGAAGGCGATGGACAGCAGGCGCGCCGCCTCGCGGCAGCTCAGGTCCCGCTCACCGGCCATGGACGCCCCGCGTGCCGAACCAGTTGGCTTCCAGGCACGCGCGCAGCGCATGGCGCGCGCGGTGCAGCACCACCCAGCAGTTGCCCTCGGTGATGCCCTCGGTGGCGCAGATGGCCTTCGTCTCCTCGCCGATCACCTCGCGCTGGAAGAACACGCGGGCGGCGGCCGGCGGCAGCTTGCCGAGGCAGCGCTCGAAGACATCCCAGAAATGGCGTTGCTCGAGCGCGGACTCGGGATCGAGCCAGGCCTTGGGGTGCTCGCGCCAGTGGCCCGTGTCGTCGAACTGCGCGTCGAGCCACGATTCGTCCCCGCCCGGGGCATCGTCCGGCACCGACTCGAACACCTGGCGATCGCGCACGGCGCGCCGCTGGTGGTCGGCGATCTTGAACCGCAGGATGGAGGTGAGCCAGGTGCGCAGGGTCGAGTCGCCGCGGAAATCCGGCAGCGACTCGAGCGCGGCGACGAGGGCTTCCTGCACGACTTCCTCCGCGTCGCCGCGGTCGCGGAGCTTGGCGAGCGCGTAGTGCACGAGGTAGGCCCGGTGGGTCTCGATCTCGGCGTGGCGCGGGTCGCGGGGGGCGGCGTTCGGCATGGCGCCGAAAGCTTACCACCGGCGGCCCGGCGCCGGCCGGTCGGCGGCCGCTCAGCCGTTGGCGAGCATGTTGAAGGCCTTCAGGAATTCCTCGACCTGCTTCTTGTCGAGCTTGCCCGTCTTGTTCCTGTCCATCTTGTCGAACATCTGCTCGGCGTGCTTCATCATCTCGGCCTTCGAGACCATGCCGTCCTTGTCGGTGTCGGCCATCTTCACGAACAGGTTCGGTTCGATGGCGTCCGCGTGGGCGGCCGGCAGGAAGAGGGCGGAAGAGGCGGCGAGCGAGGCGAAGGCGAGGGTGCGGGCGAAACGGTTCATGGCGTGTCTCCTGGGAATGGGTTGGGATTGGTGTCCTGCGGCGGGTGTGTCGGGGCTGCCCCGGCGTCCTTACAGCCGGCGTCGGAGGGGGCGATGCGGTAGAATTTCGGCCTGAGTTTCCTTCCGGACCGCCCCCGTGACCACGCCCCAGCCCCCCCTCACCTACCGCGACGCCGGCGTCGACATCGACGCGGGCGACGAGCTCGTCGAGCGCATCAAGCCCTACGCCGCCCGCACGATGCGGCCCGAGGTGCTCGGCGGCATCGGCGGCTTCGGCGCGCTGGTGGAGGTGTCGAAGAAGTACCGCAACCCGGTCATGGTCTCGGGCACGGACGGCGTGGGCACCAAGCTCAAGCTCGCCTTCCGCATGAAGAAGCACGACACCATCGGCATCGACCTGGTGGCGATGAGCGTGAACGACATCCTCGTCACGGGCGCCGAGCCCGTGTTCTTCCTCGACTACTTCGCCTGCGGGAAGCTGCACGTGGACATCGCGGCGGACGTGGTGAAGGGCGTCGCGCAGGGCTGCGAGCAGGCCGGATGCGCGCTGATCGGCGGCGAGACGGCCGAGATGCCCGGCATGTACGACCCGAACGAATACGACCTCGCGGGCTTCGCCGTGGGCCTGGTCGAGAAGGACCGCATCATCGACGGCAAGTCCATCCGGCCGGGCGACGCCATCGTCGGGCTGGCCTCGAGCGGCCCGCACTCGAACGGCTATTCCCTCGTGCGCAAGGTCCTCGCGGTGAGCGAGGCTTCGCTCGAGCAGCCCTTCGACGGCCGCACCCTGGGCGAGGCGCTCCTCGAGCCCACGCGCATCTACGTGAAGCCCGTGCTCGCGGTGATGGAGAGAATCGCCGTGAAGGGCATCGCGCACATCACGGGCGGGGGCCTCGTCGAGAACGTGCCCCGCGTCCTGCCCGCGGACTGCGGCGCGCGCCTCGAGAAGTCGCGCTGGGTGCGCCCGGCCGTCTTCGACTGGCTGCAGGAGACGGGCAACGTGCCCGAGGACGAGATGCACCGTACCTTCAACTGCGGGATCGGGATGGTGCTCGTGGTCGCCGCGGCCGACGCCGCCGCCACGGTCGCGATGCTCGCCTCGCAAGGCGTGCTCGCCGCGCAGGTCGGATCGATCGTCCCGCGCGCGGACCTCGCCGCGCCGACCGTCGTCGCCTAGCCGCGGGCGGGTCGCCGCCCGCCAACCCATGCCCAGCGCCGTCATCCTCATCTCCGGACGCGGCAGCAACATGCGCGCCCTCGTCGAGGCGAAACCCGGGCTCGACTTCGCCGGCGTGATCTCGAACCGCCCGCAGGCGGCCGGCCTCGACTGGGCCCGCGGGCAGGGCCTCGCGACGCGCGCCCTCGACCACAGGGCCTACGCCTCGCGCGAGGCCTTCGACGAGGCGCTCGCCGCGGCCGTCGACGCCTTCCGCCCCGACTACCTCTTCCTCGCCGGCTTCATGCGCATCCTCACCGAGGGCTTCATCCGCCGCTACCCGCGCCGCATGCTCAACATCCACCCCTCGCTCCTGCCCGCCTTTCCCGGGCTCGACACGCACGCGCGCGCGATCGCCGCGGGCGTGAAGCTGCACGGCGCCACGGTCCACTTCGTCACCCCGCAACTCGACCACGGGCCGATCCTCGCGCAGGCGGCCGTGCCGGTGCTCGCCGGGGACACCGGGGAGAGCCTGGCCGAGCGCGTGCTCGCGCAGGAACACCGGATCTACCCGCAGGCGGCGCGCTGGATCGCCGAGGGGCGCGTGCGCTGGGTCTCGGACGATGTCGTCGGCGTGGAGGGCTCGGGCGTTGAGGGGGACTGGATCCTCTCCCCCCGGGACGCGCCGTGAGAACCCGCTTTCGCCCGCTCGCCTTCGTCGCCGCCCTGGCCCTCGCCGCCGCCCTGCCGGCCGCGGCCGCCTCCGCCGAGGCGACGCCGAGCCACGTCGAGGCCGAGTACCGCATCACGAGCGGCGGCGTGGTCATCGGCCGCGTGCGGGAGACCTACGTGCGCGAGGGCGCCCGCTACCGCATCGAGAGCGTCACGCGCTCCGAGGGGCCGCTCAAGCTCTTCCTGGACGACACGGTCACGCTGCAGAGCGAAGGACGCGTGGGCCCGCAGGGCCTCGTGCCGCTGCGATTCGAGCAGCGCCGCACCCGCGACGGCAGCCGCGACATCCAGGCCACGTTCGACTGGGCGGGCTCGCGCCTGCGCTCGGAATACCGCGGCGAGGAGCACACGCAGCCCCTGCCTGCCGGCACGCAGGACCGCCTCTCGATCATGTACCAGTTCATGAACGTGGCGGCGCACGCGAACGAGGTGCGCGTTCACATGTCCAACGGCCGCAAGGTGGAGCTCTACAATTACCGCAAGGTCGACGAGCCCCGGCTCGCCACGCCGGCCGGCGAGTTCGCCACGGTGCATTTCGAACGGGTGCTGGATTCGCCGGATGACGGCCAGGCCCAGCTCTGGCTCGCGAAGGACCGCTTCAACCTCCCCGTGCGCGTCGTCTTCATGGACGCCAAGGGCCTCAAGCTCGACCAGCAACTCGTGAGCCTCGTCACCCGCTAGCCATGCCCGCCGCGCTGCCCGCCGCCTATCGCCCCGCCGCCCTCGCGCTCGCCGCCTCGGCGGTGCTGCATGGCGCCGTGCTGGTCGGCTACCGGGCGTCCCTTGCGGGCGACGGCGAACCCGACCTGCCCGTCGCCTATTCGGCCACGCTGGAGGCCGCCGGTCCGGCCGCGCAGGCCACGCTCACCCCCGCACCGCCCGCGCCGAGACCGCGCGCGCGGGCGAAACCGAAGAACGAAATCCGTCCCGAGGAAACCGTCGCCATGCTTCCCGCCCTGGAGGAAGCGCAAGTACCCTCGCTTCCGGAACTGCCTCCCCTCCCCGAAACACCCGATGCCCTCGCACCCGAACCGCCGAAGCCCGAGCCGCCCGGGCCCGAGGTGATCGCCCTGGCCCGTCCATCCGTCGCCGCCGCGAACGAGCCGCTCTTCCGCCCCGATTCGCTGCCGGACAAGCTGAAGATCTCCTATGCCCTCACCTCCGCGCTCGTGGAGGGGCAGGCCGAATACACCTGGACGCGCGACGGCGATCGCTACGAGATCAGCGGCTCGGCCGAGGCGAGCGGCTTCTTCACCCTCTTCCTCGAGGGGCGCATCACGCAGGAGTCGAGCGGCACCGTGACGCCGGAGGGCCTTCGCCCGGATCGCTTCACGGAGCGGCGCGGCGACACGCCCCAGGAAGGGCTCGAGTTCGACTGGAAGGCGCGCACGATCGAATTCCGCCGCGCCGACTCGACCCGCAAGGGCGTGCTCGCCGATTCCACCGTGGACTGGCTCTCGATGATCTTCCAGCTGGCGCACATGCCGCCCGCCCGGGACGGCACGCCGCTTCGCGTCTACACGCAGCGGCGCCTGCACGAATACCGCCTCAACGTGGTCGGCGAGGAAGAACTCGACCTGCCCTTCGGCCGCGCGAAGACGCTCCACCTGCGGCACGAGGGCGCGAGGCCCGAGGAAGCCGTCGACGTCTGGCTGGGCGTGGACCAGCACTACCTGCCCGTGAAACTGCGCTATCCCGTGGCGCGCGGCCGGCTGGTGGTCGAGCAGACGGCAACCTCCGTGTCGGGGTCGTCGCGATGATCGGCTCCCTCTCCCGCGCGCAGCTCGACGGCATCCGCGAGGCCCTGGTCGCCGTGCTGCCCTCGCGCAGCCCGGCGGACGTCGTGCTCAAGTTCTTCTTCCGCGACCACCGGCAGCTGGGCGCCCGCGACCGCGCGCTCGTCGCGGACACCGTCTACACCGTGCTGCGCCACCGCCGCATGCTCGAGGCCGTGACGCCATCGGCCTCGCCGCGCGAGCTCGCGCTCGCCGCGCTCGTGAAGTTCCAGGGCTACGGCGTGGGGCCGCTCGGGCCGGTGCTCAAGCCCGAGGAACACACCTGGCTCGTGGCGCTCAAGGCCCGCGATCTCGAGGAGCTGCCCTTCGAGGTGCGCGCGGACCTGCCCGACTGGGTCGTGGCGCGGCTGCGGGCGCGCTTCTCGGACGCCGAGATCCTCGCCCTGGCCCGCAGCCTCGCGACGAACGCGCCGCTCGACCTGCGCGTGAACACGCTGCAGGCCCCGCGCGACGCCGTGCTGCAGCGCCTGGAGGCCGACGGGATCGAGGCCGCGCCCACGCGCTACTCGCCCCTGGGCGTGCGGCTCAAGGAGAAGATCGCGCTCAACCGGCACCCGATGTTCCTCGCCGGCGCCGTCGAGGTGCAGGACGAGGGCAGCCAGCTGCTGGGCCTGCTCGTCGAGCCGCGCCGCACGGACATGGTGGTGGATTTCTGCGCGGGCGCCGGCGGCAAGACGCTGCAGCTGGGCGCCGCCATGAACTCGCAAGGCCGCCTCTACGCCTTCGACATCTCCGACAAGCGCCTCGCCAACCTCACGCCGCGCCTTCGCCGCTCGGGCCTGTCCAACGTGCACCCGCAGCGCATCGAGGGCGAGAACGACGCGAAGGTGAAGCGCCTGCGCGGCAAGATCGACCGCGTGCTCGTGGACGCGCCCTGCACCGGCCTGGGCACGCTGCGCCGCAATCCCGACCTCAAGTCGCGCCAGAGCGAGGAGAGCCTCGCGCAGTTGAACGCCAAGCAGTTCGCGATCCTGGAGGCCGGCGGCTCGCTGCTCAAGCCCGGCGGGCGGCTCGTGTACGGCACCTGCAGCCTGCTCACCGAGGAGAACGAGGCCATCGTGGAGCGCTTCCTCGCCGCGCACCCCGAGTTCGCGCTGGTGCCCGCGGGCGAGGTGCTCGAGCGCCAGGGCGTATCGGTGCCCGGGTGCGACCGCTACCTCGCGCTCTCGCCGGTGAAGCACGACACCGACGGATTCTTCGCGGCGGTCCTCCAACGCGCGACGTGAGGGCCGCGCTCGCCGTCCTCGCGCTCGCGGGCGCCGTGCAGGCCGCGACGCCCGCCGCCGCGCCCTCGGCGGACCGTCCGGCGCCCAACGCGCGCGTCGAGTCGTACTTCACGCCGGGAGACGACGTCGAGCGCGTGGTCGCCGGCCGCATCGACGGCGCGAGGCGCACGGTGCACGTGGCCGCCTATCTCTTCACCAACCGCCGCATCGCCGCGGCCCTCGCCCGCGCGGCCCGGCGCGGCGTCGCCGTGGAACTCGTGGCCGACGCCTCGCAGTACCAGTCGGGTGGGCTTCCCCGCCTTCGCGAGCTGGACCGCGCGGGCGTGCGCATCTGGCTGCGCGAGGGCCTCGCCGCCTTCCACCCCAAGGTCATCATCCTCGATGCCGGCCCGGCCGCGGCCCCCGTCCCCACCGGCCGCCACCACATCACCC
>CAZPLW010000183.1:0-8910 GCA_964587315.1 uncultured Lysobacter sp.
GAGGCCCGCGTGAGGCGCGCCGCCGCGGCCTTCGCCCTCGCGCTCGCCTGCGCCGCCGGCGTGCCCGTGGCGCTGGCCCAGGCGGGGCCGCCGCTGCCCACGCTCGTGACGGCGGAGCTGCCCGCGCTCAAGCGGCTGGGCGAGGGGCGCCTTCGCTTCCTGGGCATCCACGTCTACGACTCCTCGCTCTGGGTCCTGGGCGCCTTCGGGTTCGACCGGCCCTTCGCCCTCGACATCCGCTACGCGATGTCGATCAAGGGCCGCGACCTCTCCCAGCGCAGCATCAAGGAGATGAAGGGCATCGGCTTCACCGACCCGGACAAGCTCAGGCGCTGGGAAGCCGCGATGGACAAGGTCTTCCCGGACATCAAGCCGGGCGACCGCCTCGTGGGCATCCACGTGCCCGGCAAGGAAGCCCGCTTCTATTCGAACGACCGCCTGCTGGGCGCGGTCGCGGACCCGGAGTTCGCCCGCGCGTTCTTCGGCATCTGGCTCGACGAGAAGACGAGCGAGCCGACCCTTCGCCTGAAGCTGCTCGGCCAGGCGGACTAGGCGCTTGGCCGCCTCCCCGTCGGCGTTCCGGCTCGCGGCCTATGGCGCGCTCGGCCTGCCGCTCGCCATGGCGGCGCTGCCGATCTACGTCCACGTCCCCAAGTTCTACGCCGACACGCTGGGCCTGTCGCTCGCCGGCGTGGGCGGCATCCTGCTCGTCGCGCGCATCTTCGACGCCGTGCAGGACCCGCTGCTGGGCTGGTGGAGCGACCGTCGGCGCGCGCGCGGCGGCACGCGCTGGCCCTTCGTCGCCTGGGGCACGCTCCTCATGGCGCTGGGGATGTGGGGGCTCTTCAACCCGCCAACCGGCTCGGCTTCCGCCCTGTCGTGGTGGCTCGTCGCCAACCTGCTCATCGTCTACACCGCGTTCTCGATGGTGACGGTGAGCTACCAGGCCCACGGCGCCGAGATCACGGACGACATCGCGGAGCGCACGCGGGTCACGGCCTGGCGAGAGGGATTCTCGCTGCTGGGCGTCTTCCTCGCGGCGGCGCTGCCGGAGGTGCTCAAGCAGGCCTCGGGGGAGCGGGCGGGCTTCGCGCAGTTCTCGCTCCTCTTTGCGCCGCTCGCGCTCGTGGCCGCCGTCATCACCATCCGCGGCTCGCCGCCCGCGCACGCCAAGGCGCCGCCCGCCCATGGCGAGATCTTCGGGGCGTTCACGCTGCCGCTGAAGAACCGCCTGTTCCGCCGGCTCCTCGTCGTCTTCGTGCTGAACGGCATCGCGGCCTCGGTGCCCGCGACGCTCGTGCTCTTCTTCATCGAGGACGTGGTGAAACGGCCGGACCTCACCGCCGTGTTCCTCATCGCCTACTTCGCGGCGGGCGCGATGGGTCTGCCGCTGTGGGTGTGGCTGTCGAGGCGCATCGGCAAGGGGCGATCGTGGTTCGCGGCGATGATCGTGTCGATCGTGGCCTTCGTGTGGGCCTTCCTGCTGGGGGCGGATGGCGTGGCGGCGTATTTCGCGATCTGCGTGCTCTCGGGCATCGGGCTCGGGGCGGACCTGGCGCTGCCGCCGTCGATCCTGGCCGACGTGATCGACGAGGACGAGAAGGCGGGGGCGGGGCGCAACGAGGGGGCGTATTTCGGCCTGTGGGCGCTCACGACGAAGCTCAACCTTGCCGTCGCGGCGGGGGTGGCGCTGCCGCTGCTGGGGGCTTTCGGGTATGCGCCGAAGGGGGCGAATTCGGCGGACTCCCTTTTCGTGCTGTCGGCCGTGTACGCTTTGCTGCCTTGCGCGCTCAAGTTGCTGGCGGCGCTCGCGCTTTGGCTGTCGCCTTTCTTTCGCTTCGCGAGCCAAGGCGATGGAACCGCAGATGAACGCAGATGAACGCAGATGAATTTCAGGTACGTTTGCGGCGCCGTGCCTGCATGCACTGGTATGTTGATCGCATGAGTTCGGACCCCCATATCGCGAAACTCATCTGCGTTCATCTGCGTTCATCTGCGGTTCCATCGCCCTACCCCGGCCGAAGGCCGAAACCGAACCAACAGGAGAAAGCGACATGATCAAGAAGCTGCTGCTGGCGATCACGGTGCTGCTCGTCACCTCCTGCGCGAGCGTGACGCCCCAGGACTACGCCGCCGAGAAACCCAGGCTCGACCTCAAGGAATACTTCAACGGCAAGGTCGACGCCTGGGGCATGATCCAGGACCGCACCGGCAAGGTCACCAAGCGCATGTACGTGGAGATGACCTGCACCTGGGTGGGCGACGTCGGCACGCTCGACGAGCGATTCACCTACGCCGACGGGTCGAAGGAGACGCGCATCTGGACGATCCGCAAGACGGGCGACACTTACATCGGCACGGCGGCCGACGTGGTGGGCGAGGCCAAGGGCGTTGCCGCGGGCAACACGCTGCGCTGGAACTACGTCCTCGACGCCAAGCGCGACGAGGGCGGCACGATCCACCTCGACATGGACGACTGGATGTGGCTCGTGGACGAGAAGACCCTCATCAACCGCACGGGCTTCTCCAAGTTCGGCATCCGGTTCGGCGAAGTGTCGATCTTCTTCCGCAAGCGCTGAGGCGCGCCATGCCGCTCAATCCCCCGATCACCGACTGGAAGGCGAGGCGCTGCTGGATCGTGGGCGCCTCCACGGGCATCGGCGCGGCGCTCGCGGACCTGCTCGCGAAGAAGGGCGCGAAGGTGGCCCTCTCGGCGCGGCGCGTGGAGCCCCTGAAGGAGATGGCCGCGCGCTACGGCGAGGGCAATGCGCTCGTGTTGCCGCTCGACATCACGGACGCCGCCGCGCTCGTGTCGGCCGCGCAGGCCATCGAAACCGCCTGGGGCGGCATCGATCTCGTCGTGCCCATGGCGGGCGAGTACAAGCCCATGCGCGCGACCGCCATCGACCTCGCCGTCGCGCGCACGATGATCGAGGTGAACCTCATGGGCTACCTCAACGTGTGCGCCGCGGTCGTGCCCCGGCTCATGAAGCAGAAGAGCGGCGAGATCGCGCTCGTCTCGAGCGTGGCCGGCTACCGCGGGCTGCCCAAGAGCCTCATCTACGGGCCGACCAAGGCCGCGCTCATCAACCTCGCCGAGACGATGTACCTGGATCTCGTTGACCACGGCGTGGCGGTGGCGGTCATCAATCCCGGCTTCGTGCGCACCCCCCTCACGGCGCAGAACGAGTTCGAGATGCCGAACATCATCTCGCCGGAAGAGGCCGCGGAGTCGATCGTCGCGGGATTCGAGGCGGGGGAGTTCGAGATCCACTTCCCGAAGGCGTTCAGCCGCAAGCTCAAGTTCCTGCGCCATCTCCCGTACGGCATGTACTTCGGCGCCATCCGGAAGTCGACGGGGCTCTAGATGAGCGAGCGTGCCGCGCGGGTGAAGGGCTACTTCGAGACGCTCACGCCGGAGGCGGTGGAGCGCATGGGCGAGGTGTACGCGACGGACGCGTACTTCCGCGATCCGTTCAACGAAGTGACGGGCCTGCCGGCCATCCAGAAGATCTTCCGGCACATGTACGAACCGCTGGTCGAGCCCCGGTTCGTGATCCTCGAGACGATCGAGGAGGGCGACCGGCTGGTGCTCACGTGGGACATGCTCTACCGCATCCGCAAGTTCAAGCCGGAGCTCGAGCGCAAGATCCACGGGCTCTCGCTCCTGCGATTCGATGCGGAAGGGCGCGTCGCCTTTCACCGCGACTACTGGGATGCGGCGGGGGAGCTGTACGCGCAGCTTCCGCTGGTCGGGCCGCTCATGCGCTTCCTCGCGAGGAAGATGGCGTAGCGGCGCCCGCGCCTCGCGCCCGCGAGGCGTGAGTCCTAGGTCGAATGGCGAGCGGGATGCCCGGGGCGTAACGTTTCCGGAGCAGCTCCCATCACTGGTGACGCTCGCGATCAGGGCTTCTTGCGCCCGACGGTCACCCGACCGTGTCGCCCCCGCCCTCCCAGCGCCCGCAACACCGCATCGTTACTCCGAAAGTCCCCTCATGACCAAGACCAAATCCGTCGCCGACGCAGGCGTGTCGGCGGACCGTCGTCATTTCCTCCAGGCCGGCGCCGCCAGCGCCGGCGCCGCGGCGCTCATGGCCGCGGGTACCGCCGCCGCCGTGAGTCCCGCGCGCGCTCCCAAGAAATGGGATCTCGTGACCGACGTGGTGATCCTGGGCTACGGGGGCGCGGGCGCCTGCGCGGCGATGACGGCGCACGACGGTGGCGCGAAGGTGCTCGTGCTCGAGAAGCAGGTCCAGGCGACGCATTACTCCAACACGCGCATGGCGGGCGGCATCTTCCACAGCCCGGATCCGACGGGTGACCCGGCCGCGCTCAAGGCCTATGCCAAGGCGATGTTCAGCGGCGAGAACATGGCGTGGAAGCTCGAGGGCGAGCAACCCGATGTCTCCGATGGCCTGGCCGCGGCCTGGGCGAAGTACGCGCCCGAAAACGTGGACTTCCTCAAGAAGCAGGATCCGACCTTCAATACGGTTTCCATGGCGAGCTTCCGCGGCGCCGCGTTCCCGAATTTCCCGGGCGCGAAGGATTCCAAGTACAACGTCTACGGCAGCTCCTACAGCGGCAAGGCCGACTTCGCCATCCCGACCAAGGACCTGCCCAAGGAACAGAAGATGAACGGCGAGGCGTTCTGGGCGTGCCTCGCGGCGGGCGTCGCCAAGCGCGGCATCCAGGTGATGTACGAAACGCCGGCGAAGGACCTGATCACGAACGACGAAGGCGCGGTGATCGGCGTCTACGCGGAGCAGAAGGGCAAGCGGATCTCGGTGAAGGCCCGGCGCGCGGTCGTCGTGACCACCGGCGGGTACGAGTACAACCAGGCGATGCGCCGCGCCTTCCTGGAAGGCCCGGGCGTCGAGGGCTGGGCGTTCTACGGCTCGCTCGACAACACCGGCGACGGCATCGAGATGTCGATGAAGGTCGGCGCCGCGCTCGCGAAGGCGGGCAAGGCGGCCTCGCGCCTCATCGCGGCGGTGCCGCTGCGCCACAACGGCATGAAGATCGGCGTCATCACCGACTCGGTCGGCTCGCCCAACTCCATCGTCGTCGACAACTACGGCAACCGCTTCGCGGCCGAGACGCTCATCACCACGGACCCGAGCCGCTACTTCTTCTACAAGGAAGCGATCAAGTTCGACATCCTGAAGCTCGACTACGCGCGCTGCCCGAGCTGGATGGTGTTCGACGAGACCTTCCGCGCCAAGCGCACGCTGACCGCCATGGGCATCTCCACCGTCGGCTACGGCATCGTGCCCTGGACGGCCGACAACATGGACGCCATCAACAAGGGCTGGATCCTCAAGGCCGACACGCTCGAGGAGCTGGCCGCGAAGATCAAGGCGCACAAGGACAACCGGACGATGATGGAGCCGGCCGCGCTCGCCGCGACGGTCGCGAAGTTCAACGACTCCTGCGCGAAGGGCAAGGACGAGGTGTTCGAGCGCCGCGCCAACTCGCTGGCGCCCGTCGACAAGCCGCCCTACTACGCGGTGCCGCTGTACGCGGGCGGGCCGAACACGAAGGGCGGCATCGCGGCCAATGCCGAGCGCGAGGCGCTCGACTGGCAGGGCAAGCCCATCCCGCGCCTGTACACCGCGGGCGAGATCTCCTCGGCGCTCAAGTTCGTCTACCAGGGCGGCGGCAACCTGACCGAATGCATCGTGTTCGGCCGCATCGCGGGCGTGAACGCCGCGGCGCAGAAGCCGTGGGGTTGATCCCAGGTGCCGGGTGGCGCGCGCTCCTCGTGGGCGCGGCGCTGGCCGTGGGCCTTGTCGCCATCGGCGGCGAGGCCTTCGCGCAGGCGAAGGCGCCGCGCCCGCTGCTCGAGGAGAAGCACAAGGCCGCGAACAAGAAGTGCGCGGCCTGCCACGTGGAATCGCCGCCGGCCGACGACGTGGGCACCGCGAAATGCCTGGAGTGCCACGGCACCCGCGAGAAGCTCGCCGCGAAGACGGAGAAGGCCGATCCCAATCCGCACCAGTCCCACCAGGGCGACCAGGACTGCAAGGCCTGCCATCACGTGCACAAGGCCTCGGAGAACAACTGCGAGAAATGCCACGCGTGGGTGATCCGGACGCCGTGAGTCGTGAGGGGACGCTACCCTTCAAGGGGTAACGTCCCCCACTGCCGGTCGCCCCGCCCGCTTCGCGCTATGCTTTGGGGATCCGGCTCTTCGCCGGTCTCGTGAGGATAGGAACATGCGACTTCGACTGCCCCGCGGCCTCGCGCCGCTGCTGGCCGCACTGGCCCTCGCCGGGTGCGCCGCCACCCCGCCCGCTCCCGCCGCGAAGGCCCCCGACGGCCCGCCCAAGGCGATGCTGTGGGTCGGCAACAGCTTCTTCTACTACAACAACAGCATGCACGGTCACGTGGCGGGCCTGGTGGGCGGCGGCGACAAGTCCGTCCAGCACCGCGGCGTCTCCGTGACGATCAGCGGCTCGGGCGTCGACTGGCACGACGTGCCGAACTACCTCGCCGGCGGCATCGGCAAGTACTCGTTCCTGCCCGGCAACGTGATCAAGTTCAACCCGCCGGGCCGGCAGTTCGACGCGGTGATGTTCATGGACTGCAGCCAATGCCCCATCCACCCGCAGTTGGGTCCCGTGTTCCACGAGTACGCGAAGAAGAACTCGGATGCGATCCGCGAATACGGCGCGAAGCCGGTGCTCTTCATGTCCTGGGCGTACAAGGACAAGCCCGAGATGACGAAGCAGCTGGCCGACGCCTACACGCAGGCGGGCCGGGAGAACGGCGCGCAGGTCGTTCCCGCCGGTCTCGCGTTCGCCAAGTCGATGGCGAAGAAGCCGGATCTCAATCTCTACGTGCCCGACCTGCGGCACCCGAGCCTCGCGGGCACGTACCTGGCGGCCTGCACGGTCTACGGCTCGCTGCTCGGCAAGTCGCCCGTGGGCAACACGTACACCGCGGGGTTGCCGGCCGACGTCGCCGCGCACCTGCAGCAGGTGGCGTGGGAGACGGTGCAGGAGTACGGCGCGAAGAAGTAGCGCCGGTCCGGAGGGAATCGGGAGGGCGCATCCCGAGGGATGCGCCCTCGTCGTTTCTCAGGCCGCCACGCGGTGCACCTTGGGCGGCGTCTCCACCAGCGCCTGGGCGCCCTTGTCCGTGACGACCGCCGGGAACTCGAGCCGCATGCCGCCTTCGCCGGGCACGTACAGGTGCGTGCCCAGGGCCACGACCATGCCGGCCTGCACGATGTCGTCGCTGCGCAGGTTGAGGAACGGCCGCGTTCGCGCGCAGGTGCCCAGCCCGTGGCCGAAGAGCGGCAGGCTGAACTCGGCGAGCCCGTGCTTCTCGAAGGTCGCGATGCCCCGCTGCACGCATTCCTTGACGGGCCGCCCGGGCACGAGGCTCTCCAGCATCGTGGCGGCGACGTCCTCCCAGCAGTCGATCATCGCGGCCTGCCGCGCGTTCGGCCTGCCGACGAAGACCGGGATCGAGGTGTCGGCCAGGTAGAGGTCCAGCATCGGATGCAGGTCGAGGATGACGAACTCGTCGCGGCCGATCCGGCGCTCCGTCGCCTGCTGCGTGACGCCCCGGAGAAATCCCGTCCGCGGCCCGCTGCCCACTTCCGTGCCGCCCGTGATCGCCCAGGCCCAGGTGCTGCCGTGGTCGCGGATCGCCTGCTCGATGACCCCCGCGACGTGGTTCTCCGTGACGCCGGGGCGCACGGCGGAAAGGCCCGCGCGCCAGCCGATGTCCGAGACGTGCGCCGCGTGCCGCAACCGCTCGATCTCGGCAGGCGACTTGATGAGCATCACGTCGTCGATCCAGCGCACCCCGTTCTCGAGCTTCGCCTTCGGGAGCTTCCCCTGCAGGTCCAGGTACTCGGCGGCGGTGAGCATGCCCGGGGCGATCTGCGCGGCGCCCGGGTGGCTCAGGTCGAGACCGATGCGTCCTTCGGCGGCGCCCAGCCGCCCGAGCGTGTCGCGGATGGCCTCGGTCATGCCGTCGAACCAGAACTCGGTGGTGTGGCCGGGAGCGCCTTCCTCGCGCGCCCGGGAGGCGTCCATGGCCCAGTACACGGTCTCGCAGGCGCCGTCGGCGGTCACGATGACCGCGCCGCGCCACGGCATGAAGGCACCGCGAAGGTAGTGAAGCCCGGCCTGGCGCGTGCCGACGTAGGCGCTCGCGCCCGCTTGCCGCACCTGCGCGGCGACGGCCGCGACGCGCGCGGCGAAATCGATGGGTTGCATGCCCGTTCTCCTATTCGGCCGTGGCGCCGGAAGCGCGCACGGCGACGGCCCACTTGGCGGTCTCGGATTTCATGAACGCGGCGAACTCCTCGGGGCGGCTGCCCACCACTTCGGCGGCCTGGGCGGAAAGGCGTTCGGCCACGACCGGATTGCGCAGCGCCGCGGCGATCGCGGCGTGCAGCTTCGCCACGATCTCGGGCGGGGTCTTCGCGGGCGCCACCACGCCGATCCAGCCCGCGGCGCTGTACTGCGGCATGCCCTGCTCGGCGATGGTCGGGATGTCGGGGGCGGCCGGCGAGCGCGTGGCGCCGGTGGTGCCGAGCGCGCGCAGCCGGCCGGCCTTCACCAGCGGCATCGCCGTCATCATCGAGTCGAACATGAGCTGCACCTGCCCGCCCGCCAGGTCGTTGAGGGCGGGCGCGCTGCCCTTGTAGGGGATGTGCGGCAGGTCCAGGCCCGCCATGCTGCGGAAGAGCTCCCCCGACAGGTGCATCGAGGTGCCGCTGCCGCCCGAGGCGCGGTTGAGCTTCCCGGGGTTCGCCTTCGCGTAGTCGATGAACTCCTTCACGTTCGTCGCCGGCACCGAGGGATGCACCACGAAGATGAGCGGGTACTGCACGACCTGCGAGACGGGCGTGAAGTCCTTCACCGGATCGAAGGGCAGCGACTTGTAGAGCGT
>CAZPLW010000184.1:0-8863 GCA_964587315.1 uncultured Lysobacter sp.
CGCCGGGGCCGGGACGACGGCGGGGAAATGGTTAGACCAGGCGGGCAGGGGCGCCAGGGCGGGGGGCGGGCCCGCGAACGCGCCCACCGTTCCCAGCGACTGCCGCAGCCCGTAGGCGGCGCCACGCGATTCCGGCGGCGTCACGTCCGCGATGAGCGCGTCGCGCGGCGCGCCGCGGATGCCCTTGCCGATGCGGTCGACGAAGCGCGCGGCGAAGACGAGGCCCGGCCCGGTCGCCAGCGCGAAGAAGGGTTTCGCGAACGCCCCCAGGCCGTAGCCGGCGGCCGCGATCCACTTGCGGTGGCGAAGCGCGTCCGAGAGCGTCCCGGAGAACACCTTCACCTCGAGCGCGGTGGCCTCGGCCACGCCCTCGATCACGCCCACGACGAGGGCGCTCGCGCCGAGGCCCACGACGAGGTAGGCCGGCAGCAGCGCGTGGATCATCTCGGAGGAGACGTCCATCGCGAGGCTCACGAAGCCGAGGACCCAGACGGTGCGGGGAAGGGGAGAAGAGGCAGTCATCGGGCGGGACCTGCGGCCATGGTAGCGCGAACGCCGCGGGCGTCCTTCGGTTAGCATGCGCCAAACCGCCCCGAGGAAAGCCATGACCGACAGCGCCGACGAGAAGAAGAAACCCGATCCCCTCCCGCCCGCGGACCGGCTCGCGGTCACGCACCACCGCGCGACGATCGGCGGCCGCGAGATCGCCTACACCGCGACCTGCGGCACGCTGGTGCTGCGCGAGGAATCGCAGAAGGACGGCAAGGCCGAGGCGGACCGGCTGCGCGCGAGCGTGTTCTTCGTGGCCTACACGATGGACGGCGCCCCGCCGGGCGATCGCCCCGTCACGTTCTCCTTCAACGGCGGGCCGGGATCGAGCTCCGTGTGGCTGCACCTGGGCGTGCTGGGGCCGAAGCGCGTGCAGCTGGACGACGAGGGACGCGCCCCGCCGCCGCCCGGCCGCCTGGTGGAGAACGACTTCTCGCTCCTGGACCGCTCGGACCTCGTCTTCATCGACCCGGTCGGCACGGGATTCAGCCGCATGGCCGAGGGCGAGAAGGTCGACGAGTTCCACGAGTACAAGCGCGACCTGGAGAGCGTGGGCGAGTTCATCCGCCTGTGGACCTCGCGCTACGCGCGCTGGTCGAGCCCCAAGTACCTCATCGGCGAGAGCTACGGCACCACGCGCGCCGCCGGCCTCGCCGGGCACCTGCTCGAGCGCTACGGCCTGTACCTGAACGGGCTCATGCTCGTCTCGTGCGCGCTCGACTTCGCGGTGCTGCGCTTCGACACCAACAACGACCTGCCGCCGGTCCTCTTCCTGCCGACCTGCGCGGCCACCGCCTGGTACCACGGGAAGCTCTCCGCCGAGCTGCAGGCGAAGCCGCTGCGCGAACTGCTGGACGAGGTGGAGGCCTTCGCGGGCGGCGACTACGCGCGGGCGCTCTTCCAGGGCGCGGGCTTGACGGCCGCCGAGCGCGCGCGCGTCGCCCGGCGCGTGGCCCGCTACACCGGGCTCTCGGCGGAGTACGTCGAGCGCACCAACCTGCGCGTGGAGATCTTCCGCTTCTGCAAGGAGCTGCTGCGCGGCGAGGGCCGCACCGTGGGCCGCCTGGACAGCCGCTTCACCGCCGTCGACCGCGACAACGCGGGCGAGCGCTTCGAGTTCGACCCGGGCTACGCGGAGCTCTACGGCGCCTACAGCGCGGCGATGAACGACTACGTGCGCCGCGACCTCGATTTCGCCTCGGACGCGCCGTACGAGGTGCTCAAGGGCCTCTACCTCACCTGGGGGTGGAAGGACTTCGCCAACCGCTACGCGTCCGTGGGCGAGACGCTGCGCCGCGCGATGACGATGAACCCGCACATGCGCGTGCTGGTGGCGAACGGCTACTTCGACTTCGCGACGCCGCACTTCGCGAGCGACTACACCTTCGACCACCTCGCGCTCGCCGAGCCCCTGCGCGCCAACCTCGACGTGAGCTACTACGAGGCCGGGCACATGATGTACGTGCACAAGCCTTCGCTGGAGAAGCTCGCGCGGTCGCTGCGGGATTTCGTCTCGCGCTGACGGCTACGCGCACTGCCGCTCGAGCGCCCACGCGACGTGCTCGCGCACGAGGGCGCTCGGGTGGTCCGCGCGGGCTTCGAGCGCGGCGCGGACCGCGGCCGTCGGCGGGGCGTTGCCCAGCGCGACGGCGATGTTGCGCAGCCACCGCACGTGCCCGATGCGCCGGATGGCCGATCCCGCGAGCCGCTCGTCGAACTGCGCCTCGGTCCACGCGAAGAGCGAGACGAGCGAGGCGCCGTCGAGGCCGTTGCGCACCTGCGTGAAATCGGGGAGCGCCGCGGCGCGCGCCCACTTGTTCCACGGGCAGGCGAGCTGGCAGTCGTCGCAGCCGTAGATGCGGTTGCCCATCATCGGCCGCAGTTCCTCCGGGATCGCGCCCTTGTGCTCGATGGTGAGGTACGAGATGCACCGGCGCGCGTCCAGCTCGTAGGGCGCGACGATGGCGGCGGTGGGGCAGGCCGCGAGGCATTTCGCGCAGGTGCCGCAGTGATCGCCGACCGGCGCGTCCGGCTCGAGCGCGAGGCCGGTGTAGATCTCGCCCAGGAAGAACGTCGAGCCCGCTTCCCGCGTGAGCAGCAGCGTGTGCTTGCCGCGCCAGCCCAGCCCGGCCCGCGCGGCGAGCGCGACCTCCATCACGGGCGCGCTGTCGGTGAAGACGCGATGGGGGAAATCGCCGATCTCGGCCGTGATCCGGTCCGCGAGCCCCTGGAGCCGCGCGCGCATCACCTTGTGGTAGTCCCGCCCGGTGGCGTAGCGCGAGACGTAGCCGGTGTGAGGCTCGCCCAGCACGCCCACCGCGTCGCGCGCGGCGGCCGGCCAGTAGTCCAGGCGAGCGGTGATGACGCTCACGGTGCCCGGGACGAGCTCGGCGGGGCGCGAGCGGGCCGTCCCGTGGCGTGCCATATAATCCATGTCGCCGTGCCGGCCTTGCGCGAGCCAGTCGAGCAGCCTCGCTTCCTCGGGGGCGAGATCGGTGCCCGCGATGGCGATGGCGCCGAAGCCGAGCTCGGCGCCCCAGGTGCGGATTCGCCCGGAAAGCCCCGGCGGCGCGACGGTCGCATTCATGCGCCGCATGGTAAACCTCCCACCTCCCGCCCGTGAAAACGATCCCGCTGCCCGACGAATCCTCGACGCTCGCCCTCGGCGCGGCGCTCGCGCCGCACGTCGTGCCCGGCCTCGTCGTCACGCTCTCCGGGGAGCTGGGCGCGGGCAAGACGACCCTCGCGCGCGGGCTCCTGAGGGCGCTCGGGCACGCCGGTTCCGTCAAAAGCCCCACGTACGCCTTGGTTGAAGTTTATGAAGTTTTGAGGTTAAACTTCTATCACTTTGATTTTTATAGGTTCCAGGACCCACGGGAATGGATCGAAGCGGGCTTCCGGGACGTGTTCAACGGGCAGAACGTCTGCCTCATCGAGTGGCCGGAACGCGCGGCGGGCTTGCTGCCCTCTGCGGACCTGGAAATCACCCTGAGGGTGGTCGACTCCGGACGCGTGGCGACGCTGACCGCGAAGTCGCCGGCGGGCGAGAAAATTGTCGCCGCGCTTCCGCCCTCCTGGCCCTCCTCTTCCTGATCGCCGGCCTCTTCGCGGTGTCGCTCGCCGCTGCCGCCGAGCCGATCCTCGCCTCGCGCGTCTGGCCCGCCGAGGAATACACGCGCGTCACCTTCGAGACCGCGAAGCCCATCCGGCACCAGTTCTTCTTCGTGCCCGACCCGGCGCGCCTGGTCGTCGACCTCGAGGGCGTCGACCTGGGCGACGAACTGAAGAGCGTCGTCTCGAAGGTGCGCGAGGACGACCCGTACATCAAGCAGGTGCGCGTCGCGCGCAACCGCCCGAACGTCGTGCGCGTCGTGTTCGACCTGAAGACGGCCGTGAAGCCGCAGGTGTTCCCGCTCGCGCCGGCCGGCGACTACAAGCACCGCCTAGTGCTCGACATCTATCCGGAGAAGCCGCGCGATCCGCTCCTCGCCCTGGTGAAGCCCGATCCGATCGGCGAGATCGCCAAGGCGCCGGTGATGGAGTCCCCAGCACAGCCGCAGGCGCCGCCGCCCGCCGAGGCGCCCGCCCGCATCGCGGAGAAGCCGGCCGAGAAGCCCGCCGAAAGGGCCGTCGAGAAGGCTCCCGAGAAGCTGGCCGAGAAGGCGCCGGACCGGCCGGAGGGGAAGGGAAGCGACAAGGCGAAGCACCCGGTGATGCGCATGGTGACCGTGGTGATCGACGCCGGGCACGGCGGCGAGGACTCCGGCGCGCGCGGCCGCGGCGGCACGCTCGAGAAGGACGTGACCCTCGCGATCGCAAAGCGCCTGAAGGCCCGCATCGACCTGGAGCCCGGCATGCGCGCGATACTCACGCGGGACGGCGACTACTTCATCCCGCTCGCGCAGCGCGTGACCAAGGCCCGGCGGGTGCAGGCGGACATCTTCGTCTCCGTCCACGCGGACGCGTTCGTGCAGCCGCACGCGCGCGGCTCCTCGGTGTTCGCGCTCTCCGACCGCGGCGCGACCTCCACGGCCGCGCGCTGGCTCGCCAAGCGCGAGAACGAGTCGGACCTCATCGGCGGCGTGAACCTCGACATCAAGGACCCGGTGCTCGCGAGGACGCTGCTCGACCTGTCGCAGACGGCCACCATCAACGACTCGCTCAAGCTCGGCAAGGCCGTGCTCGGGCACCTGGGCGACATCAACACGCTGCACAAGCAGGCGGTCGAGCAGGCGGGGTTCGCGGTGCTCAAGGCGCCGGACATCCCCTCCATCCTCGTCGAGACGGCGTTCATCTCGAACCCGGAGGAGGAGAAGCGGCTGAAGGACTCGGCCTACCAGGAGAAGATGGCGAACGCGCTCTTCCTGGGGCTGCGCCGCTATCTCGCGCAGAACCCGCCGCTCGCGCGGACGAAGATCGCGCAGAACCCCTAGCCGGGACGCGCGGGACCGCGGGCGGGCCGCCCGGTCGGGTCAGGCGCTGCTCGCGAGCCGCGGACCCGCCTGCTGGGCGCGCAGCATCGCGGTGGCCTCGAGCGCGGTCACGGGCCGGGAGAAGAGATACCCCTGGAACGCGTCGCACTGGTTGGCGCGCAGGAACTCCAGCTGCGCGCGCGTCTCCACGCCCTCGGCGGTCACGCGCAGCTTCAGGCGCCGCGCCATCGCGATGATGGCCTCGGTGATCGAGCCGCTCGAGGGATCGTCCACGGCCTGCGAGACGAAGGTCTGGTCGATCTTCAGGCCGTTGGCCGGCAGGCGCGCGAGCTGCCCGAGCGAGGAATAGCCCACGCCGAAGTCGTCCACCGAGACCCGCATGCCCACGGCGCGCAGCTGGCGCAGCACCTCGATCGACTGGTCGAGGTTGCGCATGACCATGGTCTCGGTGATCTCCAGCTCGATGCGGCGCGGGTCGGCGCCCGTCTCGCGCACGATGGCGAGGAGCGAGGGCACGAGGTGGCGCGACATGAACTGGCGCGGCGAGATGTTGACCGAAACCGTGATCTCCGCGATCCCCTCGTCGGCCCACCCGCGCAGCTGCCGGCAGGCGGTGCGGAAGGCCCACTCGCCCAGCTGCACGATGAGGCCGAGCTCCTCGGCGACGAAGACGAACTCCTTGGGCAGGATCTCGCCGCGCTCCGGGTCGTTCCAGCGCAGCAGCGCTTCCATGCCCGTGATGCGCCCCGAGGCGATGTCCACCTGCGGCTGGTAGCGCAGGAAGAACTCCTCGTTCTCGATGGCCTTCCTCAGGCGCACCTCCACCTCGAGGCGCTTGGCGAGCAGGAAGTTCAGGTCGCCCGTGAAGAAGCGCACGGTGTTGCGGCCCGCGTCCTTCGCCTGGTACATCGCGCTGTCGGCGTGCTTGAGCAGGTGGTTCACGTCGGTCGCGTCGTTCGGGTAGTGGCTGATCCCGATCGAGGGGGTGACGTGCACCTCCTGGCCACCGATGTCCATGGGCTTGGCGAGCTCGCGCAGGATCTTCTCGGCGACGATGCGCGCGCTCTCGGGCTTCTCCAGGTCCGGCAGCACGATGACGAACTCGTCGCCGCCCTCGCGCGAGACGGTGTCGGCCTCGCGCACGCACGTGAGCAGGCGGCGCGCCACGTCCTTGAGCACGTAGTCGCCGCTGTCGTGGCCGAGCGTGTCGTTCACGAGCTTGAAGCGGTCCAGGTCGATGAAGAGCACCGCGACGTGGCGCTGCTTGCGGCGCGCCTGCATGATCGCCTGGTTGAGGCGGTCCTGCATGAGGCGGCGGTTGGGCAGCCCCGTGAGCGCGTCGTGGTGCGCCATGTAGTGGATGGTGCGCTCGGTGTTGAGGCGCTCGGGGACGTCCTGCACGAGCGAGGCGTAGCCCACGACGCGCCCGCCCGGGTCCACGAGCGGCGTGTTGTACCACTCGCAATGGATCGAGCGGCCCGCGCGCGTCACGTTGTCCAAGGTGATCTTGGTGCCGTCCTTGGAGGAATCGAGCTCCCGCCACATGGCGACGATGCCCTCGCTGCCGGCGGGCGGGACGACGAGCTCGGTGGCGAGCCGGCCGAGGGCGTCGGTCTCGGTGAAGCCGAAGATCGCCTCGGCGGCCGGGTTCCAGGCGGTGATGCGATGCTCGCGGTCCCACTCGACGACGGCGAGCGGCGTGCGCTCGACGTGCATGCGCAGCTTCTGCGCCGCCAGCAGCTCCGACTGCTGCGCCTTGAGGCGGCCGAGCATCTCGTCGGCCAGCTGCTCGTTCGCCATCTGCAGCCGCGTGCGCTCCTCGCCCAGCTCGCTCGTGAGCGCGGCGCGCTCGTGGCGAAGGGCGAGCGCGTCGACGAGGGCGCGGTTCACCTTCTCGTGCACGAAGGGCAGCACGCCGGCGAGCATCAGGATCGCGCCCGAGAGGAACATCTGCGCGCGATCTCCCGAGCCGCCGAGCATCAGCGCCATCGGCACCAGGCCCATGAACGCGATGATCTTGTAGGCGTAGGGATGGGGCGCGTAGTAGCCGACGGCTCCCGTGACGAGCAGCGAGACCAGCATGACGACCGAGTAGCGCTCGGCGAGGTGTGTCGTCTCGGGCAGCAGCGCGGAACCGATGAGGGCCCAGAGCAGGCCCGCGACGATAGTGCCCGCCAGGAACCGCGTCTCCCAGTGCGGCAGTTCCGCCGCCGGGGGGTTGCGCGTCTCGAACGACTTGTAGACGCCGTAGCGCGCGATCGTGACGACGGCGATCGCGGCGAACCAGGCGAAGAGGGCGGGGCTCGCGAGCTGTTCCCAGAGGATCGCGCCCAGGATGAAGACGACGAGCAGCGTCGCCAGGTAGCCGACGAGCGAGAAGCGGTAGAGCAGGCGAACCTGCTCCTCGCGTACCGTGTGCGCGGCCTGGGGGACCCCGCCTTCCAGGGGCAGGGGCGGCTCGTAAGGGGTCATACGACTCCGGGGTGCGCGCCTGGCGAAGCGAATCGGTGGCGCGTCTGTAGCCGAGGGAAAGTGTAACATTGCGTTGATTTGCCGGCCAAAATTTCCCTTGCCCCCCGTTTTCCGGTCCGCCGCCCCCTTCCGATGGGCCTGATCCGCGCCCTTCCTGACCTTCTCGTGAACCAGATCGCCGCCGGCGAGGTCGTCGAACGCCCGGCCTCGGCGCTCAAGGAGCTCGTGGAGAACAGCCTCGACGCGGGCGCGCAGTCGATCGCGGTCGACCTCGTGGAAGGCGGCATGCGCCGCATCCGCGTGGCGGACGACGGCAGCGGCATCTCGGCCGAGGACCTGCCGCTCGCCCTCGCGCGCTTCGCCACGAGCAAGATCGCGACGCTGGAGGACCTGGAGAGCGCGGCCACGCTCGGTTTCCGGGGCGAGGCGCTCGCGTCCATCGCGGCCTGCTCCCGCCTCGCGCTCGCCAGCCGCCGCGCGGGCGAGCGGCACGCGTGGCGCATCGCCTGCGAGGGCGGCACCCTGCTTCCCGTCGAGCCCGCCGCGCTCGCCGCCGGCACGACCGTCGAGGTCGACGAGCTCTACTTCAACACCCCGGCGCGCAAGAAATTCCTGAAGAGCGAGGCGACGGAATTCGCGCGCTGCGACGAGGCGTTCTCGCGCCTCGCCCTGTCGGCGCCGCAGGTGGCCTTCTCGCTCGCGCACAACGGCCGCCGGATCGCGCACCTGGCGCCCGCGCCCGCGCGCGATCGCGCGAGCGGCGTGGTGGGCGAGGATTTCGCGGGCACCGCCGTCGAGGTCCAGGCGCGCGGCACGGCGGTCTCGCTCACGGGCCTCGTCGCCGCGCCCGGCTTCACGCGCGCCACGCGCGAGGCGCAATACCTCTTCGTGAACGGCCGCTTCGTGCGCGACAAGGTGGTGGCGCACGCGATCCGCGAGGCCTACGCCGACGTCCTGCACCACGACCGGCATCCGGCGTACGTGCTCTTCCTGGAGACCGATCCGCGGCTCGTCGACGTGAACGTGCACCCGGCCAAGAGCGAGGTGCGCTTCCGCGATGCGGGGGCCGTGCACCAGTTCGTGTTCCACGCGCTCTCCCGCGCGCTCGCCTCGCCCCTGGCCGGCGGCGCGCGTACGGCGCCTGCCGCCGCGTCCCCCGGCGGCTTCGCGCCGGCGTTCTCGCAGTCCTCGCTGGCGGTCAGCCAGCCCTCGGGTCGCTACGAGGCGCTCTTCGCGCAGGCCGTGGCGGACGAGCGCCGCGACGGGCCCGCGACGGCGCCGTCACCCGACGGACCGCCGATGCTCGGCTACGCCCTCGCCCAGCTGCACGGCGTCTACGTGCTCGCGCAGAACGCGGCCGGGCTCGTCATCGTCGCGCTGTTCATGTTTGTGCTTCCGCAGTTCGCCGA
>CAZPLW010000185.1:0-8852 GCA_964587315.1 uncultured Lysobacter sp.
CTCACGAAGCTGGAGGAGGAATTCGGCGAGGGCTTCGTGCGCATCCACCGCAACTGCCTGGTCGCGCGGGCGGCGGTGGCGGGGTTCGAGCGCAGCGACGCCGAGGGCGAGCCCGGGTGGGTGGTGATGATCGCCTCGACCGGGGAGCGGCTGCCGGTGAGCCGGCGGCAGCAGCATGTGGTGAAGGAATTCGGCTAGGCCGGGCTTGCTGCGACCGGCGGACCTTCTGCGATCCGAGGGCGGCCTCCTTTGGCCACCGAGGCGCATCCGAAGTCGACGTGTCGGCCGCGACCGTCTGCGGCTTGCCGGCGATCCCCACAACGGCGTGGGGCCCCTCGCCGGGTGCCTTGACGGTCTACTCCCAGTAGGGAGGATCCCCAAAAGCCTTCTTCAAGTACTCGATGAAGAAGCGCACCTTGGCGGGCAGCAGGCGCCGCTCGGGGAACACCGCATAGATGTTGTTGCCCGGCACGGCGTACTCGTCGAGCGCGGGCACGAGCCGCCCGCGCTTGATCTCCTCGCTCACCTCCCAGGCGCTGCGCAGGGCGAGGCCCTCGCCGGCGATGGCCCAGCGCGTGAGCACCTCGCCGTCGTTGCACTGCAGGTTGCCGTTCACCTTGATGTGGACGGCCTTGCCGCGGTCCTGGAAATGCCAGCTGTCCGCGATGCCGTCCTCGGTGCTGGTGACCAGGCAGTTGTGGTGGGCGAGGTCCGCGAGGGTGCGCGGCTTGCCGGCGCGCTTGAGGTAGGCGGGCGCGGCGCAGACCACGCGGTGGTTGCGCGCGAGCTTCACGGCCACGAGGTCCACGCTCTTCAGGTCCGCGATGCGGATCGCCAGGTCGAAGCGCTCGTTCTTCAGGTCCACCAGCCGCTCGGACAGGTGCAGCTGGATCGAGAGGTTCGGGTGCGTGGCGAGGAAGCCGGGCAGGTGCGGCGCGATGTGCTTGCGCCCGAAGGCCGTGGGCGCCGTCACGATGAGCCGGCCGGCCGCGCTCTTCGCGCCCGCGGTGAGCGCGTCCTCGGCGCTGCGCAGGTCCGCGAGCACCCGGTGGCAGTCCTCGTAGAAGGTGGCGCCCTCGGGCGTGAGCGTCACCTTGCGGGTCGAGCGCTTGAAGAGCTTGACCCCCAGGCGCTCCTCGAGCTGGTCGATGCGCCGGCCGACCATCGCGGGCGTGATGCCCTCCTCGCGCGCGGCGGCGGAGAGGCTGCCGCGCTGGGCGACCTCGACGAAAGTGGTGAGCTCCTTGAAGCGGTCCATGCTGGCTCCAAGTATAAGACGTTATGCAATTCAGGGCGATTACCCTTATTCGCGTGCCATAATAAACTGTTCGTTCGAGGGGAGGGAGCAGGGCGTCCACGGAGGCCACCCGCCCGCCCCCGGCACAAGGAAAACCCCCGTCATGGATACCAAGATCCCGCTGCCCGCCGGCATGGAAATCACCGGCGCCCTGAAGCCCGAGTACGGCCGCATCCTCACCCCGGAAGCCCTCGAGTTCGTCGCCAGGCTGCTGCGCCAGTTCGGCGCGCGCCGCGAGGAGCTCCTGGCCGCCCGCGCCCGCCGCCAGCAGGAATTCGACGCCGGCAAGCTGCCCGACTTCCTGCCCGCGACGAAGTCCGTCCGCGAGGCCGGGTGGACGATCGCCGCCCAGCCCGGAGACATCCTCGACCGCCGCGTGGAGATTACCGGCCCCACGGACCGCAAGATGGTCATCAACGCGCTCAACTCGGGCGCCTCGACCTTCATGGCGGACTTCGAGGACGCCAACTGCCCCACGTGGGAGAACATGATCGAGGGGCAGGCGAACCTGGGCGACGCGATCCGCCGCACCATCACGCTCGAGCAGAACGGCAAGCAGTACAAGCTGAACGAGAAGACGGCCGTCCTGTTCCCGCGCCCCCGCGGCTGGCACCTGGACGAGAAGCACGTGACGCTCGACGGCAAGCCCGTCTCCGGCGGCATCTTCGACTTCGCGCTCTACTTCTTCCACAACGCGAAGGAACTGCTCGCGCGCGGCTCCGGCCCCTATTTCTACCTGCCGAAGATGGAATCGCACCTGGAGGCGCGCCTCTGGAACGACATCTTCACGGTGGCGGAGAAGGAAGTCGGCGTCCCCTACGGTTCCATCAAGGCCACGGTCCTCATCGAGACGGTCGTCGCCGCCTTCGAGATGGACGAGATCCTCTGGGAGCTCAAGGACCACTCGGCCGGCCTCAACATCGGCCGCTGGGACTACATCTTCTCCTGCATCAAGAAGTTCCGCGTGAACCGCGACTTCTGCCTGGCCGACCGCTCGCAGGTGACGATGACCTCGCCCTTCATGCGCGCCTACGCCCTGCTGCTCGTGAAGACCTGCCACCGCCGCAATGCGCCCGCCATGGGCGGCATGGCCGCGCAGATCCCCATCAAGAACGACCCGGCCGCCAACGAGGCCGCGATGGAGAAGGTGCGCGCCGACAAGCTGCGCGAGGTGACGGACGGCTGCGACGGCACCTGGGTCGCCCACCCGGGCCTGGTGCCCATCGCGAAGGAGATCTTCGACAAGCACATGCCGCAGCCCAACCAGTACGGCAAGCAGCTGCCGGACGTGAACGTGACGGCCGCGAACCTGCTGGACTTCAAGCCCGAGGCGCCGATCACCGAGGCGGGCCTGCGCAACAACGTGCAGGTGGGCATCCAGTACATCGGCTCCTGGCTGGGCGGCAACGGCTGCGTGCCCATCTTCAACCTGATGGAGGACGCGGCCACCGCCGAGATCTCCCGCTCGCAGGTGTGGCAGTGGATCCGCTCGCCCAAGGGCGTGCTTGCCGATGGCCGCAAGGTCACCAAGGAACTCTTCGCCGGGATCCTCGCCGACGAGTTGAAGAAGACGCCGTCCATCGTGGGCGCCGAGGCCTTCGCCGCGGGCAAGTACGTCGAGGGCGCCAGGCTCTTCGGCGAGCTCACCACGTCGGACGAGTACGTGGAGTTCCTCACGCTGCCCGCCTATCGCGCGCTCGCCTGACGCCCGCACCTCCCGCCGCACCCGAAGCCCGCCGCGACCCGGCGGGCTTTTTCGTTCCGCGCGCCCGTCAATCCGGCATTCGCCACGTGGTGCCGCACTTCCGGCAGCGCACGCGAAGCCAGGGGCAGGGCAGCGAGTCGCCCGCGGGATCGAGGTAGGGTCCTTCGGCCGTCGTCCCGGTCGCGAGGATCTCGAAGCGGGCGTAGGTGTTGCAGGAGGGGCAGTGCGACCGGTCTCCGTAGCGCTCGGCCCGCTGCAGCACCCTGAGGTAGCGCTTCCAGGAGTACACCCCGAGCACGACGGACCCCGCGACGGCCGCGAGCATCGCCGCGGGCTTCCAGCCGAACTCCGCGAACGAGATGCCCTCGAGGCACGCGGCCACCGTGAGCCCGCACAGCAGGCAGGTCGTGAACGACAGGTGGCTGTCGATGAGCTGCCGCTCGTACCACTTGCGGAAGCCCATGCGGCGGATCCGGCTGGCGATGTCCATCGGGGAAAGGGGCAGTTCCGGTCCGCGCGGATGCCGGGGACGACCGCGTCCCTAGCGCGGGGCCGGGGCCTGCGTCTTCGGCACCGGGAGGGGCTTCGGTTTCGGCTTGGCGGGCGGAATCGGGCGGTGGATACCCGGCCCGTAGTAGACGAGCGGCGCCTCGCGCGCCGCCTCGCGCTCGCGCTGTTCCCGCTCGCGCTGCTCGTCCTTCTCCCGCTGTTCGCGCTGCCGCTTGCGCTCGGCTTCTTCCTGCGCGATGCGCTCCTCCAGGCGGCGCTGCGCTTCCTCGCCCTGCTTGAGGACGCGCTCGCGCTGTGCGGGGTCGTAGTCCGTGTTGGCCGGCGTCGTGTCGATCTTCCTCTCGTCGGCCGAGGTCGGGCAGGGCGCCTGCTGGTAGGTGACGCGGCCCTGCGCGTCGGTGCAGCGGAAGGCCTGGGCCGACGCCGTGAGCGCGATCGCGGTGCCTGCGAGGGCGAAGAGAGCGGCGAAGGCTCGCACGCGCAGGCGGCTCAGCTGGAGGACGCGGGCTTCTTCGGAAGCGCCTGGCCCGGCCGGCCCGGGAAGCCCCAGGGCGGATTCCAGGGCACGTCCTCGGGCGCGACGCGCTGGGCTTCCTCGCGGGCGCGGCGGGCACGCTCCTCGCGCTCGCGCTGCTCCTGCAGGTACCGCTCGCGCTCCTTGTCGCGCGCGTCGCCGGCGAAACGGCCGGAGAGCTCGCTGCCGCGGTAGTAGTGGTCGCGCTCCAGGGCGCGGCGAGCCTCGATCGCGTCGACGCTCTCGCGCGAAGGGCCCGGCTCCACGCGCCTCTGCGCGGCCTTCGCCTCGCAGGGCACTTCCTGGTAGGTGACCTTGCCGCCGTCGCCCGTGCAGCGGTAGATGGTCTGCGCGGCGGCGGGAAGGGCGGCCGCGACGAGCGCGGCGGCGATCGCGAGTCTCATACGACCTCCTTCGCCTGCCGGTCCGCGTGGTAGGACGATCGCACCATCGGCCCGCAGGCCGCGTTGGCGAAGCCCATGGCCGCGGCCTCGGCCTCGAACATCGCGAACTCGTCCGGGTGCACGTAGCGCAGCACGGGCAGGTGGCTCTTCGAGGGCTGCAGGTACTGGCCGATCGTGAGCATGTCCACGTCGTGGGCCCGCAGGTCGCGCATCACGGCGAGGATCTCGTCGTTGGTCTCGCCCAGGCCCACCATCAGGCCGCTCTTCGTGGGCACGCCGGGGCGGGCGGCCTTGAAGTCCTTGAGGAGCCGGAGCGAATGCGCGTAGTCCGAGCCGGGGCGGGCCTGCGCGTACAGGCGCGGCACCGTCTCCAGGTTGTGGTTCATCACGTCGGGCGGGTCCTGCGCGAGGATGGCGAGGGCCTTGTCCAGCCGGCCGCGGAAATCGGGCGTGAGGATCTCGAGCTTCGTGCCGGGGGAGGTCGCGCGCACGGCCCGGATGCACTCGGCGAAGTGGCCGGCGCCGCCGTCGCGCAGGTCGTCGCGGTCCACGCTCGTCACCACCACGTAGCGCAGCTTCATCGCGGCGATGGTCTCGGCGAGCTGGCGCGGCTCCCCGGCGTCGAGCGGCAGGGGCCGGCCGTGGGCCACGTCGCAGAACGGGCAGCGGCGCGTGCAGAACTCGCCCATGATCATGAAGGTGGCCGTGCCGTGGCCGAAGCACTCGCCGATGTTGGGGCACGAGGCTTCCTCGCACACGGTGACGAGCTTCGCCTCGCGCAGGATGCGCTTGATCTCGTGGAAACGCTCGCCGCCGCCGGCGCGCACGCGGATCCACTCGGGCTTCCTGAGCGTCTCGGCGGGCACGACCTTGATGGGAATGCGCGCGGTCTTGCCGGCGCGCTTGGCGTCCAGCTTGGCGGCGGGTTCGCGGGTGTCGGCCATGGGCGGATGTCAGGAGGCGTAGAGCGCGGAAAGCAGGGTCTTCCGCCAGCGCTCGAGGACGGAATCCATCGTATCACGCACCCCCAGGTCGGCCAGGCGCGTGGCCTCGAGGCCGGGGTAGCCGCAGGGATTGATGCCCGCGAAGGCGCCGAGTTCCGGATCCACGTTGAGCGCGATGCCGTGGAAGCTGCACCCGCGCGAGACGCGCAGCCCCACGGCCGCCAGCTTCGCGTCCGCCACGTAGACGCCGGGCATGCCGTCCCGCCGGTGGGCGGCGATGCCGTACTGCGCGCATAGCTCGATCACCGACTGCTCGAGGCGGCGCACGAGCTCGCGCACGCCGTAGCCGGCCCGGCGCAGGTCGACGAGCGCGTAGGCGACGAGCTGCCCCGGCCCGTGCCACGTGACCTGGCCGCCGCGATCGATGCGCACGACGGGCGTGGCGCCGGCGTCGAGCACGTGCTCGGGATTCGCCGCGAGGCCCAGCGTGTACACGGGCGGGTGCTCGACGAACCAGAGCTCGTCGGGCGTCTGCGGGCCGCGCGTCCGGGTGAACTCCTGCATGGCGCGCCAGACGGGCTCGTAGTCGGCCCGTCCCAGGGCGCGCACCTGCGCGGCCACGGGGATCGCCTAGAGCACCATCATCACCTTCGGGTGGCCGGTGAGCGCCCGGTAGAGCGCATCCAGCTGCTCTCGCGAGCGCGCCTCGATGGTGACGGTGACGGAAAGGTAGTTGCCGGCGGACGAGGGCCGCATCTCGACCGTGGCCGGGTCGAAGTCGGGCGCGTGGACGAGGACGATGTCCACGATTTCCTGGGCGAAGCCCTCCTCGCGCCGTCCCATGACCTTGATGGGGAAGGGCGTGGGAAAGGTGAGCGGCGAGGTCTCCGGGGGCGGCTCGGCCATCGACGGCTTCAGGCGGCGAGCTTCGCCTTGTAGTCCTGGAAGAGGGCGTGCATGCGCTTGAACACCGGGCCGGGAACGCCCGCGCCCACGGGCTTGCCGTCGAGGGTGGTGACGGCGACGACTTCCTTCGTGGAGGACGAGAGCCAGATCTCGTCGGCCACGCGCACGAGCGTCTCGGCCACCGGGCGGATCTGGAACTGCACGTGCCCTCCCGCGGCCAGCTCGGCGATGAGCTCGTAGGTGATGCCCAGCAGGATGTGGTTGTCCTGCGGCGCGGCGTAGACCACGCCGTCCTTCACGATGAACACGTTGGAAGCCGCGGCCTCCGTGAGGTAGCCGTCGCGGAAGAGCACCGTCTCCGTGGCGCCCGCGTCCGCCGAGATCTGGCGCGCGAGCACGTTGCCCAGGAGCGACACCGACTTGATGTGGCACTTGTGCCAGCGGAAATCGCTCGCGCTCAGGCAGGCCACGCCCTTCTCGATCATGTCCTTCGAGGGATTGGTCATCGGGCTCGACATCATGAACACCGTGGGCGAGAGGCCCTTCGGGATCACGTGGTCGCGCTTGGCCGGCACGCCGCGCGTGACCTGGATGTAGACCGCCTGGTCGCCGGGGTGATGCGCGAGGAGGGCCTTCACCGCGTCGACCCAGCCCTGGGCCGTGTACGGATTGGCGAGGCCGATCTCGTCCATCGAGCGCTGCAGGCGGGCGAAGTGCTCGTGGGCCCGCAGCAGCTTGCCGCCGTAGGCGGGAACGACCTCGTACACGCCGTCGCCGAAGAGGAAGCCGCGGTCGAGCGGGGAGATGTGGATCTGGTCGAGGGGGACCAGCTGGCCGTTGAAATGCGCGATCGGGGAGGTCATGGCGCCTTACCGGAAGAAAAGGCGGATCGTGTCCCATCCGCGGGAGAGGAACCCGGCGACCGGCACGTCCTCGAGGGCCACGACCGGGACCTCGGCGACGGCCACGTTGTCGCGGGTGAGCTTCATTATCCCTGCTTTCTGTCCCACCGAGTAGGGAGCGAGGAAGGGCTGCTGCGTCTCGAGCTGCGCCTTGAGGCCGGCGAACCGCTCGCGCGGCAGCGTGAGCCAGACGTCGCGGTCGAAGCCCAGCTTGATCGTCGCGCGCGTGCCCTTGAAGATCTCCGGCGAGCCCACGGTGTCCCCCTTCTTGTAGAGCCGCTGCGTGTCGAAGGCGAGGAAGCCGAAGTTGAGGAGCTTCTGGTTCTCCGAGACGCGAAGCGCGTCGGATTGCGCGCCCATCACCACGGAGACGAGGCGCCGCTCGCCGCGCCTGGCGGAGGCGACCAGGCAGTAGCCCGCGGCTTCCGTGAAGCCGGTCTTCACGCCGTCGACGGTGGTGTCGATCCACAGCAGCCGGTTGCGGTTCGCCTGCTTGATGCCGTTGTACGCGTATTCCTTCTGCGAGTAGTGCGCCGCGTATTCGGCCGGGAAGTCGCGGATGAGCGCGAGCGCGAGGGTGGCCATGTCGCGGGCGGAGGCGTAGTGCTCCCTGGCCGGCAGCCCCGTGGCGTTCACGAAGTTCGACTGGCGAAGCCCCAGGCGCTTCGCCTCGCGGTTCATGAGCTGGGCGAAGGTGTCCTCGGAGCCCGCGACGGCCTCGGCGAGGGCGATGGTCGCGTCGTTGCCCGACTGGATGATCATGCCCTTCACCAGCTCGGCGACGGTCACGGGCTTGCGCGGCTCGATGAACATGCGCGAGCCCTCGGCCTTCCAGGCGCGCTCGGAGACGGGCACGGACGCGCCGGGGTCGAGCTTCCTGTCCCGGATGGCGCCGAAGACGATGTAGGCCGTCATCAGCTTGGTGAGCGAGGCGGGATCGAAGCGGTCCTCGTCGGATTGCGCGGCGAGCACCTGTCCCGACAGGGCATCCACGAGGTGGTAGGCGCGGGCCGCCACGGGCGGCGCGGTGATCTGCTGGGCTTGCGAGGCGAGGGGGAAGAAGGCGGCGAGCGGGAGGAGGGCGGCGGCGAGGAGGGCGGCGAGGCGTTTCATCGAGGAGGGGGAGCGGATTGGGCCGGTGAGATGAGGGGTAGGAAATCGAGCGAGGCGCGGATCTTGTCCGCGATGGCCTGGGCCTCCTCGCGCGTCTTGTACGGGCCGAGGCGGACGCGATGCAGGCCGCCGGAGGAGGCGACCTGCACCGGCTCGTACAGCCAGGGCAGTTCCCGCGTGACGTGCGCGCGGAAGCTCTCCGCATTGTCGACACTGGAGAACGCCCCGAGTTGCAGGAAGAGGCCGCGGGCGCCCGCCGAGACCAGGGGGGTCTCGATGTCGGTCGCGCGCGGCGCGGGCGGCTCGGGGCGGAGCGGGGTGACGACGGTCGCCGGCGCGGGCGTCGATGCCGGCGCGGCCGGTGCGGCCGGAGCCGGCGGGCGCGGCGCGGCGGCGATGACCGTCCCCGCATCCCGCGCGAAGACGCGCTCGACCTCCACCAGGCCGCTGCCCCGGCCGGCGATGCCGACCTTCCCCGCGGCGGGGGAGGCCAGGTCGATTAAGCGGCCCCCGTGGGAGGGGCCGGCATCGGTCACGCGCACCACCACCGACTGGGC
>CAZPLW010000186.1:0-8836 GCA_964587315.1 uncultured Lysobacter sp.
TCGTGGTGCAGGTGCATGTCGAAGAGCGCGAACTCGATCTGGCGCACGAACCCGAGCCCGCTCTGGAAGTTCTTGGCGGCAATCATCTTGTCGTAGAGGGCGCGCGGGAGCGCCTCTCCCGTCCCGACGTGGCGCGTCATGTGCGCGAGCACGTCCCACTCCCAGCAGAAGTTCTCCATGAACTGCGAGGGGAGCTCCACCGCGTCCCACTCGACGCCGTTGATGCCGGAGACGCCCAGCTCGTCCACGCGCGTGAGCATTTGGTGCAGCCCGTGGCCGAATTCGTGGAAGAGCGTGATGACCTCGTTGTGCGTGAAGAGCGCGGGCCGGCCGCCCACGGGCGCGGCGAAGTTGCAGGTGAGGAAGGCGACGGGCGTCTGCACGTGCGCGGCGAGCCGGCGGCGGTTCCTCGCGTCGTCCATCCACGCGCCGCTGCGCTTGCCGTCCCGCGCGTAGAGGTCCAGGTAGAACTGGCCCACCAGGGCGCCTTGCGCGTCCTCGATCGCGAAGAAGCGCGCGTCGGGATGCCAGGTCTCGGCCTTCGCGGGACTCACCTTCAGGCCGTAGAGCGTCCCGATCACGCGGAAGAGTCCCGCGAGCACCGCGTCCTCCGGGAAGTACTGCTTCACCTCGTCCTCGGAGAAGGCGTAGCGCTTCTGGCGCAGCTTCTCGCTCACCCAGGCCACGTCCCAGGCGCAGACCTCGTCGAGGCCGAGCTCCTCGCGCGCGAGGGCCCGCACTTCCGCCATGTCGCGCTCGGCATGGGGCTTCGCGCGCGCGGCGAGGTCCTCGAGGAAGGCGACGACTTCCGCGGGGGACCCGGCCATCTTGGTGGCGAGCGAGACCTGCGCGTAGGTGGCGAATCCCAGCAGCTTCGCGGCCTCGGCGCGCTTGCCCAGGATCTGCGCGACGAGCGGCCCATTGTCCCACTCGGGCTTGCCGAACTCCGCCGAGCGCGTGACGAAGGCGTGGTAGAGGGCCTCCCGCAGCGGGCGATGCGCGGCGTACTGCATCACCGGCATGTAGCTCGGCGCGTGCAGCGTGAATTTCCACCCCGGCTGCCCGTCGCGTTCGGCCAGCGCGCGGGCGGCCTCGAGCACGTCCGCGGGAATGCCGGCCACGTTCGCCGGGTCGGTCTCGACGTGCGAGAAGGCGTTGGTGGCGTCGAGCACGTTGTCCTGGAAGCGCGCCGACAGGGCCGCGAGTTCCTCCTGCAGTTGCTTGAAGCGCGCCTTCTGCGCCTCGGGCAGTTCCGCCCCGCCCAGGCGGAAGTCGCGCAATTCGTTCTGCACGTGGCGGCGCCGGGCGGGCGAGAGCGTGGCGTACGCGGGCGAGTCCGCGAGGGCGCGAAAGCGCGCGAAGAGGCGCAGGTCCTGGCCCTGCGCCGCGAAGTACTCCGTCACCTTCGGCAGCGCGGTGTTGTAGGCCTCGCGCAGCGCCGGGGTGTTCACCACGAAATTCAGGTGCGTCACCTGCGACCAGGCGCGGCCCAGGCGCTCGTTGGCGTCGTCGAGGGGCTCGACGAAGTTCTCCCACGTCGGCGCGGCCGTGGAGGAGGCCAGACGCTCGATCGTGGCGCGCCCTTCGCCCAGCAGCTGGTCGAGGGCCGGGGCCACGTCCGCGGGAGTCGTGTCGGCGAAGCGCGGCAGGGCGGAAAAGTCGAGGAGCGGGTTCACCATGGGAATCCGTTGTCTGGGGTGTGGGAGGGTCAGGCCGTGCGGCGGTCCAGGTAGCCCTGGAGGATCAGCGTGGCCGCCAGTGTATCGACATCGCCCTTGCCCGGGCGGCGAATTCCCGATTCGCGCAATTGCGATTCGGCCTCGGCGGACGTGAGCGTCTCGTCCACGAACGCCACGGGCAGCCCGAAGCGCCCTTCGAGGCGCCGCCCGAACTTGCCGGCGAGGCGCGCGATCGCGTGCTCGCCGCCGTCCGCGTGCCGCGGCTGCCCGACGACGAAGCCCACGGGCCGCCACTCGGCCACGAGCCTCGCGATGGCCTCGAAGCGCGCGTCGTTCGATTCGGTGACGATGGTCTCGAGCGGGTGCGCGAGGCGCGTGGCGGTCTCGCCCACGGCGACGCCCACGCGCTTCTCGCCGAAGTCGAAGGCGAGGAGCGTGCCTTCAGGCGTGCCCGGCTTCATCGGAAAGGAACGCGGCGTTCACCCCGAGCGCGCGAAGCGCCGCGTCCCAGCGCGCCTCGGGCGGCACGTTGAAGACGACGTCCAGGTCGGCCCTCACGGTGAGCCAGCCGTTGCGCTGGATCTCGTCCTCGAGCTGTCCGGCGGCCCAGCCCGCATAGCCCAGGGCCACGAGCCGCTCGGCGGGACCCTCGCCCTTCGCCATGGCCTCGAGGATGTCGCGGGAGGTGGTGAGACCGACCTCGCCCACCGGAAGCGTCGAGCGCCAGGCGCCCACCGGCCGGTGCAGCACGAAGCCGTGCTCGAGCTGCACCGGCCCCCCGAAGAACACGGGCTGGGCGGCCATCGGCTCGTCCGCCAGCTCGATCTCCACCTGCCGGAAGAGGGTGCCGAGGGTCACGTCGGTGGGGCGGTTCACCACCAGGCCGAGCGCGCCGCGCTCGTTGTGCTCGCAGACGAAGGTGAGCGTGCGGGAAAAGTTCGGGTCCGACATGCCGGGCATGGCGATGAGGAAGTGGCTCGTGAAGTCGATCGTTTGCATTTGCGGCCGGCCCCGTATTCTAATTCGAACGCTCCCGCCCACCTCGCGCGTGATGGCCTTTCCGGGCCTCGCGCCACCTCCCTTGCCCGCCTACGATACCGCCCTTTTCTGGTTCCGCCGCGACCTTCGCGACGAGGACAATGCCGGCCTGTACTACGCCCTCACCGCCGCCCGGCGGGTGCACTGCGCCTTCGTCTTCGACCGCGAGATCCTCGATCCGTTGCCCGACCGGCGCGACCGCCGGGTGACCTTCATCTGGGAGAGCGTGCGGGCCCTGCGCGAATCCCTGAGGGAAAAGGGGGGCGACCTGCTCGCTCTGCACGGCCGCTCCCGCGACGAGATTCCCGCGCTGGCCCGGCGCCTGGGCGCGGGCGCCGTGTTCACGAACGAGGACTACGAGCCCGCGGCACGCGCGCGCGACGAGGCGGTGGACGGAACCCTGGCCGCGCTCGGCATCCGCCTGCACCGCGCCAAGGACACGGTGGTCTTCGAGAAGGACGAGATCCTCACCAAGGCGGGAGGCCGGTTCGTCGTGTTCACGCCCTACCGGAGCGCGTGGCTCGCCAAGGCGGACGACTTCTACCTGAAGGGATACCCGGTCGCGAAGCACGCCGCCGCCCTCGCCCCGCCCGGCGCCCTCGTGGAGATGCCCTCGATCGAGTCGATGGGCTTCGAGCGCGCCGAGCTGGCCATCGCGCCGGGGATGGCGGGCGCCCGCGCGCTGTTCGACGATTTCGCGTCGCGGATCGACGGCTACCACGCGGCCCGCGACTACCCGGCGGTGAAGGGCGTGTCGTACCTGTCGGTGCACAACCGCTTCGGGACGATCTCGATCCGCGAGCTCGCGCGGGCGGCGCGCGCCCGCGCCGGCGAGGGCGCGGCCACCTGGCTCTCGGAGCTGGTGTGGCGCGACTTCTACTTCCAGATCCTGTGGCATCACCCGCACGCGGCCATCGGCAGCTTCAAGCCGGCCTACGACGCGATCCGCTGGCCCGGCACGGACGCGCACTTCGCCGCGTGGTGCGAGGGGCGCACGGGCTATCCGATCGTCGACGCGGCCATGCGCCAGCTGAACCGCACGGGCTACATGCACAACCGCCTGCGCATGGTCGTCGCGTCGTTCCTCGCGAAGGACCTGCTCGTCGACTGGCGCCGCGGCGAGCGGTACTTCGCGGACCGCCTGCTCGATTTCGACCTCGCCGCCAACAACGGAGGCTGGCAATGGGCGGCGTCGACCGGGTGCGATGCCCAGCCCTACTTCCGCATCTTCAACCCGGTGTCGCAGTCGGAGCGCTTCGATCCGCAGGGGAAGTTCATCCGCCGCTACGTGCCGGAGCTCGCGAAGGTGCCCGAGCGCTGGATCCACGCGCCCTGGACCCTGCCGCCCATCGAGCAGCAGGCCGCCGGATTCGCGATCGGTCGCGATTATCCGGCGCCCGTCGTGGACCACGCCGTGCAGCGCGAGCGGGCGCTCGCGCTCTACAAGGCGGTGCGGGCCTAGTAGCGCGCGGCGGCGAAGCGGCCGCTCTGGAGACGCTCGTCGCTCCGCAGGCGCATGTAGCCGGAGATCCCGTGCTGCGTGACCTCGAAGTCCGAGATCTCGAAGGTGCCCGCCTCGCCGCCGGCGCACGTGTACTGGCCCGCCAGCGTCGCGAATCGGCCGGAGGCGGTGCGCTGGCCGCGGTAGTCGCACCGGCTGGAGAGCTCCGTCACGCGAAGGAACGCGTTGGCGCCGTCCAGGTGCAGCAGCACGTCGCCCGCGTACTCGGCCGTGCCGTACGGGACCCCGCCCGGGCTCGCCTGGCGAAGCCGGAAGGAGCCGTGGTAGTTGGCGCCCAGGTCCGGCTGCCCGAAGGTCTGGCGCTGGACCACCTTCTCGGCGCGGGCGCCCGCGGCGAAATAGTTCACGTAGAGCTTTCCGCCCTCGCGCGGCTCGATGACGATGTCGCCGACGATCTGCACGTTCACCTGCGACGGATCGAAGGTCCCGCCGTGCCAGGGACCCATGGTCTTGTAGAGCAGGCCGCGGAAGGCGGGGTTGCCCGAGGCATCCTCGGCGAAGCGGGCGGCGTTCGAGGCGACGTACCACGTGGGTCGCCCGTCGGGGTCGTAGACGAAGAGCGTCACGAAGGCGGTGTCGCCCTGCTGCGCGATGTTCATGCCCCACCCGCTTTCCTGCGGGTTCCACCACATGTCGGAGTAGTCGGCCGGCGCGGCGGCGGCTTGGAGGGATCCCGCCGCGACGAGCGCGGCGAGACCGTGTCGGATCGGATTCATGGCGTCTCCCTGTTCGAGCGCTGCACGATAGGGGACGCCGGCCGCGGCTTCCAGCCGTTCGCGACGAAACGCGTATCCGGCGGAATGGACGGCGCCGCGCCCCGCCCTCAGAAGCGCGCAGCGGCGAAGCGACCCTGGCGGATCGCCCCCGGCAATTCCTCGCGCAGGTACCCGGAAAGCCCGTGCCGCGTCAGCTCGAGGTCGGCGATGCGGAACGTGCCCACCGAGCCGTCCTCGCAGGCCACCGTGCCGGTCGCCGAGGCGAAGCGGCCCGCGGGCCGGTAGGGCGCGCGATAGTCGCAGCGCCCCGCATCCGCGATGACGCCCATGCGCAGTTCCCCCGCTTCGATCTCGAGCCTCACGTCGGCGCGGTAGCGCACGATTTCGCCCGGCAATCCAGCCCCGGTGATGACGCGCAGGCTGAAGGCCCCCAGGCAGTGGAAGCCGAGCTCCGGCGCCGCGAAGGTCTGCCGCTCGACGTCCTTGCTCACCGTGACGCCCTCGGCCTGGTACTCGACGCGCAGGCGTCCGTCGGCCCGGGGCTCGAGGATGGCGTAGCCCACCGGCCGCGCCGCCACCTTCGACGGGTCGAACGGGCCGCCGAGCCAGGGGCCGCTCGCCTGGAAGAGGGTGCCCCGGAACGCCGGACGCGACGACTCCCCGAGCGCGAAGACGCGCGCGTCCGGGGCGAAGTACCAGGTGGGCCGCTGGTCGGGCCCGTAGACGAAGAGCGTGACGAAGGCGACCTCGCCCTGCTGCACGACGTTCATGCCCCAGCCGCTCTCGTTCGGGTCCCACCAGAGGTCGGACGTCTCGCCGTTCGCGGAGGCGGTACCCGCCGGGCCGGCGAGGGCGAGGGCCGCGATCGCGGCCCCCAGGATCTTGCGGGGATGCGTCATGGCGCGCTCCTCGGGATGGAATCGGGACCGCGCACTGTGGGTCCGCGCGGCGGGCGCGTCCAAGACCGAATGCGTGATACCTTTTCGGCATGGCCCTCGCCTTCGACCTGCGCCAGTTGCGCTACTTCGTCGCCGTCGCCGAGTCGGGCAGCTTCCGCGCGGCCGCCGAGCGGCTGCACGTGTCGCAGCCGCCGCTCAGCCGCCAGGTGGCGGAGCTCGAGCGCGTGCTGGGCGCGCGCCTCTTCGACCGCAGCGCCTCGGGCGTCGTCCTCACGCAGGCCGGGCGCGCCGTGCTGCCGCGCGCGGACGCGATCCTGCGCGAGGCGCAGGCGCTCGCCTCGTGCCTCAAGGGACCGGGCGCGGCGTCCGGCGCGAAGCGGCGCGTCGGCATCACGATCGCCGTGACCGTGCCGGACCAGACCCGGGTGGCGCGCGCCTGGCTGCGCGACTCCCCGGAGGAACCGATGGAGCTCCTGTCCGGCGCCTCGCGCGACCTGATCCCCGCGCTCAAGGAGGGCCGGCTCGACTTCGCGCTGGTCGGCCTGCCGGGCAATGCCGCCGGGCTCGAGACGCGCGAGGTGCAGATGAGCCCGCTCGTGGCCGCCCTGCCCTCGCGCCATGCGCTCGCGCGGCGCCGCAGGATCTCGCTCCTCGACGTGAAGGACCTGCCGCTCTTCTGGAATCCGCGCGCGTTCAATCCGGCCTACCACGACTTCTGCCTGCGCTACTTCCGCCAGATCGGCTACCGCCCGGATCTCGTCACCGTCGAGCCCGGGCAGATCCAGACGCTCGAGCGCATCGCCGCGGGCGAGGGCTGGACCATCCCGAACGGCGCCACCCTCGCCGCGCGCGTGAAGGGCGTGGCCTACCGCCCGCTCGCCGAAGGCGAGGCCCTGGGCATCCGCGTGGTGGCGGCGTGGAAGCCGGGGACGGACGGCGAGGCGCGCTACGAGCGGCTGGCGGCCGTCGCGGCGAAGGTGCTGGGCGGCAAGCGCTGGCGCGAGGAGCGCCTACTCGGCGGATAGCTGGTCGCCGCGCGCGAAGGTCCAGGTGCGCGTGATGTAGAGGATGTCCGTGTCGCGGCGGATCGCGTCCGGGAAGCGGTCGAACGGCGCGGCCAGGCGCACGATGCGGATGGCCGCCTGGTCGAGCACCTTCTTGCCGGAGGAGCGGTTGATCTCGACCGACTCCACGTCGCCGTCGGGCTTGATGCCCACCGTGAGCTGCAGCGAGCCGTAGACCTTCTTCTGCCGCGCCTCGTCGGGATAGTTGAGGTTGCCCACGCGCTCGACCTTGAGCCGCCAGTTGTCGACGTACGCGGCGAAGCGGTACTCGGCCGCCCGGGCGCCCACGAACTGCTTGCGCGGGCGTTCCTGGTAGGCCTGGTAGTCGCGGCGGATCTGGGCCTCCAGCCGCTGGATCTCGAGGCTCTTCTCGATGAGGTCCTGCGCGGTCTTGTCGGGCGTCCTGTCGCCGCGCTCGGCCACCGGGTCCGCGGGCGCGACGGCCGCCTGCGACTTCATGCGCGTCATGAGCTCCTTGGCCTCCTGCTCGAGCTGCTTCACGCGGCTCTGGGCGACCTTCATCTCCGCGGCCGTCTCCTTCTGGTCGACGACGGGGAAGGGATTGGAGGCACGGCGCTTCTGGTCCGTGTTGCCGCCGCCGTCGAGGTTGGCCTGCGCGAGCGCGTCGGCCTTGTCGGGCTTCTTCGCGCTCTTCGCGTTGACCAGCACCACGTCGAGCACGTTGTGCGGGGCGTCCCAGGCCCGCCAGTTCGGGACCTTGAACCCCAGCCCCACGATGGCCGTGGCGTGGAACGCGACGGAGGCGACGAGGGCGACCTGCATGGCGGCGGCGAGGCCGAACCGCTCAGTGAGGGATTCGCTGAAGGGGACGAGCGCGTCGAAGGGGTTCTGCCTCAGCTCCATCGGCAGGCGCGGGCTCGCTCGGGCGGGCGGATCATGAGCCCGGATGATAGCAGCGCCCGCGCGTCAGGCCACCGGTTTTCCCGCGTAGCGGCAGGGAAGGTTGACCTCCCACAAGTCCGGCTCGCCGAAGGCGATGCGGACCCTGTCGCCCGCGGACGACGGCGGCAGCCCGGTGGCGCGGCACACGAGCGGGATGCCCTCGAGGCGCACCAGCTCGTCGCGGATGATCGTCGCGTCCGCGCCCTCCATTCCCTCCTGCGCGACGTAGCGCAGGCACCAGTAGCGCTCGAGGTGGCGCTGGTGCTCGGCGTAGGCCTCGTAGGCGGTCTCGAAGTCGCGCGCGGCGGCGCCCAGTTCGTCCTTCGTGTAGGCCGGCTGCGCGCCCGTGAGGAGCGAGACCAGCTGGCGCTGGTTGGCGAGGTCCGCGAAGCGCCGCAGCGGCGAGCTGGACCACGCGTAGTGCGAGACGCCCAGCCAGTCGTGCTTGCCCGGCACCGTTTCCATGCGCGTCTTGATCCCCACCTGGTTGCGGTAGATGGCCGGCACGCCGGCCTCGGCCAGCAGGCGGCCCCAGGACGAGTTCACGTGGATCATGAGCTCGGAGACCAGGACGTCGATGGGCGTGCCGCGGCGGCGCGGCTCGATGGCGACGCGGCCGTTCTCCACGCGGAAGGTGTAGTCGAGCTTTTCCGATTTCTCTTCCGCAGCCCCCCGCGCCGCGCGCAGCTTCTTCGCGAGGCGCCACAGGAGCAGCAGGTCCTCGCCGTGGGGTCCGTCCACCCGCCCCGCCTCGAGCGCCCCCCCGGGCCGCCGGGTTTCCAGCTCCGCGATGCGCAGGTTCGTGGCGATGGTCACGCGCTCGAGCCGCGAGGCGGTCGCGACGATCTCGAGCGTGTCCGGCGCGAGGTCCAGGTAGAGCGAGGCGGCCGGGACGGTCTTGCCCTCGGCGAGCGTCGCCTCGGCGATGGCGCCCTCGGGCAGCATCGTGATCTTGCCGCCGGGGAAGTACACGGTGGACAGGCGCTCGCGCGCGAGGGATTCCAGCCGGTGGTCG
>CAZPLW010000187.1:0-8818 GCA_964587315.1 uncultured Lysobacter sp.
CGCGCACACGCCCTCGGGCCTGCACATTTTCGGCCGGGCCGACTTCGCCACGGGGCGGGTGCGCCTGAACGAGGGGACGTCACCCATCGACTTCAAGGTCGAGCGCGTGCGGCTGGTGTTTTTCTACGACGTCGACCTCGCCCTCGTGGCGCTCGAGATCTCCGCCCGCGACATCCCGCTCGACCAGGCCGTGGAGGTGATGGACCGCTTCGGCCGCCCGTACCCGCCGTACTGGGACGCGCCGGGGCAGGGCGCCCACTGCACGTACCAGGTGGAGTTCCTGGGCCACGACGGGAGCCTGCTCACGGCCTCGGACTACGGCGACCGCGACAAGTACGTCTCGCTCGTGCGCGACATCAAGCAGACGCCCCTGTCGCTGCACTGGGAGTCGCTCATGCAGCCGCTGGTGCCCGCGTACCTGGGCGGCGGCGAGATCCAGTACTACCAGATCGAGAACAAGCGCATCCCGATCATGAGCTACCTGTCCTTCGACGAGCCCGGGCGGCTCACGAAGGGCGACTTCACGCGCATCGGCTACGCCGCCAAGTGGGGCCCGTCGGACACGCTGCCCTTCGCGACGGGGTTCCTCGCGGATTTCGAGGAGCGGCACTGCTACGACCGCTACTGGGACCCGCACGGGCCCTCGAGCCCGATGAACACGCGCTACCTGTTCTGCGGCGTGCACTTCGCGATGGTCACCAAGCACGAGGACGAGCGCACCGACCTCCTGGCGAGCTTCCGCCACCAGTTCTTCCAGATCGGCCTCATCGCCAACTTCCACAAGGGCGCGCTCCTCAACCTCTCGAACCGCTTCTCCATCGCGGTCGAGCGCCTGCGCGTGGGCGACTACGAGAGCGTGCGCGACTTCAAGCGCAACGTGCGCGAGGCCCTGGAGCTCTTCCTGCGCTTCAACCACCGCTACTGGTTCCACGAGATCTCGAACCAGGTGCTCGCCGCCGACCTCTACGGCCGCTGGACGCACCAGCTGGGCAGCGACAAGCTCTACGCGGAGGTGCGCGAGGAGGCGCAGGACATCAACCAGTACCTCGACGCCGAGCGCACGAGGAAGGCGAGCGACAACGCGATGCGCCTCACGGTCGTGTCCGCGTGCGGCATGGTGGGCACGGTCGTCACGGGCTTCCTCGGCATGAACCTCTTCAGCCACGCCGACCTGCCGGGCTGGAACAAGTTCTGGATCTTCATGCTCATCTTCATCCCGACGATGGTGCTGGGCCTGTACACGGTCGTGGTGTCCAAGCGCATCGCGACCTTCTTCGAGGCCCTGTCCTCGGAGCGCCTGAGCTGGCGCGAGCAGTTCGCCGCCTTCCGGCAGATCTTCCGCCCGCCGCCCGCGAAGCGGCGCGGCAGGAAGCGCGTGGCGGGCGGCGACGAGCCCACGCGCCGCAACGCCGGGCAGTTGTCCAAGCGCGCGGCGAACGCGACGAAGCCCTGATGGATCCGGAGGCCGCGGCCGTCCTCGCGTTCTGGTTCGGGGAGCCCGGTTCGCCGGAGCACGGCCGGTCGCGGCGCGAGTGGTTCGCGAAGGACCCGGCCTTCGACGAGGCGATCCGCCGCCGCTTCCTCGCGCTGCACGCCTGCGCCGCCCTGGGCGAGCGCGACCGCTGGGCCGCCACGCCGCGCGAACTGCCCGCGCCCGTCATCGTGCTGGACCAGTTTTCCCCCAACCTCTCCGGGGCCGCCCCGGGGGCCTTCGCGCAGGACGGGCGCGCGCTCTCGGGGGCGAAGATCCTGCTGGGGCGCGGTTGGGACGCGTCGCTCCTGCCGGTGGAGCGCCTCTTCGCCTACCTGCCCTTCGAGCATGCCGAAAGCCTCGCCGAGCAGGACCGCTGCGTGGCCCTCATGGGCTCGCTCGAGGCGTTCGAGCCGACGCGCGGGATGACCGAATGGGCCGAGAAGCACCGCGTCATCATCCGGCGCTTCGGGCGCTTCCCGCACCGCAACGCGGCGCTCGGCCGCCCGAGCACGGCGGAGGAAGCGGCCTTCCTCCTCGAGCCCGGCTCGCGCTTCTAGCCGCTAGCCCGGCGAGCGCGCCGGGGGCGTGCCCGGCTTCGTGGTCGCGTACTCCGCGGGCACCTTGAAGAGCTCGGCGGCGGGCTCGGCGCGGCGGATGTTCGCGAGCTTGTAGATCGTCTCGCCGCGACGCGGGTCGTTGTGGCGCGAGTACACGGTCACCTGCAGCTCGGGCGAGTACCACGTCTCGGTGGTGACCAGGATCGGGTTGCGGTTGCCGATCTCGCCCGCCGCGATGGTCTGCTGCACGAGCTTGCCGTCGGCGCGCACGCCGTCGAAATCCTTCGAGCCCAGGGAGCTGGTGGCGGCCTTGGCCTTGCCGTGCTCGCCCGAGACGGGGATCGGCGGCATGGGCGGCACCGGCGGCATGGGCGGCAGCGGGGCGAGGTGATGGGTGAAGGCCTTGCCCACGTCCTCCTCGCCACTGCTCACCACCTGCACGCGCACCGTCTCGCGGCGCACGCCGTCCTTCGTGTCGGTCTCCACCACGGCGTGCCGGCTCGTGCCCGCCGCGCCGGGCTTGAGCTCCTTGCCGTCGATCGTGACCTTGCCGTTCTCCACGCGGATCGTCTTGCCGCCCGCGTCGACCTCGACGTTCCCCGCGGCCTCCTTGCCGTCCACGCTCACCTTGCCGTTCTCGACGCGGATCTCGCGCCCGTTCACCTTCACCACCTGCAGGTTCTTCACGTCGCCCTTGGTGGTGAACGACATGTTCGGCATCGTCACGGCCTTCTTCGAGCCCGGCAGCAGCATCACGGACTTCCTCTCCACCGGGTCGAAGAGCTGGATCGACCGCGGCGTGCCGTCGACCACCGTCTCCTGGCGCGTGCGGCCCTCGCCGTCGCGGAAGATGCGGCCGGCCGTCTTCTTCGAGATGACGTTGCCGTCGGCGAGGGGCTGGTTGTTCTCGGTGAGCACGTCCGCGGAGTAGGGCGCGCCCTTCACCACCTTGTTGCTCGCGAACTGCGGGCCGTACATCGAGCCGAGGGAGGCGCGCAGCTCGTCGCCCCACACGCGCCAGGCGTCGGCGCTCGCGCGGGCGGCCTCGGCGCTCGCCCGGGCCGAGTCGGCCTGCGCAAGGTGCTCGTGGAGGATGACGACGGGCGGGGTGGCGGGCTCCTGCGCGCCGGCGCCGGCGCAGAGGAAGAGGCCGCAGAGGGCAAGGGCGATGGGGGTGCGCTTCATGGGAGGCCTTTCGGTGCGTTCGTCAGTTCGAGTCGAGGAGGCGGACGGCGAGGGCCTCGCCTTCCGCGGAATAGAGGAGCTCGGCCTGCACCGGCTCGCCGGCGCGCTCGGGGGCGACGGGCAGGCCCAGCTGCGCGAGATAGGCGCGCGGGAACTCGGTGCGCACCACGGTCGCCGAGGGCTCGAGCGCGATGCGCTCGAGCGGCCGCAGCGCGAGGAACGGTCCGCCGTCGTCGAGCGAAGCCTGGACCGGCGCGGCGGCGGGCACGGGAAGATCGCCGGGGACGCGCGCGATCCAGCTCACGGCCGCCACCGTGGCGGCGAGCGCGAGGGGCGGCATCCACCACAGGCGCGGGCGGACCGCCTCGCGACGGGCCTTGGCGCGGAAGGCGCGGCGCAGGCCGTCCTCGAGCGCGGGCGGGGCTTCGAGGTCCGCGCTCGCGGCACGCAGCTCGGCGAGCCTGTCCTCGAGCCGCGACGCCTCGACGGCGGTGAGCGGGGGAATCTGCGGGGTGTTCATGAGGCCTCCTTCACTCGCGGCGAGCCGGAAAGCAGGCCGCGCCGGGAAAGTTGCTGGGCAAGCTGCGCGCGGCCGCGGGAAAGGCGCGATCGCACGGTGCCGATGTCGATGCCGCAGACCTGGGCGGTCTCGGCGTAGGAGTGGTCGCACAGCTCGCACAGCACGAGCACGTCGCGGTAGTGCGGGGCCACGGCGGCGAGGGCCGCGCGCACCTGGTCGGCCCGCTCGTCGGCCAGCAGCCGCGCCTCGGGCGTGGCGTGCTCGACGAAGGACTCGGGCATCGCGTGGTCGGCGAGCAGGTCGCCCGGATCGGTGGCGTCCTCGCGCAGGCCGGCTTCCTTGCGCGCGAGGTTCCGCGCGACGCCGCAGAGCCACGCCGCGAAGGAGCCGCGCGCCGGGTCGTACATTTCCGGCTTCGCGATGAACGCGAGGAAGGCCTCCTGCGTCACGTCCGCGGCCACCGCCGCCGAGCCCGACCAGAGCAGGGCGAACCGGTAGACCGCGTCCTTGTGGCGGCGGTAGAGCTCGGCGAAGGCTTCCTCGTCGCCGCGACGCAGGCGGGAGAGGAGGCTCAGCTCGGGTTGCATGTCTCGGGGGGCCATGGTCGTTTTCGGGTCCATCCACCGGCTATTGCGCCGGCGGGCCCGAAAAGTTCCCGCCCGTTCACGCGGCGGGGTCGGCGTCCGGCTGCTTCGCGGGCTGCGCGAGGTCGAACGCGGGCCTTTCCAGGCAGGCGTCCGTCACCGCCCGGATGCGCGGATAGGGATCGAGCGGAACCCGGTAGCGCCTCGCGTTGAAGACCTGCGGCACGAGGCAGATGTCGGCGATCGTCGGCTCGGCGCCCAGGCAGAACGGGCCGGAGCCGGGGCGCGAGGCCAGCATCGCCTCGATGGGCGCGAGACCCTCGGCCACCCAGTGGGCGTACCAGCGGTCGCGGGCGGCCTCGTCGGCCCCGAGCTCGCGCTTCAGGTACTGCAGCACGCGCAGGTTGTTGAGGGGGTGGATGTCGCAGGCGACCGCGAGCGCGACGGCCCGCACCCACGCGCGCCCGGCCGGGTCCGCGGGCAGGATCGGCGGCCGCGGATTCGTCTCCTCGAGGTACTCGAGGATGGCGAGCGATTGCGTGAGCGAGCGCGGCCCGTCCTCGAGCAGCGGGACGAAGCCCTGCGGGTTCCTCTCGAGATACGCCGGGGCACGCTGCTCGCCCCGGGCGAGGTGGACGAAGCGGCGCTCGGCCTCCAGGCCCTTCAGGCGAAGGCCGATGCGCACCCGGAACGCCGCGGAGGAACGCCAATAGTCGTGGAGGATCATGGTGGGCGCATCTTATACTCGGCCCGTGCTCTCCCGAATCGGAAACGTGCCGCCCGCCCCGGATCGCGACGAGATCCGGCGCCGCCTCGCGAGCCGTCCCGCGGTCGAGAGCCTGCTCACCGCCGACGATCTCGAGAAGCAGCGGGAGGCCGCGAGCCAACCGTCGCTCACGCCCGCCGCGGTCCTGCTGCTCGTGGTGAACCGTCCCGAGGGCCCGAGCGTCGTCTTCACCCAGCGCACCGCGGACCTCGCCGACCACGCGGGGCAGATCAGCTTCCCCGGCGGGCGCGCGCAGCCCGACGAGGGGGCCGCGCAGACGGCGCTTCGCGAGGCGCAGGAGGAAGTGGGGCTCGACCCCGGCATCGTGGAGGTGCTGGGCGAATTGCCGGACTACCACACCTCCACCGGCTATCGCGTGCGTCCGGTCGTGGGCTGGGCGGAGCCGCCCCTGGCCTGGCGCCCGGATCCGCGCGAAGTGGCCGACGTCTTCGAGGTCCCCCTCGCGTTCCTGCTGGACGAGGCCAATCACCGGCACGAGAGCGCCTACTACCGGGGGCGGCTGCGCAAGTACTGGGCGATGCCCTGGCGGGGGCGCTTCATCTGGGGCGCGACGGCCGGGATGCTGGTGACCTTCCACCGCATCGTCGGGTTGCGCTGATGTTCGCGCCGGGAAAAAAGAAGGGCCCCACTAGGGGGCCCTCTAACTCCACACATCCGGCAGTCGAGCGCGACCTGCCGGATTCCAGTCCCCGGTAAACCGGGGGGCGGAGTACCTCCGTCACGCCCGCCCAATGTAATGGGGGGGTTTACATCCGTCCAATGGATATTCCGGAAGCAGGCTATCGACGCGGTCGATGGCCCGCCTTGGTGGCTTCGAGCACCCGCTCGCGCAGGTACTGGTGCGCCGGGTCGTGCTGCGTGCGCAGGTGCCAGCACAAATGGAGCGTGTACCCGGGGATGTCGAACGGCGGCTCGAGCAGCGCGAGGTCGAAGCGCGGTGCGAGCCAGGCGGCGATGCGCTCGGGCACGGTCGCGACGAGGTCGGAGTCCGCGGCGAGGGCGATGGCGCTCGAGAACACGGGCACCGTCACCACCACGCAGCGCTCGTGACCGTGCTCCTTGAAGGCGCGCCCGACGATGGCGTCGGTGGTTCCGTGCGCCGTCACCGTCACGTGCGGGTACTCGAGCATCTTCGCGATCGTGAGCTTGCCGCGCGAGAGCGGGTGGCCGCGGCGGACGGCCACGACGAATCGCTCGGTCACGAGCGGCGTCGAGAACATGCCCGGCCGCGCGGGCACCTCGGCGGCCGTGGCGAGGTCGACATCGCCGGCCGGCAAGCGCGTGAAGACGTCGTCCCGGTACTTGGGCAGCACCTCGATCGTGAACCCGGGCGCGTCCTTCTTCAGGAGCTTGTAGAGCGCCGGCAGGATGAGCAGCCCGCCGTAGTCCGACAGGGCGAAGCGCGCGTGGAACACGGACTTCGCCGGGTCGAACTCGCGCGGCACCTCGAGCGCCGCCTGCACCGAGACGAGCGCCGCCTTCACCGGGCCCTGCAGGCGCCGCGCGAGCGAGGTGAGCTCCATGCGGTTGCCCGCGCGCACGAGGATCGGGTCGTTGAAGGTGTGCCGCAGGCGCTCGAGGGTCGCGCTCACGGCGGACTGGCTGAGATTCAGCCGCTGGGCGGCGCGAGTCACGCTCGCCTCGTCGAGGAGCGCCTCGAGCGCGACGAGCAGGTTGAGGTCGTAGCGGCGAAGGTCCATGCCGCGATGGTATCGCGGGAAGGGGGTTGACAATAAAAGTACGGTCGTTCTATTCTGCGGCCATCACGACCCGAAACGGCCTTCCCGAACCCGAAAGCGCCCGATGTCACCCGCCGTCCACAAGGCCCGCAAGGGCGAAGAGACCCGCGCCCAGATCCTCGAGGCCGCCGTGCAGCAGGCGAGCGAGGCCGGGTTCGAGTCGCTCACCATCGGCACGCTCGCGCAGCGCACGGGCCTGTCGAAGAGCGGCCTCTTCGCGCATTTCGGCTCCCGGTGCGACCTGCAGGTGGCGACGCTGGACGAGGCGGCCCGCCGGTTCACCGAGGAAGTGTTCCTGCCCGCGCTGAAGGCCCCGCGCGGCCTCGCCCGGCTGCGCGCCCTCGTCGACCGCTGGGTCGGCTGGCCCGAGCGCGCCTCGCTCAAGGGCGGCTGCCCCATCCAGGCGGCGAGCGCGGAATACGACGACATTCCCGGCCCCATGCGCGACGCCGTGGCCGAGCGCCAGCGCCACCTCGCGCGGGAACTCGCGCGCGCGGTGCAGATGGCGGTGGAGACGGGCGAGCTCGCCGCGGACACCGACCCGCGGCAGTTCGTCTTCGAGCTGTACGGCATCATCCTCGCGTACTACCACACGGGCCGGCTCGTCGGAGACGAGCACGCCCGCGCCCGCGCCCTGGCCGCCTTCGAGCGCCTGGTCGCGTCCTTCGCCCCGCCGTCCCTTCCCGCGGCCCGCCGCCGCTGATCGCCCCCTTCGGAGGTCTCCATGTCCGCCGTCCTGCCGACCATTAATAGCACGATCGTTCGTAACATTCTGTCACTCGCCAAGGTGCGGGCCTCGCTCACCGTCGCGCGCGTGCGCGGCATCGAGCACGCGGTCGAGCGCGCGACGCGCGTCTTCCTCACGCCCCCGCGCCGGGCCCACCGCGAGCGCGAGATCGCCTTCCTGGCCAAGGGCGAACGGTTCGTCGCGAACGCCGCCGGCGGGCGGCTGGCGGCGTGGCGTTTCGGCGAGGTGGACCGGCCGGCGGTCCTCTTCAGCCACGGCTGGGGCGGGCGCGGCGCGCAGGGCGCGGCCTTCGTCGATGCCGCCCTCGAGGCGGGCTACCAGGCCGTCGTGTTCGATCACGAAGCGCACGGCTTCTCGGAGGGACGCGAGTCCTCGATCGTCGCGTTCTCGCGCGGCCTCGCGGCCATGGCCGATGCGCTCGCCGCGCGCGGCATCCGCATCGCGGGCGTCGTCGGGCACTCGCTGGGCGCCGCCGCCCTCGCGCACTGGCTGGCCAACGGCGGCAAGGCCGGCCGCGTGGTGCTGGTCGCCCCGCCCTCGTCCCTCGTCGGCTACTCCGGCCGCTTCGCGCGCCTCTTCGGCCTGCCCGAGCGCGTGCGCCGGGGCATGCAGGAGCGCATCGAGCGTCATTACGGGGTCGCCTGGAGCGCGCTCGAGCTGCCCGCGAGCGTCGAGCGGCTGGCCACGCCCGCGCTCGTGATCCACGACGCGAAGGACCGCGACGTGCCCTTCGCGAACGGGCTCGCCCTCGCGCGCGCCTGGCCCGGCGCGCGCTTCAGCGGCACCAACGGGCTGGGCCACAACGCCATCCTGCGAAGCGGCGGCGTCGCGCGCGACGCGCTCGACTTCATCCGCGGCGAGGTGGTCTTCGCGCCGCCCCCGAAAACCGATGCGTGGTCCGCCTTCCCCGGGCCCGCGCCCATCCTGTGAGGCGAACGGAGGACACCATGGTCGACCGGCTCACCCAGCACCCGTATTCGGACGCCCGCAACACCGTCGTGCTCGCGCTCGCGCTGTGGGGCGGCGCGGTCCTCGCGGCGGCGCACTCCGGCGCGCTCGCGCGGATCGACGCCGCGCTCGCCGCCTCGCTCCTCGTGTTCGCGAGCGGCATCGCGGTGGCCGCGACGACGATGGACGGGCGCATCGCCTCGTGGATCTCGTCGTGGACGCCGGTCGCGCGCGTCGCCGCCTCGGGCGCCACCCGCGCGCTCGCCGCCGCGGCGG
>CAZPLW010000188.1:0-8739 GCA_964587315.1 uncultured Lysobacter sp.
GAAGGGCGCACGTGCACCTGCCCGCGCAGCCGGCCCGCGGCGCGCGGCGCGAGCCACTCGGCGGTGCCGCGCGGCACCGTCGCGCCTTCGCCGTGCAGCAGCACGAGCACCTGGTCCGCCAGGGTGTCGACGTGGTGCTCCGCGAGCAGGCGCGTCTCGACCGCCGACAGCGCGGGCGAGGCGGCGGCATCGGCGAGCAGGAGGATCCGGTCCGCCATGCGCAGGCAGCGCCGGCTCCATTCGGAGTCGAGGTCGCGGTCGGGCACGTACACCACGGAGGCGTGCGAGGCCTCGAGCGCGTCGAGCGCGCGCGTGAGTTGCCGGTAGAGGTCGCCCTGCGCCGTGGTCGCGCCCGCGATGCCGGGCACGCCGGTCCGCGCCTCGATCGACTCGGCCGTCACCAGGAGGGCCTCCGAGCGCGTGGGAAACTGGGCCACGAGCCGCTCGCCGAGCGAGAGCGCATCGACCCCGGGCGTGATGGGCAGCAGGCACAGGTTCGTGGGGCGGCGGCGCACGCTGCCCGCGGCGTTGGCCCGTTGCAGGCGCGCCACCATGAGCTTCGCCATGCCGAACGCGAGGCGCGGGTACTTCTCGACGAGCGCCTCCAGCCGCGGCCGCGTGAATCGCGCCAGCACCGAATCGCGGGAGGCCACTACCGTCGCCGTGCGCGCCCCGCCGGTGATGAACGAGACCTCGCCCAGCGACTCGCCGCGGCGCACCTCGTTGAGGAAGCGCCGGTCGGGCCCCTCGCTCGGGCCGGGGCGCTCGCGCCGGCGCGCCGGCCCCGCGCTGCCGAAGGCGCGCAGCCGGCCGCTGATCACGATGTAGAGGTCCTGGTCCGTGTCGCCCTGCCGCATCACGACCTCGCCGCCGGCCACCTCGACCCAGTCGAGCGCCGGCAGGAGGTCGGCCAGGGCCGCGCCGTCCACCTCGCCGAAGAGGCCGCGCAGGCCCTCGGCCAGCATGCGCGACTGGAACTCGGAGAGCTTCGGGTCGGAATCTTTCATCGGGGTCCTTCCGGTTTCAGGAGGGCGGGACGGGCTTCGCGGAACATCACGATCCCCGGCCCGCGCCGCGCGCGGGCTTGGCCGGCCCTTCGACCTGCGCGCCCGCCCCCGGCAGCCACGCGAGCGGATCGCTGTCGAAGTCGAGCCACGACGGGCGGAACTTGCGGGTGAAGGGATAGACGAGGCCCTGCGCGTTGATGGTCCAGTGCGCGGCGACGGCGCCCACGAGGGGCTGCGCCGACCACATGGCGCGGTGCGCCCGCGCGTAGGTCTCGGTGCCCGTCACGCGGTTGTCCGAGAAGAAGATGAAGAGGCACAGGCCCACGATCCCCAGGCCGATGAGGCGGCGGCTGTGGCCCACCACGCGGTGGGCGAGCGGCGAATCCGAGGCGCCCACGGCCTGGAAGGCGCGGCGATGCGCGTACTCCGTGACGGTGAACGCCATCTTGAAGAGGTGCACCACGGCGCCGACCATCGAGAAGAGCAGCGCCCAGATGGGCACCCAGTAGGTGCGCGCGGCCGACTCGCCGTCCTTTCCGCTCTCGAAGTGCTCGGGCGAATCGAGGTTCTGCACCGAGGTCTTCACGTTCTCCTTCTCCGTCCAGCGGTGCAGCTCGCGGGTGTACGCCTCGCGCTTCATGCCCGGCCGGAGCTCGCACTCGTTGCACGCCGCGGCCATCCTCAGGAAGCGGGCCGCGGCGGGATGGGCGAGAAAGTCCTCGCGCGAAAGGCCCGGCGGCGCCGACGCCCCCTCGAGCAGGCCGCGGACCTCGCGCTCGAACGCGGCGTCGGCGTCCTTGCCCTGGGTGGCCCGGCGTTCCTCCCACGCGCGCGACGCCTGCGCGTACGGCCCCTCGTGAATCTGCAGGAGTTCCTGCACCGCGTCCTCGTAGGCCTTGAAAGCCGCCTCGCCGTTGTCGCGGTCCCAGTCCGTGTACATGAGCTTCGTCACCACGCGTTCCTGGTCCGGCTGGAAGAACGCGGGATCGAGGCCGGCCGCGACGATCGGGAAGAGCGCGAGCGAGGCCTTGCCCTCGGCGCTGTCCACCGCGGCGGGCGGCACCGGCAGGCTCGGATGCGCGTAGTCGCCGTTCTGCAGGCCCCGCCGGATGACCGTGAGCTTCGCGGCACGCTGGCGCTCCTGCCCGAGCTCGCGCGTGATGCGCTCCTCCATCCCCGTGCCGCGCGTGATCGCCGAGATGGCGGGGTTGAGCCCGGCGAGGACGGCGGTGCCGCCGGCGCAGAGCAGGATGATCCCCGCCAGCGTGACCGGCACGCTGCGCCGCGCCGCCATCGCATGCCGCAGCCAGCCGCGCACGAGGAGCCAGCCCGCGACGATCACCGTGGCGAGGGCCGCGAGGGCGATGGCGATCTCGGAGGAAGCCCGCGTCACGTGGAACTCGATGACCGCGTCCTGCACGTGCCACATGGCGAAGATCGAGAGCAGGACGATGACCACGCTCACCGCGAGCCGCACGGGCCACGACCGGTTCCACTTCTCGCACTGCGCGAACCAGCCCTTCAGGAACACGAGCGCGAGGGCGAGGCCGGAGATGAGGCGCCCCCAGTGCTCGACGGACGCCGTGGCGTCGATGGGCAGGGAGCTGCCCATCTTGTCGAGCAGGCTCACGCCGAACGAGAGCTCCAGCCACAGGTAGAGCGGCGTGAGCACGATCATCAGCCGCAGGTGGCGGAAGCGGAAGCCATCGGCCCGGTTGCCGGGCAGCGCGTTGTTCTGCACGAGCAGGCCCGCCGGCGAAACGGGCTGCGGCGCGGCGCTGCTTCCCGCGCGGCGCAGGCGCCGGCGCAGGAGCACCGCCTTCGCGGGCAGGCGCCGGATGCCGGCGAAGAGCGTCGCCGCCGAGAATGCCCAGGCCAGCGCGAGGCCGAGGGCCAGGCGCAGGTTCCAGGCGGCGGCGCCCGCTCGCACCTCGCGCGGCCGCCTAGAGACGCGTGATGAGCGACGAGGTGTCCCAGCGGCTGCCGCCCGCCTTCTGCACGTCGCCGTAGAACTGGTCCACGAGGGCGGTGATGGGCAATCTCGCGCCGTTCCTCCTGGCCTCGTCGAGGCAGATGCCGAGGTCCTTCCTCATCCAGTCCACCGCGAAGCCGAACTCGAACTTGCGCTCGGTCATCGTCTTGCCGCGGTTCTCCATTTGCCAGCTCTGCGCGGCGCCCTTGGAGATCACGTCGAGGACGAGCAGCGGGTCGAGCTTCGCCTTCTCCGCGAACGCGACGCCCTCGGAGAGCGCCTGCACGAGGCCCGCGATGCAGATCTGGTTCACCATCTTCGTGAGCTGGCCCGCGCCCGGCAGGCCCATGAGCGTGACGGCCTTGGCGTAGCAGTCCATCACGGGCCTGGCGAGGTCGAAGGGCGCCGGCTCGCCGCCGCACATCACGGTGAGCTTGCCGTTCTCCGCGCCGGCCTGGCCGCCGGAGACGGGCGCGTCGATGAAGTGCACGCCCATCGCCTTCGCCGCCGCGTGCAGCTTGCGCGCGGCGTCGGCCGAGGCGGTCGTGTGGTCGACCAGGATCGCGCCCGCCTTCATGCCCTCGAGCGCGGCGCCCGCGACCGCCAGCAGGTCGTTGTCGTTGCCCACGCACAGGCAGACGAAGTCCGCGCCGCGCGCGGCCTCGGCCGGCGTCGCGGCCGACTTCCCGCCGTGCTTCTTCACCCAGTCGGCGGCCTTCGCGGCCGAGCGGTTGTAGACGGTGACGTCGTAGCCCTTGGCCTTGAGGTGGCCGGCCATGGGGAAGCCCATGACACCGAGGCCGAGGAATGCGACTTTCGCGCTCATGCTTTGTCTCCCTGGAGAACTTGCGGATTGACGAGGTTCGGCGGCAGGCGGCCTTCGAGCACGGCCGTGAGGTTGGCGACGGCGCTCTCGCACATGCGAAGGCGCGTCGCGCGCGAGGCGCTGCCGATGTGCGGGGTGAGGACGGCGTTGGGCAGGTCGAGATAGCCCGGGTTCACGAGCGGCTCGCCCTCGAAGACGTCGATGCCGGCCGCGGCGATGCGCTTCGCGCGCAGGGCCTCGACCAGCGCCGCGTCGTCCACGACGCCCCCGCGCGCGGTGTTCACGAAGACGGCCGTGGGCTTCATCATCGCGAAATCCTCCGCCTTGATGTAGTGGTGCACGGCCGGCGAGTACGGGACCATCACCACGATGAAGTCGCTCTCGGCGAGCAGGGTGTCCCGCCCGACCCAGGTGGCGTTCAGGCGCGTCTCGTCCGCCTCCGGCAGGCGCGAGCGGTTGTGATACAGCACGCGCATGTCGAAGCCGGTCGCGCGCTTCGCGATGGCCTGGCCGATGCGGCCCATGCCGATGACCCCGAGCGTGGCGTGGTGCAGGTCGGCGCCCAGGAACGCGGACATCGAGAAGGCGATCTTCCAGTCGCCGCGGCGCACGAAGGCATCGCCTTCCGCGATGCGCCGCGCGGCCGCCATGAGGAGGGCCCAGGTGAGGTCCGCGGTGGTGTCGTCCAGCACGCCCGGGGTGTTGGTCACGCGGATGCCCCGGGCCGTGGCGGCGGCGACGTCCACGTTGTTGTAGCCCACCGCGATGTTGGAGACGACCTGCAGCGCCGGGGCGGCCGCGAGGATGTCCGCGCCCACCTTGTCCATCACGGTCGCGAGGATGCCGTCGGCCTTGGCGGCGCGTTCGGCCATCTGCGCCGGGGTATACGGAACGTCCGTCTCGTTGTGATCCACCTCGAAGCGCTCGCGCAGGCGCGCGACCACTTCGGGGAACACCTGGCGCGTGACGAGGACTCGTTTCATGGGATCGGGCGAATGTCGGGTCGGAACGGAAGGGCCGCGGGCCGGAGCTCGCGGGGGCCCGCGGGTCGGCGGTGAATCGGGCCCCGCGCCCAAGGCCGGCTAGGGCCGACCGCGGGCGGCAGGGCGGCGGGAGCGGCAGGCGCCGCCCCCGCCGGTCACTTGTACAGCGTGTTCGGCAGCCACATCCCGATCTCCGGGAAGATGTACAGCAGCGCGAGGGCGAACACCTGGATGCCCATGAACGGCATCATCCCCGCGAAGATCTGGTTGAGCGTGACGTGTGGTGGAGCGACACCCTTCAGGTAGAACGCGGCCATGGCCACCGGCGGCGACAGGAACGCCGTCTGCAGGTTGAGCGCCACGAGCAGGCCGAAGAAGAGCGGGTCGATGTTGAACTTGGTGAGCAGCGGGATGAAGATCGGCATGAAGATCACGATGATCTCCGTCCACTCGAGCGGCCAGCCCAGCAGGAAGATGATCGCCTGCGCGAGGATCATGAACTGCACCGGCGTGAGTCCCATCGAGAGCACCCAGCGCTCGATGATCTCCTGGCCGCCCAGCAGCGCGAAGGCCGCCGAGAAGATCGAGGAGCCCACGAACAGCCAGCACACCATGGCCGAGGTCTTGGCCGTGAGGTAGACCGACTCGCGCACGGTGCCGATGAGCTTCACCTGCATCGTGGCCATCACGCACCAGATCGTCGTGGCGCCGACGGAGACCCAGCCCACCCAGGCCGGCGGGCCGCTTTCGAGCACCTCGAACTTCCAGAGCAGGAACCAGATGACCGCGATGATGGCGGCGACGAAGAGCGGCGCCCAGGTCTTCAGGATGCGCCACATCTTCTCCGTGGGCTCCTTCACGACCATGTACACCGCGGCCAGGCCGAAGCCGCCGTAGGAACCGATGGCCGCGGCCTCCGTCGGGGTGGCGAGGCCGAAGACGATCGTGCCCAGCACCGCGAGGATCAGCACGGCGAGCGGGAAGAAGGACTCGAGCAGCAGCTTGTAGATCTCGACGCGCTCGTAGGTGAACAGGAAGTAGAGGATCGCGAGGCCGAAGAGGCCCACGCCGAGGATCCACCAGAACGTGGGCGGCGTCGGCGTCCGCTCCCAGGCGACGGCGGGCATTTCGGCCGCCTTGGGCTTCTCCGCCGCCGGCTTGGCGTCGGGCTTGGCCGGCTCGGCTGCCGGCTTCGCCGGGGGCGAATCCGCCGGCAGCGGCGTGAGGCCCGAGGGCGCTTCGTCCTTCGCCTTCGGCTCGTCGCCCGGCAGCGCGGAAAGCCCGGAGGGCGCGGTATCCGGCGGCAGCGCGAGCCCGTCAGCCGACTTCTCGGCGGATTCCTCGAGAATGCCGCCGCCCATCGTCTGCAGCCCCGAGGTGTCGGTGACGGCGTCCGGCTTGGTGATCGAATGCCAGGTGAGGCCCATCAGGACCACGAACGCGATCGCGGGCAGCAGCGTGAGAAGCAGGTCGCGGGCCATCTTGCGACGCTCGTCGACCGCCGCCTTGTTGGCGCGGATCGCCTTGAAGAAGCCGGCCACGGCATTGCTCGCCCCGGTGTCGGCCTTCGCGGCGGCGGCGTGCGGCGGCAGCGGCACGAAGCGCTGCTCCTTCGTGAGAGGCGGCGCCCATTCCGGCTTGATCTTGGCGATCACGATCACGTAGCCGATGTAGAGCAGGGCCAGCATGATGCCGGGGAAGAAGGCGCCGGCGTACAGCTTCACGACGGAGACGCCCGCCGTGGCCCCGTAGACGATGAGCATCACCGAGGGCGGAATGAGGATGCCCAGGCACCCGCCCGCGGTGATGACCCCGGCGGACACCTTCACGTTGTAGCCGGCCTTGAGCATGGCCGGGAAGGCGAGCAGGCCCATGAGCGTCACGACGGCGCCCACGATGCCGGTGGCCGTCGCGAAGATGGCGCACGTGACGAGCGTCGCCACGGCGAGCGAGCCGGGAACGCGGGCGAGGGCGAGGTGCAGGCTCTTGAACAGCTTCTCGATGAGGTTCGCCCGCTCGACGAGGTAGCCCATGAACACGAAGAGCGGGATCGAGATGAGCACGTCGTTGTTCATCACCGACCAGGCGCGCGAGACCATGAGGTCCAGCGTCTGCTGCAGCGCCGTGTCGGCCACCTTGTTCTGCATGTAGTACGCCGCGAACGCGAAGAGCATGCCCATGCCCATCAGCGTGAAGGCCGTCGGGAAACCGAGCATGATCGCCACGACCACGAGCGAGAGCATGAGCAGGCCGAGGTGGCCCTGGGTGAGCTGCGAGAGCGGCGGCAGCGCGACGATCGTCCCGACGAAGATCAGCGCCATGATGGAAAGGCCGAACCAGATCTCCTTCTTCACTTGGCGGCCCCTTCCTTGACGACGTAGGCATCGAGCTCGGCGATGTCCTCGTCCTTCACGTTGACCATCTCCTTGAGTTTCTCGACGTCGACCTCCTCCACGTCCTCCTCGCGCGAGGGCCATTCGCCCACCTTCAGGCAGATGACGCAGCGGACGATCTCCACGAAGCCCTGCAGGAGCAGGATGGCGCCCGCGAAGGGGATGAAGGACTTGAACGGGTAGATGGGCGGGCCGTCGGCCATGACCGAGGAATGCTCCTTGATCGCCCAGGAATCCCCCGCGTACGTCCAGCCCGCGTAGCACAGGGCGACGACACCGGGGATGAAGAAGATGATGTAGAGCGCGAGATCGAAACTGGCCTGCAGGCGCGGCGGGAAGAACCCGTAGAGGACGTCACCCCGGACGTGCCCGTTCTTCGAGAGCGTGTACGCCCCCGCCATCATGAAGAGGACGCCGTAGAACATGAGCATCACGTCGAAGGCCCATGCGTGGGGCGCGGAGATCACGTAACGGGAGAAGACCTCCCAGGAGATGAGCGCCGTGAGGGCGACGATGCACCAGGCGAACGCCTGCCCGAGCCAGGTGCTCAGCTTGTCGATGCCAAGGAGAAGTTTCTGCATGGGGTGTGTCCTCTGTCACCGCGGTTTCGGCGCTCGAGCGGCGCCTTTCAAAAAATCAGCCACCCCGCGGGTCGCGGGATGGCTGACTGGGGTGCCGCCGACGGGGATCAGCCCTTCTTCGCGCCGAAGAAGTGGTTGAAGGCCATGCGGTAGTCCACGTTCGTGTCGCCCGACCACTTGCCCGCGCGCTCGGCGAAGGCTTTCATGGAGGCGTTGACCTTCTTGAACATCGGGTTCTCGCTTTCCTTCTTCGCGACGATGGTGTCCCAGGCCTTGAGCTGGTCCTGGAGCACCGCGGTCGGCGTGGCGTAGAACTTGACGCCCATCTTCTGCAGCTCGATGTAGTCCTTGGAATAGCGGTCGACCGCCTTCCACGACATGTCGGCCGACGCGGCCTCGACGGCATTCGCAATGATCGACTTCAGCTTCGGCGGGAGGGCGTCGTACTTCTTCTTGTTGAAGACGATCTCGAACTGCTCCGAGCACTGGTGGAACGACCGAAGCATGCAGACCTTCGACACGTCCGGGAAGCCCAGGAGCTTGTCCGAGGTGGCGTTGTTGAACTCGGCGCCGTCGAGCAGGCCGCGGTCCATGGCGGGCACGATCTCGGCGCCAGGCAGCGCGTTCACCGCCGCGCCCATGCCCGCGAAGATGTCGATCGACAGGCCGACGGTCCGGAACTTGAGGCCCTTGAAGTCGGCGGACTTGGTGATCGGCTTCTTGTACCAGCCGAGCGGCTGGGTGGGCATCGGGCCGTACAGGAACGACTGCACGTCGAGGTTGAGGCCCTTGTAGATCTCGTCCAGCAGTTCCTTGCCGCCGCCGTAGTAGTGCCAGGCGAGGAGCATGTTCGGGTCCATGCCGAAGGCGGGGCCCGAGCCCCAGAGCGCCATGGCGGAGTTCTTGCCGTACCAGTACGCGACCACGCCGTGGCCGCCGTCGAGCGTGCCCTTGGACACCGCGTCGAGCAGGCCGAA
>CAZPLW010000189.1:0-8739 GCA_964587315.1 uncultured Lysobacter sp.
GTTGGCTCGTCGGCCAGCAGCAACGACGGCTGCATCACCAGCGCGCGCGCCACGGCGACGCGCTGCTGCTCGCCCCCCGACAGCACGCCGGCCGGATGATCGAGGCGATCGCCAAGTCCGACCCGCTTCAGCAGGGCCTCCGCCTTCGGCCGCGCGTCGGCGGCCGGGACGCGGGCGATGCGCAGCGGCATCATGGCGTTTTCGACGGCCGTGAATTCCGGCAGCAGGTGGTGGAACTGGTCGACGAAGCCCAGGGCCTCGTTGCGAAGGCGCCCCTGCGCGGTCGGCGAGAGCTTCGCGACGGACCGGCCCAGGAGCGTCACCTCGCCGCCCGTGGGCGCGTCGAGGCCGCCCAGCAGGTGCAGCATCGTGCTCTTGCCCGAGCCCGAGGCGCCGACGATGGCGACGGACTCGCCGCGGCGCACCTCGAAGTCGATGCCACGCAGCACCGGCACGGCCACGTCGCCCAGGCCGAAGGTCTTCTCGAGGCCGCGGCAGGAGAGGACGACCGTGTCGTCCACGCTATTCATACCGCAACGCTTCGGCCGGATTCACGCGCGCCGCGCGCCAGCTCGGGTAGAGGGTCGCGAGGAAGGAGAGCAGCAGCGCCACGCCCGAGACCGACCACACGTCGCGCCAGTGCAGCTCCGAGGGCAGCTCGCTGATGTAGTACACCTCGCGCGAGAGGATCTGGAAGCCGAAGGCGCGCTCCACGGCCGGCACCACCACGTCGATGTTGAGCGCGAGGACGATCCCGAGCACCGCGCCCAGCACCGTACCGACCAGGCCCACGACCGTGCCCTGCACCATGAAGATCTTCATGATCGAGGCGGGCGAGGCGCCCAGGGTGCGCAGGATCGCGATGTCCGGCAGCTTGTCCGTCACCACCATCACGAGCGTGGAGACCAGGTTGAAGGCCGCCACCGCGATGATGAGCGTGAGGATGATGAACATCATCCGCTTCTCGATCTGGATGGCGCGGAAGTAGTTGGCGTTCTGCTGCGTCCAGTCCGTGACGTAGGCCTCCGCCGTGACGCGCTTGCCGGCCTCCCGGCCCACGCGCGGCGCGTCGAACAGGTTCGCGAGCTTGAAGCGCACGCCGGAGACGCCCTCGCCCAGCCGGTAGAGGGCCTGCGCGTCCTCCATCCGCACGAGCGCGAGCCCCGAGTCGTACTCGTAGTGCCCGACGTTGAAGATGCCCATGACGCGGAACTGCTTGAGGCGCGGGACGAGGCCGGCGGGCGTCACCTGCCCCTGCGGGGCAATGAGCGTCACCCGCTCGCCGCGCTGCACGCGCAGGGCGCGCGCGAGGTCCGAGCCCAGGATGATGCCGAACTCGCCGGGTTGCAGGTCCTCGAGCCTGCCGGACTTCAGGTGCTGGGCGAAGTCCGCGACCTTCTCCTCGAGCTCCGGCACGATGCCGCGCACGAAGACGCCACGCACCTGCGAGCCGGACGACAGCAGCCCCTGCGCGGCGACGAAGGGCGCGGCCGCCTTCACTTCCGGGATGGACGAGACTTCCGCCGCCACCTTGCGCCAGTCGGCGAGCCCGCCCTCGAAGGCGAGCACCTGCAGGTGCGAGGCGACGCCCAGGATGCGCGCGCGCACCTCGCGCTCGAAGCCGTTCATCACCGACATCACCGTCACGAGCGCGGCGATGCCGAGCGCGATCCCGAGCATCGAGGCGAGCGAGATGAAGGAGATGAAGTGGTTGCGGCGCTTGGCGCGGGTATAGCGCAGGCCGACGAAAAGCTCGAAAGGCTGCAAGGCGTAGGGGCCGGGGGGAAGGGCTGCCAGAGTGTGACACAATCGTCCGCTCGCTTCGACATGCCGCTCACCCTCCTCGTTCCCGACCTCCTCGCGCCCGCCGACGCGCCCGCCGCCCTGCGCGCCGCCCGCCTGCCGGCGATCGAGAAGGCCCTGGCCCGGGCCGGCGCGAGCCGCGAGCCCGGAAGCGCCACGTCCTTCCTGCTCGCGCGGTTCGGCCTGCCCGCCGATGCGCCCCTCGCCGCCCTCACCGCCGCCGCCGACGGTCTCGCCCCCGGCGACTGGCTGCGCGCGGACCCGGTTCACCAGCGGATCGAGCGCGACGCTCTCGTGCTGCACGATCCCGCCGTGCTCGCCCTCACCCGGGAAGAGGCCGACGAGGCCGTGGCGTCGCTCAACGCGTTCTTCGGCGCGGACGGCCTCGCCTTCGAGGCGCCCCACCCACACCGCTGGTACGTGCGCGTGCCGCCGGGCGAGCGGCCGGCCACCGTGGCCTTCGACGACGCCGTGGGCGGCAATCCCTTCGGGCGCCTGCCCTCGGGCGGCGCGCGCCTTCGCTGGCGATCGATGTTCAGCGAGGCGCAGATGCTGCTCGCGAAGCTGCCGCTCAACGAGGCCCGCGAAGCCCGCGGGGCCCCGCTCCTGAACGGCGTGTGGTTCTGGGGCGAAGGCGACGCACCCCGGCCGGGCGCAAATCCGTTCGCGTGCGTCCTCGCGCACGATGCCGTGGCGCGCGGGCTCGCGATCGCCGCGAGCGGCGGCACCGTCGACCGGCCCTCGACGCTGGCGGCGATCGCGCCCTCGCGCGAAACCGAGACGCTGGTCGTGCTGGACAGCCTCACGCCCTGCCTTCGCCGGGCCGATCCCGACGGCTGGACCGAAGCGGCCCGCGCCCTCGATCGCGACTGGTTCGCGGGGCTGCTCGAAGCCGTCGCCGGCTTCGGACGCATCCGCCTCGCGCTGCCCACCGACCGCGACCTGCGCCTCTTCGACCTCGAACCCTCCGCGCGCTGGCGCTGGTTCGCCCGCTCCCGCCCCCTGGCCGCCCATGCCTGAAATCGTCATCCGCCCCGTCGACGAGACGGCCGCCGCCCGCCTCGCCGCCGACGGCATGGCCCCCCGCCTCGCCCGTGTCTTCGCCGCGCGCGGCGTCGCCAGCGCCGCCGAGCTGTCCTCGCGATTCGAGGGCCTGCTGCCGCCCTCGGGGCTCGCGCGCGTGGACGAGGCGGCCTTGCTGCTCGCCGATGCCATCGCGGCCGGCAAGCGCATCCTGGTGGTGGCCGACTACGACGCCGATGGCGCCACCGCCTGCGCCGTGGCCCTGCGCGCCCTGCGGGCCTTCGGCGCCAAGGCCGACTTCATCGTCCCGGACCGCTTCAAGTTCGGCTACGGCCTCACGCCGGCGATCGTGCGCCTGGCCGCGGAGCGAAAGCCCGACCTGCTGGTCACGGTCGACAACGGCATCGCGTCCGTCGACGGCGTCGCGGAAGCGAAGCGCCTCGGCATCGACGTGCTGGTGACGGACCATCACCTGCCCGGCCGCGAGCTTCCCGAGGCCGCGTGCATCGTGAACCCGAACCAGGCCGGCTGCGGCTTCGCGAGCAAGAACCTCGCGGGCGTGGGCGTGATCTTCTACACGATGAGCGCCCTGCGCGCGGAGCTTCGCCGCCGCGGCGCGATCGCCGGCGCCGGCCCCAACCTCGCGGCGCTGCTCGACCTCGTGGCGCTCGGCACCGTGGCCGACGTGGTGAAGCTCGACGCCAACAACCGCATCCTCGTCGCGCAGGGCCTCGCGCGCATCCGCTCGGGCGAGGCCTGCGAGGGCGTGAAGGCGCTGTTCACCGTGGCCGGGCGCGAGGCGCGCCGCGCGAGCGCCTACGACCTGGGCTTCGTCGCGGGACCGCGCCTCAACGCGGCCGGGCGCATGGAGGACATGTCGATCGGCATCGAGTGCCTGCTCACGGACGATCCGCGCGTGGCGCTCGAGCTCGCCGGAAAGCTCGACCGCCTCAACCGCGAGCGGCAGGACGTGGAGGCCGGCATGCAGGAGTCGGCCCTCGCGATGCTGGCGGACTTCGATCCGGGCGAGGCCTGGTCCATCGCCGTGCACCGCGCCGACTGGCACGCGGGCGTCGTGGGCATCCTCGCCTCGCGCCTCAAGGACCGCTTCCACCGGCCCGTCTTCGCCTTCGCGAACGATGCCGACGGCGATCTCAAGGGTTCCGGCCGGTCGATCCCCGGGCTGCACCTTCGCGACGCGCTCGACCTCGTGGCCAAGCGCGAGCCGGGCGTCATTCGGCGCTTCGGCGGCCATGCCGCGGCCGCAGGCGCCTCGATCCCCCTCGATCGTCTCGCCGACTTCCAGCGCGCGTTCGAAGCGGTCGCCCGGGAACTGCTCTCGCCCGCCGACCTCGAGCGCCGCCTGGAGACGGATGGTGAGTTGCCCTCCGACGAGATCGCCTTCGACCTCGCCGCCGAGCTCAAGCGCCACGTGTGGGGCCAGGGCTTCCCGGAGCCGCGCTTCTCGAGCCGGCTGCGCGTCCTCGACCAGCGCATCGTGGGTGAAAAGCACACGAAGCTCACCCTCGCGGCCGGCAACCGCCGCCTCGCCGCCATCCGCTTCGGCGATATCGGCCCCTTCCCGGCCGAGATCGACGCCGTCTACCGCCTCGACCTCAACGAATGGAACGGCAACACGACCCTGCAGCTCATCGTCGAACACTGGTCGTAGGCCGCACCCCCTCCCCGGTATAATCACGGGCTGACCGCCGCCCGAAGACGAATGCCCATGGAAGCCGACCAGCTCAACGCCATCGAAAACCACCTTTCCGGTCTCGCCGCTCGCACGGCGGAACTGCGGAGGTATCTTTGACTTCGATGCCAAGAAGACCCGCCTCGCCGAAGTAGGCCGGACGCTCGAAGACCCGAAGATCTGGGACGACGCGCCCCGGGCGCAGGAGCTGGGCAAGGAACGCGCGGCGCTCGAGGGCATCGTCACCGTCATCGAGCAGATCGAATCGGGCCTCAAGGACTCCGGCGAGCTCTTCGGGCTCGCGAAGGCCGAGGGCGACGACGACACCCTCGTCGCCGTGAGGGCCGACGCCGAGGCCCTCGAGAAGCGGGTGGGCGGCCTCGAGTTCCGCCGCATGTTCTCGCACCCGATGGACCCGAACAACTGCTTCGTGGACATCAACGCGGGCCAGGGCGGGACGGAAGCCCAGGACTGGGCGCAGATGCTCCTTCGCATGTACTCGAAGTACTGCGACAAGAAGGGCTACAAGGTCGAGCTGCTCGAGGAGTCGGACGGGGAAGTCGCGGGCCTGAAGAGCGCCTCGATCAAGGTCTCCGGCCCCTACGCCTACGGCTACCTGCGCACCGAGACGGGCATCCACCGCCTGGTGAGGAAGAGCCCCTTCGATTCCAACGCGCGCCGCCACACCTCCTTCGCGAGCGTGTTCGTCTACCCCGAGGTCGACGACACCATCGAGATCGACATCAACCCGGCGGACCTGCGCATCGACACCTACCGCGCCTCGGGCGCGGGCGGACAGCACATCAACAAGACCGACTCGGCCGTGCGCATCACGCACCTGCCCACCAACATCGTGGTCTCCTCGCAGAACGACCGCTCGCAGCACAGGAACCGCGCCGAGGCGATGGCGATGCTCAAGGCGAAGCTCTACGAGCTGGAGATCAGGAAGCGCAACGAGCAGAAGCAGGCCCTCGAGGACACCAAGACCGACATCGGCTGGGGGCACCAGATCCGCTCCTACGTGCTGGACCAGTCGCGCATCAAGGACCTACGCACCAACCACGAAGTCGGCAACACCCAGGCCGTGCTGGACGGCGACCTGGACGACTTCATCGCCGCCAGCCTCAAGCAGGGAGTCTAGCCATGACCCGTACCGCCGCCCGCGCGCTCGCCGCGTTCGCCCTCGTCGCCTCCACCGCCTTCGCTCAGCCGGTCGAGCCCGTGCTCGCCCAGGTGCGCACGCAGGTGCAGCCCCTGCTCGAGACGCTCAAGACCCTCACCGCCATCGAGTCCGGCAGCCGCGACCCCGAGGGCCTCGAGCGCATCGCCGCCGTGATCGAGGCGCGCCTGAAGGCCCTGGGCGCGGACAAGGTCGAGCTGCTCGAACCCGCGAACGTCTATCGCATGGAGGACACGCCGGAGCGGATCGGCAAGGCCGTCCGCGCCACCTTCAAGGGCAAGGGCACGAAGAAGCTGCTCCTCATCGCCCACATGGACACGGTGTACGCCAAGGGGCAAGGCGCGCAGCAGCCCTTCCGCATCGACGGCAACAAGGCCTACGGCCTGGGCATCGCCGACGACAAGCACGGCATCGCGGTGATCCTGCACGCCATCCAGGTGCTCAAGGACACCGGGTTCGACGAGTACGGCACGCTCACCGTCCTCATCAACGGCGACGAGGAGATCAGCTCCCCCGGCCACCGCGAGGCCATCACGAAGGCGGGCGCGGAGCACGACGCGACGATGTCCTACGAGGGCACGGGCACCAGCGACCAGGTGCGGCTCGCCACCGCGGGCATCGCGGGCGTCACGATCAAGGTGAAGGGCCGCGCCTCGCACGCGGGCAGCGCGCCCGAGCGGGGCATTAACGCGCTCTACGAACTGTCGCACCAGATCCTGCAGATGAAGGATTTCTCCGACCCCGCCACCGGCCTCAAGATGAACTGGACCGTGTCCAAGGCAGGCTTCAACCGCAACGTGATCCCGTTCGAGGCCGAGGCGATGGCCGACATCCGCGTGCTGCGCGTGGCCGATTTCGACGGCATCGAGGCGAAGATCCGCGAGAAGGTGAAGACGCAGCTCGTCCCGGAAGCGAAGGTCGAGGTCGTGTTCGACCGCCGCCGCCCGCCCCTCGAGGCGCCGCCGGCGTCGATCGCCTTCGCCAATCACGCGAAGGGCGTCTACCGCGAACTGGGCAAGAACCTCAACGTCGCCACGGTGAGCACCGGCGGCGGCACCGACGCCGCGTTCGCGGCGCTGAAGACGAAGTCGCCCGTGGTCGAGGGCTGGGGCCTCATGGGCTTCGGCGCGCACTCGAACGACGCGGAATACATCTACATCGACAGCATCGAGCCGCGCCTGTACCTCACGGTGCGCATGATCATGGAATTCTCGCGCGGAAAGGTGGCGGCGCAATGAACGACAAGAACACGACCGGCGGCGACGAGCCGCCGCAAGACGAGAACCAGATCATCGCCGAGCGGCGCGCGAAGCTCGCGCGGCTTCGCGAGGCCGGCCAGCCCTTCCCCAACGACTTCCGGCGCGAGTCGCTCGCAAGCGAAGTGCACGCGGCCCACGGCGGGACGGGCACCGATGATCTCGAGGCGACGAAGCCCGCCGCCTGCGTCGCGGGCCGGATGATGTTGAAGCGCCTCATGGGCAAGGCCTCCTTCGCGACCCTCCAGGACATGAGCGGTCGCATCCAGGTCTACGTGAAGACGGACCTCGTGGGCGCGGAGGTCTACGAGGCCTTCAAGCACTGGGACCTGGGCGACATCCTGGGCGTCGAGGGCACGCTCTTTCGCACGCGCACCGGCGAGCTCACGATCCAGGCCACGAAGATCCGATTGCTCTCGAAGAGCCTGCGCCCGCTGCCCGACAAGTTCCACGGCCTCACGGACATGGAGGCGCGCTACCGCCAGCGCTACGTCGACCTCATCGTGAACCCCGAGTCGCGCGAGAACTTCGTGAAGCGCTCGAAGCTCGTGCAGGCCGTGCGCGAGTTCTTCGTGGCGCGCGGCTACCTCGAGGTCGAGACGCCGATGATGCACCCCATTCCCGGGGGCGCAGCGGCCAAGCCCTTCGTCACGCACCACAACGCGCTCGAGATGGAGCTCTACCTGCGCATCGCGCCGGAGCTGTATCTCAAGAAGCTCGTCGTGGGCGGGCTCGAGAAGGTGTTCGAGATCAACCGCAACTTCCGCAACGAGGGGATCAGCACGCGGCACAACCCCGAGTTCACGATGATCGAGTTCTACGAGGCCTACCGCGACTACCACTACCTGATGGACCTCACCGAGACGCTGCTGCGCGAATGCGCGCGGAAGGTGTGCGGCACGACGGCCCTCACGTACCAGGGCGAGGCCATCGACCTGGGCAAGCCCTTCGACCGCCTCACCATGGCCGAGGCCATCGCGAAGTACAACCCGAAGTACCCGCTCGCGGAGCTCTCGAAGCCCGAGTACCTGAAGGTCGCGCTCGCGCCCTTCGGCGTGGAGGTGTTCCCCACGGACGGGCTGGGGCTCCTGCAGCTGAAGCTCTTCGAGGCGACGACCGAGGACAAGCTCGTCCAGCCGACCTTCATCGTCGCGCACCCGACGGACGTCTCGCCGCTCGCGCGCGCCAACGACGCCAACCCCGCCGTGACGGACCGCTTCGAGCTCTTCATCACCGGCCGCGAGATGGCCAACGGCTTCTCGGAGCTGAACGACCCCGAGGACCAGGCCGCGCGCTTCCAGCAGCAGGCGAAGGCGAAGGAAGCCGGCGACGAGGAGGCGATGTACTACGACGCCGACTACATCCGCGCGCTGGAATACGGCCTGCCGCCCACGGCCGGCGAGGGCATCGGCATCGATCGCCTGGCGATGCTCTTCACCGACAGCCCGTCGATCCGCGACGTGATCCTCTTCCCGCAGTTGAAGAGCGCCGACTAGGCGCGCCGCCGGCCCGGTCGCCCGCGATGAACGACCCGCCCGACGCCGGCCGCAGCGCCTTCGAGGAGGACGCGCGCGAGCTGCGGGCGATGTTCGTGGCCTCGCGCGAGGCGGACCTGGACCGGCTCGCGGTCGCGATCCCCGCCGGGGATTTCACCGCGGTGCGCGCCGTGGGCCACGTCTTCCGCGGTTCGGGCGCGACGTTCGGCTTTCCCGAGGCGAGCCGGCTGGGCGCCCTCCTGGAGGAAGCGGCCGCCCGCCGCGACGCGGCCGGGGCCCGCGCCCTCC
>CAZPLW010000190.1:0-8718 GCA_964587315.1 uncultured Lysobacter sp.
CTGCGCGCTGCAGAGCGAGCACCTCACGCCGGAGAAGCTCTTCTACGAGCTCGAGCACAGCCACCTGCTCATCATCGGCAGCAACTTCTCCAACTGGCTCGCGCGCCTGTTCCTGCGCATGGCCAAGAGGAAGCGCCTGTCGGACCCGCGCGACGTGGGCGAGGTGCTGGCCGACGACCACACCGACGGCGACGACCGCCTCATGGCGTTCCTGCAGCAGGTGAGCGTGAGGACGCGCGTCTACACGGGCGCCGCGCAGTTCGTGGACGAGCTGCACCGCCGCTGGACGGCGCGCCGCAAGCCCGCGGACGTGATCCCGTTCGGCGCGGCGCCGCAGCGCGTGCTGCCCCCCGAGCGCGAGATGCCCGAGAACGCGGTCTTCATCAGCTACGCGCGCGAGGACCTCGCCGCCGTGCAGAAGCTCAAGGCGGGCCTCGACGCCGCCGGCATCCGGACCTGGTTCGACATGGACCGGCTCGAGGGCGGCGACGACTACGACCTCAAGATCCGCAAGAACATCGCGCGCTGCTCCTACTTCATCCCCGTGGTGTCGGCCAACACCGATCGCCGCCTCGAAGCCTACTTCCGGCGCGAGTGGAGCTACGCCCTCGACCGCATGCGCAACATGGCGGACGACGCCATCTTCCTGCTGCCGGTGTGCGTGGACGGGTTGAACCCGCAGGCCGCGCGCGTGCCGGACCGCTTCAAGGCCGTGCACATCACGCAGCTTCCGGGGGGCGAACCCACGGCGGAGTTCACCGGGCGCCTCGCGTCCCTCTTCGCCGCGCGCGGCCGGGACGAGGCATGAACGCGCCGGAGGGCGTGGCGCCCCCGGAAGGCGAGACGGCCGCCGTCGACGCGCAGCACCCGTGGCTCGGCCTCGCCTCCTTCACCGAGGAGACGCGCGCCTTCTTCCACGGCCGCGAGGACGAGGTGGGCGAGCTCTCGCGCCGCGTGCAACGCAAGCTCCTCACCGTGCTCTTCGGCCAGTCGGGCCTGGGGAAGACCTCCATCCTGCGCGCCGGCATCGTGCCGCGGCTTCGTCCCGACGGGTATTGCCCCGTCTACGTGCGCATCGACTATTCGCCGGACACGCCGCCGCCCGCGGAGCAGATCAAGCAGGCCATCTTCCGCGCGACGGAAGCCACGGGCACGTGGACCAAGCCCGGCTCCGCCGTTTCCGGCGAATCGCTCTGGGAGTTCCTGCACCACCGCGACGACATCCTCGAGGACGCGAACGGCAAGACGGTCATCCCGCTGCTCATCTTCGACCAGTTCGAGGAGATCTTCACCCTCGCGCAGGCGGACGACGCGGGCAGGAAGCGCGCCGCGCAGTTCATCGAGGAACTGGCGGACCTGGTCGAGAACCGCCCGCCGAAGGAACTGGAGGCGCGCCTCGAGGCGGACGATTCCCTCACGGAGCGCTTCGACTTCGGCCGCGCGGACTACCGCATCCTCATCGCGCTGCGCGAGGACTACCTCGCCCACCTGGAGAGCGTGAAGGGCGCGATGCCCTCCATCACGCAGAACCGCATGCGCCTCGCGCCCATGACGGGGCAGCAGGCGCTCGCGGCGGTGATGAAGCCCGGCGGCCGGCTCGTCTCGCAGGAGGTGGCCGAGAGCATCGTGCGCTTCATCGCGGGCGGCTCGGAACTGCAGAACGCCGAGGTGGAGCCTTCGCTCCTGTCGCTCATCTGCCGCGAGCTCAACAACGCGCGCATAGCCCAGGGCAGGAACGAGATCTCCGCGGACCTGCTCGCCGGCTCGCACGACACGATCCTCAAGGAGTTCTACGAACGGGCGCTGGCGGACCAGCCGCCGGGCGTGAGGAAGGTGATCGAGGACAACCTCCTCACCGACTCGGGCTACCGCGAGAACCTCGCGGAGGAGAACCTCGTCAACGACTTCGCCGAGGTCGGGGCGAAGCCGGACGCGCTCGCGAAGCTGGTGAACCGGCGCCTCCTGCGCATCGAGGAGCGGCTCGACATCCGCCGCGTCGAGCTCACGCACGACGTGCTCTGCGGCGTGGTGAAGGCGAGCCGCAACGAGCGCCTCGCCCGGGAGGCGAAGGAGGCGGCGGAGAGGCAACTGGCGGACCAGCAGGCGCGCGTCGCCCGCACCCGCGCCGCGCTCGTGAAGGCCCGCAAGATCGCCATGGGCGCCGCGGCCCTCGCCCTCGTGGCGGTGGCGAGCGCCATCTGGGGGTTCATCAGCACGAACCGGGCGAAGGAGGCGGAAGCGCAGGCGCAGGAGACGCGCAAGCTCGCGGAGAACGGCCGCGCCGAGGCCGAGAAGCTCGTCGTCTACCTGCTCGAGGATTTCCAGGTGGAGCTGGAGCCCGTCGGCCGCCTGGATATCGTCGTGAACCTCTCCAAGCGCGCGATGAATTACTACGCCGGCCTGCCGGCCGCATTGCGCACGCCGGCGACGGAACGCAACCGCGCGCTCGCCGAGGTGCGCTACGCCACGGCCTTGCGCAACATGGGCCAGCTCGACGAGGCGATGAGGGCGGCGACGGACGCCGTGGCCGTGCTCTCGAAGCTCAAGGACGCGGGCGACACGTCCGAGGCCACCCTCATCAGCCTCGCGCTCGGCCACAGCGCGATCAGCCGCGTGCAGAACCAGCAGGGCAAGTTCACCGAGGCGCGCAAGGAAGGCAAGACGGCCTACGACATGCTGCTGCCGCTCGCCGAAGCGGCCGACGCGGGCGTCCCGCTGCGGCGCGCCCTCGTGCAGATCGGCGTCGCGCACGGCTTCAATGCCATGCGCGACGGCGACCACCCGGAGGCCATCGGCGTCTTCGAAAAGGCCCGGGCCATTGCGAAGAGCATCGACGGGCTGAAGCTCGGCGACACCATCGCCGCCGCGCTCTTCGTGGAGGCGGCCGCCTGGCAGATGACTTCCCTCCAGGCCGTCGATCGCGCCGACGACGCGCGTCGCATCGGCGAGGAAGCGCGGCCCGTCGCCGATGGCGTCCTGGGCAAGCAACCGGGGCACATGCTCGCCCTTCGCGCCCGGGGGCTGCTCCTGTCGCGGCTGGGCGAGCTCGAAGGAACCAGCTTCCGGTTCAAGGCCGCCCTGCCCTATCTCGTCGCGGCCGCGCAGGACTACGAGGCCTACCTCAAGGTCGACCCGGGCAATACCATCGCGTGGAACAACCTCGGCGCCCAATACTCGACCCTCGGCCTCTACACGGAAGGTACCGGGCAGCCCCGCGAGGGACTCAAATACCTGCGCATGGCCGCGAAGGCAGGCGCCGAGGGCACCCAGACCGCCGTGCGCGCCGTGAACGCGGCGAACGTCTGGTGGCACGTCGCGCGCGTCGAAGCCGAGCTGGGCAACCGCGAGGCCTCGCAGGCCGCCATCCAGGAAGGCGGCCGCAACAATGCCCGCTTCTACGAAAGCGCCGGGCCGCAGGAATTCCGCCGCCTCATCCGCGAGCCGTGGCTGACCCTCCAGCAATCGGCGCTGCACGCGATCTACGGCGACTACGCGAAGGCGCGGGAGCTCGCGGGCACGGCCCTCGCGGCGCTGGACAAGGCCAAGCCGGAGAACGACGGGCAGAAGCGCTTCCACGCGATCAACGTCGCCGAAGCCAGCGAGGGCTTCGGCGCCGCGGCCTACCAGTTGCAGGACTACGCGACGGCCGAGCAGTCGCTGCGGCGCGCGGCGGAACTGCGCGGCTCCTACGACGAGCGCTCGACCTGGGATCGCATGTTCCTCGCCAACGTGCGAGCGCAGCATGCCGCGGCGCTCGCCCGGCTGGGTCGCCTCGTCGATGCCCGCACGGCCCTCGAGCCCACGCTCAAGTTCTACGCCACCATCCCGGACGCGGGCTCCACGCAATGGACCCGCCTGTTCTTCGCCCAGGCGAAGCTGGCGCAGGCCCTCGCCAATCCCTCCGAGGCGAAGGCGCACCTGGCGGCGGCGATGGCCCAGCTCGACGGCATGTCGCCGGATTACCGTTCCTACCAGAGCGTGCGCCAGCTGCGCGCGGAGATCGCGAAGGAACTGGCGGCGCGGCGCTAGGCGCCGCCCGCCCTACGACGCCGCCTTCGCCTGCGTGAGGTTGTCGTCGGAGTCGCGGTCGATGCGCTTGTTGTACGGATCGACCCCGACCCACGACGGCTCCTTGTCCACCACGAGCGTCACCTTCGACGCGCCGGACCTGAACGACTGGCGCTCGAAGGCGAGCACGCTCTCCTTCGTGAACCCCTTCTTGCCCGGCTGCGCGGTGAAGACGCCCACCTCGAAGGGCTCGTCGAGCGGCGCCTCGGCCTCCTTGCCCTTGCCGTCGGCGTAGAGCTTCTTCCCCTCGACGGTGAAGGTGACGTCGTACCTGCCGTCGGCGCGCTTCTTCCACGTCGCGTCCTTCGCCTTCATGTCGTAGAGGGTGATTCTCTCGAAGAGGTCCGTGATGAGCTGCCCGTGCTGCGGACCCGCCTCCTCGCGCAGCATCGTCACGAATTCGCTCGAGGACGGGTAGGGCGCCGCCTTGAACGCGTACTTCGCGAGCAGGCGCCGAAGGGCCCGGTTCACGGCCTCCTCGCCCACCATCTCCTTCAGCCAGTACATCACCAGCGTGCCCTTGCGGTAGTGGATGTAGCCCTGGTTCTCCACGCGCACGAGGGGCAGTTCCTCCACCACCTCGGCCCCGCGATTGCGCAGGTAGGAGTCCAGCTCGTACTTGAGGAACTTCCTCACCATCGCCGGCCCGTAGAGCTGCTCCATCACCAGCATCGCGGAGTACTGCGCGAAGGTCTCCGAGAGCATCGTCATGCCCTGCTTGTCCGCGCCGATCACCTGGTGCGCCCACCACTGGTGGCCGATCTCGTGGGCCGTGACGTAGGTGACGAGGTCGATCTTCTCGTCCCCCTCGGGCTTGCCGGCCGGGTGGTTCTGGATGAAGCCGATGGCCTCCGAGTAGGGCACCGTGTTCGCGAAGGCCTGCGCGAAGCTGTCGTACGCCGGGAACTCGAGGATGCGCGCCTGCTTGAACTGGTAGGGCGAGAAGGCGTTCGAGAACCGCTCGAGCGAGAGCTTCATCGCGTCCAGCATGAGCTTCACGTTGTGCTCGTGCGCGGGATGGTAGTACACGGAAAGCGCCACGGGCTCGCGCCCCTTCCCCTGCCACGTATCGGTCTTGATGGCATAGCGCGCCGACTGCATCGAGAAGAACTGCAGGATGGGCGCCTCGGTGCGCGTCTTCAGCGTGCGCCGGCCGTTCCCGGTGGTGTCCGAGACGAGGTAGCCGGGCACCACGGGCACCTGGTCCGCGTCGGTCGTGAGCGAGAGCTCCGCCGTCACCCAGTCGGTGTCGTGGCGAAGGTAGTGGTTGCCGTTGGCGCTCTCGTCCTCCAGCTTCGGGGGGCGGCGATCCGGCGGCAGCCCGTGCTTGCGGCGCTTGGCGCGGTCCGTGAGCAGGAGGTTGTCGTCCATGCCCAGCATCGGCGCCACCTCGTAGTTGTTGAGGAAGGAGCCGTTCTCCACGATGCGCGTCAGGGCGCCGCTGTTGGGGAAGCCCTTCTCCTCGAGCACCGTCCTGAACCTGAGCGTGCGCTTCTCGCCCGGCTGCATCGGCGTCTCGAAGCGATAGATGCGGTAGTGCAGCTTGCCGTGCTCCTTCTCGAGCGTGGCGCCTTCGACCGAGAGCTCCGCCATCGTGACGCGGGAATCCGGGGCCCAGCGCACGTGCACGCCGGGAAGCGGCGCGGCGGTGCGGTTCTCGAGCACGTACTCGCCCGTCGACACGGCGCGCACTTCGCGCGGGAAGAGATCCACCGCGAGCTTCACGTCGACGATGCGCGGCTGCGGCACCTTCGTGTAGGCGTAGAGGGCCTTCTCGTACTCGGCCATCGCCGCGTCGCGTTCGGGGGCGGTCTCGTAGCGGTTGAGCACGTTGGTGTTGTAGTACGCGTAGCCGCCGGTGCCCAGCCAGCCGGCGACGCCCAGGGCGAGGATCGCGCCCGGCGCTCCCGCGAGGCGCGCGCGCAGCCGCGCGAGGCGGGGCGAGAGCCGCATCTCCGTTCCGCGCCGCCACAGGCAGTACGCCAGCACCGTGAGCACGAGGCCGAAGGCGAGCCAGTAGGCGTGGAACCACGCCATGCCGACCCAGAAGCGTCCCGTGCCGTTCATGTCCGAAAGCGGCACGGGAGGCGCCCCGCCGTAGTTGTAGAGGTTGTGCTCGAACCCGGCCGTGGCGAGGGCGATGGTCGCCACCACGTACACGAGCATCACCGCCCAGCCCATGAACTTGTGCGGCACCAGCACCTGCACGAAGACGGCCAGGATCGCGAGCTCCACCGCCGTGACGAGGCCCGGCAGCACGAACCAGGTGAGGTAGTGCGGCAGCTCGAAATTCGTGTAGCCGTGCCAGGCCTGGAAGCCGATGGCCACGAGCACGCCCGCGAGGAAGGTCGCCAGGAGCACGAGGGTGATGGCGAGGATCTTCGGGATGACGAACGCCCAGTCCGGCGCCGCGCTCGCGCCCGTGATCTCGTGCATCTTCCGGTCGTGGTCGCGCCAGACGAGTTCCCCCGCGTAGTAGATGGCGATGATGATGGGGATCAGCGTGAAGGAACCGGCGAGCACCTGGACGGCCGCGCGCGTGACGGGGAAGTACTCCACGCCGCGCTGCGTGATGGAGCCCGCGAGGCCCCCGAACGCGTTGAACATGCCCAGGGCCAGCAGCACGAAGAAGGCGGGGCTCGCGAAGACGAACGCCATGTCGAAGCGCGTGAGGGCGAGGAATTGCCGCAAGCCGGTGGCGCCACCGAAGGAAGGCGCGGGCAGGATGCGCGACGCGCCGATGGCGGGCGCTGCGTCCTTCTCCAGCCTCTTCTCCGCCTTGCCCGCGCCGATGCCCTGCGCGTCGAAGCGGAAGCGCCAGTAGGCGAGGCCGAAGAGCGCGGCGCCCACCGCGATCCAGATCGCGCGGTTGGCGAGCATGAGGCCCGAGATGGGCGGCAGCATCGTGTTGCGCTCGGCGGCCGTCCAGTAGCGCGTGGTGCGCGCGAGCGGGCTGAAACCGAACGGATCGGCCAGCGACGCGATGGTGTCGTACATCGGGTCGCGCAGCAGGATGCGGCTCGTCACGAAGAGCACGAGGAAGGCGATGAGCCCCACGTAGGTCCACATCATCGAGCGCGTCACCGTGGCGAGGGCGAAGAAGCCCGCGGCCATCACGAACATCGTCGGCAGGCCCACGAGGAAGAGCGAGTAGACGTAGTGCCAGGCGACGAAGGGGCCCACCTTCTCCGGGTCCAGCCACGGCATCCAGGAGCCGACGAGCATCCCGAGCGGCACCGAGGCCAGCACGAGGAAGGCCACGAGGAAGGCGCCGGCGAAGCGCCCGAGGAGATAGTCGCGCTTGGTGATGCGCGTGGCGCGCAGGATGGGCGCGAAGCCCGTCTCGTCGTCGCGCACGATGACGTTGGCGACGAAGGCCGTCACGATGAAGGCCGAGAGCAGGCTCATCACCGCCACCGTCTGCGCGATGGCGAAGGGCGCGTTCACGTTGACGTTGCCCTTGCCGCCGATCTGGATCTCGTCGACGGTGACCGAGCCGAAGGTGAAGAGGAAGAAGAGCGCGAAGCCCACCGCGAAGAGCGGCGCGCGCAGCTGGTAGCGGGCCTCGAAGGCCGCGATGCGAAGGAGCATGGCCGGCCCCTTACGCGGGAACGCCGTTGGCGGCGGCGCGGCGGTGGCCCGTCAGGGTGGCGAAGTAGAGATCCTCGAGCGAAGCCTCCACCGGCTCGAAGCCCGCGCCCGGCGAGGCGTCGGCGGCCACGTGGATCTCCGTGCGCCCCCCGCGAAGGCGGGTCGAGATCACGTCCATGGCGGCGCGCGCGGCCTCCACCTCGCCCTTGCCGATCACGCTCTTCCAGATGCGGCCGCGGATGGCGCCCAGCAGGTCGGCCGGCTGCCCCACGCGCACGATGCGCCCGCCCACGATGATGGCCATGTTGGCGCACAGGTCCGTCACGTCGTCGACGATGTGCGTGGAGAGGATCACCACCACGTTCTCGCCGATCTCCGCGAGCAGGTTGTTGAAGCGGTTGCGCTCCTCCGGGTCCAGCCCCGCCGTGGGCTCGTCCACGATGATGAGGCGCGGGTTGCCGATGAGCGCCTGCGCGATGCCGAAGCGCTGGCGCATGCCGCCCGAGAAGCCGGCCACCGCCTTCTTGCGCACGTCCCAGAGGTTCACCTGCTGCAGGAGCGTCTCCACCGTCTGCCTGCGTTCGCCCTTGCCGGCCACGCCCTTGAGGACGGCCAGGTGGTCCAGCAGGTCCCAGGCGGAGACGCGCGGATACACGCCGAAATCCTGCGGCAGGTAGCCCAGCGTCGCGCGCAGCTTCTCGGGTTCCTTGATCACGTCGATGTCACCGAAACGGATGGAACCTTGCGACGGTGTCTGCAGCGTCGCGATGCAGCGCATCAGCGTGGACTTGCCCGCGCCGTTGGGGCCCAGCAGGCCGAACATGCCGTTGGGGATCTCGAGCGAGGCGTCGTCGAGCGCGCGCGTGCCGTTGGGGTAGACGTGGGTGACGCCGGTGAGCGTGAGCATGGATGGGGTGGCCTCCCTGGCCCGAAAGGTACCGGCGGGATCTTCCGCCGACCGTGAGTCTCCCGAAGGACCCGGTCGAGCGCAACGGCCCGTCGCCGGAATCCCTCGCTTCCGGGACGAAATGCAGGAAACGGGGGGTGAGCGGGGGCCGG
>CAZPLW010000191.1:0-8639 GCA_964587315.1 uncultured Lysobacter sp.
GCCCGGTCGACTGCTTCCGCGAGGGTCCCAACATGCTCGTCATCGACCCGGACGAATGCATCGATTGCACCCTTTGCGTGGCGGAATGCCCGGTGGAGGCGATCTTCGCCGAGGACGACGTGCCCTCGGACCAGAAGGAGTTCATCGCGCTGAACGCCGAGCTCGCGAAGGGCTGGAAGCCGATCGTCGAGCGCAAGGATGCGCCGGCGGACGCGGACGAGTGGAAGGGCGTCAAGGACAAGAAGGGGTTGATCGAGAAGTAGCGCGCCCGCGCCGAATCGCATCAGCAGGAGCCGGGCGGCCTCCTATTGCCGCCGTGGATCGCGAAATACTGTCGTGTCGGCCGCGACCGCCTGCGCCTTGCCGCCGATCCCCCAAGGGGGCCCCTCGTCGGGTGGCTTGGCGGTCTAATCGTACAGCCCGCCCCGCGCCTTGCCACGGAAGATGTAGTACGCGACCGCGGTGTAGCCCACGATGAAGGGCAGCACGACGAGCGCCCCGGCGAGCACCACGCGCAGCGACGACGGGTGGGCCGCCGCTTCCCAGATCGTCAGGCGGTCGATGACGACGTAGGGGAAGAGGCTGTAGGCGAGCCCGAGGAACGCGATCACGAAGATCGCGACGGCGCAGGCGAAAGGCCGGAAATCGAGGCCCGCCGTCCCGCGCAGGATGCGCCCGGTCGCGAGCCACACCCCGGCGCCGGCCGCGAGACAGGCGCCCGGCAGGAGCATGAGGGCGATCGTGCGCGGGAAGTCGAACCACTTCGCGCGGACCGTCTCGCTCACCATCGGCGTCGCGAGGCTCACGAGCGCGACCGCGAGCGCCACCCACGCGAGGCCCCAGCGGGACCAGATGAGCGCCTTCGCCTGCAGCGGCCCCTCCGTCTTGTAGACGAGCCAGGTGGCCCCGAGAAGCACGTACCCCCCGCACACGCTCGCGCCGACCACGGCCGCGAAGAAGAGGTAGCCGATGCCGTCCTCGAACCCGGTGATGTACCGGCCGAGCATGAATCCCTGCGCGAAGGAGGCGAGGAAGGAGCCGGCCCAGAAGAGCCAGTTCCACAGCTCGCGGTGCCAGCCCAGCGCCTTCATGCGGAACTCGAAGGCGACCCCGCGCAGCATGAGCCCCACCAGCATCGCCACCACCGGCAGGTAGAGCTCGCCCAGCACCACGCCGTGCGCCTGGGGAAAGGCCACGAGCAGGATGCCGATGCCGAGCACGAGCCAGGTCTCGTTCGCGTCCCAGAAGGGCCCGATGGACGAGACCATCACCGACTGCTCGGCGGCCGTCGCCGCCGGCATGAGCATGCCCACGCCGAGGTCGTAGCCGTCCAGCACCACGTAGGCGAGCACCGAAACGCCCATGAGCACCATGAAGATCAGCGGAAGGTCCATGGCGGTCTCCGTCAGTCGGCTGCGGCGCCGAGGGGCGTGCCCAACGGGGCGGACGGCGCGGGGGGTGCCTCGGCACCCTTGCCGGCCATGTGGGTGAGGACGACCATGTAGGCGACGAACATCCCCGCGTAGGTGAAGGCGTAGGCCGCGAGGCTCGCGCCGAGCGAGCCGGCGGCGATCTCGCCCACGGCCTCGCGCGTGCGCAGCACCCCGGTGACGAGCCACGGCGGCCGGCCGATCTCGGTGACGATCCAGCCGGCCAGCGTCGCGACCCACCCGGAGAAGGTGAAACCCGCGAGCGTCCAGAGCAGCCATCGCGGCGCATCGGCCCCGCGCCGCGTGCGCCACGCCGAGAACCAGGACACCGCGATCATCAGGACACCCACGCCCACCATGAGGCGGAAGGCGAAGAACACCGGCGCCACCGGCGGATGGTCCGGCGCGAAATCCGAGAGCCCCTTGAGTTCGGCCTTCGCATCGTGCTTGAGGATGAGGCTCGCCCCGTACGGGATCTCGATGGCGTAGTCGTTGCTCCGGGTCTTCGGGTTCGGGATGGCGAAGAGCACGAGCGGCACGCCCTTCTCGGTGTGCCAGATGGCTTCCATTGCGGCGATCTTGGCCGGCTGGTGCTGCAGCGTGTTGAGCCCGTGGAAGTCGCCGACCACCGCCTGCGCGGGGGCGAGCACGGCCGCGACGAACAGGCCCACGCGCATCGTCCGGCGCGCGCCCGGGTCGCCCGGCGCCTTGAGGAGCCGCCACGCCGAGAGTCCCGTCACCACGAAGGCCGCGGTGAGGCCCGAGGCGATCATCATGTGCGCGAGGCGATAGGGGAACGACGGATTGAAGATGACCGCGAGCCAGTCGCCCGCGATCCAGGTGTTGCCGTCCAGCACGTGGCCCGTGGGCGTCTGCATCCACGAATTGAGGGCGAGGATCCAGAAGGCCGAGAGCGAGGTGCCGAAGGCCACGAGCGCCGTCGCGCCGATGTGGGCCCACGGCGGCACGCGGTTCATCCCGAAGAGCATGACGCCCAGGAACGTGGCCTCGAGGAAGAAGGCGGTGAGCACCTCGTAGCCCAGCAGGGGCCCGGCGATGGCGCCCACCTTGTTCATGAAGCCCGGCCAGTTGGTGCCGAACTGGAACGACATCACGATGCCCGTCACGACGCCCATGGCGAACGTGAGGGCGAAGATCTTGGTCCAGAGGCGGTAGGTGGCGAGCCACCGTTCGTCGCGCGTGCGGTGGTAGGCGACGCGCATGCCCAGCAGGAACCACGCGAGTGCGATGGTGAGGCTCGGGAAGAGGATGTGAAAGGCGATGTTCAGCCCGAACTGCGCGCGGGCGAGGACCAAGGCTTCTTCCAAGGGCGGTCTCCGGATGGCCTGGGAGGGCCATTGTAACGCCGGCGGTTACGCCGCGTCGGGAGGGACGCGTTCGAAACGGCGGCGGAAGGCGGCGTAGTAGAGCACCGGGATCACCACCAGCGTGAGCGCCGTGGAGACGAGGATGCCGAAGATGAGCGAGATCGCGAGCCCGTTGAAGATGGGGTCGTCGAGAATGAACCCGGCCCCCATCATCGCGGCGAGCGCGGTGAGGGCGATGGGCTTGGCGCGGGCCGCGGCCGAAAACATGACCGCGTCGCGGAAGGCGACGCCCTCGGCGACCTTCAGGTTGACGAAGTCCACGAGCAGGATGGAATTGCGCACGATGATGCCGGCCAGCGCGATCATGCCGATCATCGAGGTCGCGGTGAAGTGGGCGCCCAGGAGCGCATGGCCGGGCATCACGCCGATCAGGGTGAGCGGGATGGGCGCCATGATCACGAGCGGCACCAGGTAGGAACGGAACTGCGCGACCACGAGCAGGTAGATGAGCACCAGCCCCACCGCGTAGGCCGCGCCCATGTCGCGGAAGGTCTCGTAGGTCACCTGCCATTCGCCGTCCCACTTCACCGCGTATTGCCGGTAGGGGTCGGAGGGCTGGCGGATGAAGTACTCCCCGAGCGTGCCGCCGTCTTCCAGAGGCTGGCCCGCGACCCGGCCGCGGGCGGCGAACATCCCGTAGAGCGGGCTGTCGGTCCTGCCGGCCTGGTCGGCGACCACGTAGACCAGCGGCAGCAGGTCCTTGTGGTAGACCGGGCGCTCGCGGTCGTTCGTCACGACGCGGACCACCTCGGACAACGGCACGAGCGACCCGTCGGGCGCGCGCAGCGTGAGCTTCAGGAATTCCCCGAGCTCGCCCTGCTGCTCGGCCGGGAGCGTGAGGCGCACCGGGACCTCGTACTTCGATTGCCCGTCGTGAAGCGGGGTGGCGTCCATGCCCGACAGGCCCGCGCGCATGGTCTCGACGACGTCGCGTCGCGACACGCCGGCGAGCGCGGCCCGTCCCTGGTCGACCCGGAGGACGATCCGCGGGGCAGGGTCGTCGACCGTGTCGTCGATGCCCACGATGTCCGGCGTGGCGGCGAGCGCCTCGCGGATCCTCTTCGCCACGCGGATCCTCCCGGCGTCGTCGGGGCCGTAGACCTCGGCGACGATGGGGGAGAGCACGGGGGGGCCCGGCGGCACTTCCACCACCTTGACCTTCGCCTTCCAGCGGCGGCCGATCTCCTCGAGGGCGGGCCGCACGCCCGCGGCGATCTCGTGGCTCTTGCGGTGGCGCTTCGACTTGTCGACGAGGTTCACCTGCAGGTCGCCCTGCTCCGAGAGGCTGCGCAGGTAGTACTGGCGAACGAGGCCGTTGAAGTTGATGGGCGAGGCGAGGCCCGCGTAGGCCTGGTAGTCCGTCACCTCGGGAACGCCCGCCACGTGCGCGCCCAGTTCGCGAAGCACGGCGGCCGTCACCTCGAGCGGGGTGCCCGCCGGCATGTCCACCACCACCTGGAACTCCGACTTGTTGTCGAAGGGAAGCATCTTCAGGACCACGAGCTTCACGCCCGCCAGCCCCGCGGAGAGCACGATCGCCACCGCGATGCCCAGGCCCAGGCGCCGCCGGTTGCGCGCCGCGGCCGGGTCCGTGATGAAGCGGCCCAGGAGCGAGCCGAAGAAGCGCTCGAGCTTCGCGTCGAGGGCGCTGGCGTGCGACGGGGCGTCCGAGGCGAGGAACTTGAGGGCGAGCCAGGGCGTCACGGTGAAGGCGATCGCGAGGGACAGGAGCATCCCCATGCTCGCGTTGATGGGGATGGGGCTCATGTACGGGCCCATGAGGCCCGAGACGAAGGCCATCGGCAGGAGCGCGGCGATGACGGTGAGGGTCGCGAGGATCGTGGGCCCGCCGACCTCGTCGACGGCCGCGGGAATGATGGTCCGAAGCGCCCCGCCGTGGATCCCGCGATGCCGGTGGATGTTCTCCACGACCACGATCGCGTCGTCCACGAGGATGCCGATGGAGAAGATGAGCGCGAAGAGCGAGACGCGGTTGAGCGTGAACCCCCAGGCCCAGGAGGCGAAGAGCGTGGAGGCGAGCGTGAGCACGACCGCGAGGCCCACGATCAGCGCCTCGCGCCGGCCGAGCGTCGCGAAGACGAGCACGACGACGCTGAGGGTCGCGAAGACGAGCTTCTTGATGAGGCTGCGGGCCTTGTCGTCGGCCGTGGCCCCGTAGTTGCGGGTGACGGTGGCGTGCACGTCCGCCGGGATGATCGTGCCGCGAAGCTCCCCGATGCGCTGCATCACGCGGCCCGCGACGTCGACGGCGTTCTCGCCGGGCTTCTTGGTGACCTGGAGGGTCACGGCGGGGTGCTCGCCCGCGCGCCGGATTCCCTTCTCCGAAGCGGCCGGGCCCGTCCCGGTCCAGACGTAGCGATTGGCCTGGTCGGGGCCGTCGACGACCTCGGCCACGTCGGCGAGGTAGACCGGGCGCCTCTCCTGCACGCCCACCACGAGCGAGCGCACGTCCGCGGCCGACTCCAGGTAGTTGCCGGTCTCCACCGCGATCTCGCGGTTGTCGCGCACCAGCTTGCCCGTGGGCGCCGTGACGTTGGACAGTTGCAGGGCGCCTTTCACGTCGAGCGCGGTGACGCCGTGGGAGGCGAGGCGGTCGGCGTCGAGGATCACGCGCACCACCCGGCCGGGACCCCCGAGCGACTGCACCTCCCGCGTTCCCGCGACGCGCTTCAGTTCCGCCTCGACGGCGTGGGCGACGCGCTCCAGCTCGTAGGCGCCCTTGGCCTCGTCGTCGCTCCAGAGCGCCAGCGAGACGACGGGCACGTCGTCGATGCCCCTGGGCTTGATGATGGGTTCGAGGATGCCCAGCTCGGGAGGCGCCCAGTCGCGGTTGGCGCTCATGGTGTCGCGCAAACGCACGATGGCGTCGATCCGCGGCACGCCCACCCGGAACTGGACCGTGAGGATCGACAGGCCCGGGCGCGTGACGGAGTACACGTGCTCGATGCCCTCCATCTGGGAGAGCACCTGCTCGGCCGGTATCGAGACGAGCGACTCGACGTCGCGCACCGACGCGCCGGGAAACGGGATGAACACGTTCGCCATCGTCACGTTGATCTGGGGCTCCTCCTCGCGGGGCGTGACCAGGACGGCGAACGCGCCCAGCAGGAGCGCCACCAGGGCGACCAGGGGAGTGAGCTGCGAGTCCTGGAAGTAGCGCGCGATGCGCCCCGAGAGTCCCATCCGGCGTGCCTCCCGTCAGCCCTTGAGCTTGCGGATGCCCAGGGCGTGCATCACGAGCTTCTCGTAATACGGCTCCGAGTCGCCCTTCTTCATCTTGCCGATGAAGTACTTCTCGAAGGCGATCTTGGCGAGGTGCACCCACTTGCCCTCGCTCGTCCAGTTGAGGTTCCGCGGGGCGATCTGGGGCAGAGCGATGAAGGCCATGCCCGTGTCGCCGAAGTCCGCGAGGCACACGGCGTTCCAGGTGGCGCGGTGCGTGGGGGCCTTGCCGGCGATGGCCTCCCGGATGTTGCCCACCGCGGCCGTCACCATCGACTCGATCATGAAGCCCGTCTTGGGCGCGCCCGTGGGCACGGGCGTCGGCTCCACCGGCGGGATGGCCACGCACACGCCGGCCGAGAAGATGTTGGCGTAGCGCGGATTGCGCTGGAACTCGTCGATGAGGATGAAGCCCCGCGGATTGGTGAGGCCCTCGATGCCGGCCACGGCGTCCACGCCCTTGAAGGCGGGCAGTACCATCGAGTAGCGGAACGGCACCGCGTGACGCTTCCTTTCCTTCGCATCCTCGTCGAACTCGATCGCGTGCAGCGTTCCCGCCTCGACGCGCTCGATCTTCGCATTGGTGATCCACTTGATGTGGCGCTCGCGCAGGGCCGATTCCATGAGTCCGCGGGAATCGCCCACGCCGGCGAGGCCCAGGTGGCCCACGTACGGTTCGGGCGTCACGAAGGTCATGGGAACGCGGTCGCGGATCCGGCGCTTCCTCAGGTCCGCGTCGAGGATGAAGGCGAATTCATAGGCCGGTCCGAAGCACGAGGCGCCGGCGGCCGCGCCCACCACGATCGGGCCGGGATCGGCGCAGAAGGCTTCCCACCCGGCGCCCGAGGCGGCGGCATGGTCGGCATGGCAGACGGAGTGCGTGTGGCCGCCCGGCCCCAGTCCCGGCACCTCGTCGAAGGCGAGCTTCGGTCCCGTCGCGATCACGAGGTAGTCGTAGGTCACGGTGCGGCCGTCCTCCAGTTCGAGGCGGTTGGCGGCCGGGTCGAGGCGCTTCGCGCCCACGGGGATGAAGTCGATGCCCTTCCGCGCGAGATGGGGCGTCACGTCGAATTCGATGTCATCGCGCTTGCGCCAGTTGACGGCGAGCCAGGGATTCGACGGCACGAACTGGAATTTCTCGCCGCGGTTCACCACGGTGACGCGGTGTTCCTTCGCAAGGGCGTGGCGCATTTCGTACGCGGCGGGCATGCCGCCCAATCCGGCACCGAGGATGACGACGTGGGCCATGGTTTTCTCCGGGTCTGCTCGTTGGGGGGGCGTGTCAGTTCGCGGCGACCGGGTCCATGCCGGCCTTGACCGGCTCGAGGGCCACTTTCTCGCCGGGCAGCAAGCCGGCGAGGACCTCGACGGACTTCGCGTCGGTGGCGGTGCCGATGCGGACCTGCCTCAGGCGGGGCTCGCCCTTCGCATCGACCACGTAGACCGCGGTGACCTCGCTGCGGCGCAGGATCGCCGCGCGCGGCACCATGAGGCGAGGCGCCTTTCCGGTGACGAAGTGCGCGCGCGCGAAGACCCCGGGCAGCAGGCCCTTCGAATCGACGGGAAGGTCGAGCCTCACCTGCGTGGTGTGCGTGCGCGGGTCCGCCGAGGGGACGACCGTGACGCTCTTCACGTCGATCCAGCGCTCGAGCGAGGGCACCTCGATGCGCGCCCCGGCGCCGGCCTGGATGGCGGGTACCTGCGCCGAGGCGACCGTGGCCACCACGCGCAGGCCGGAAGGATCGAAGCCGGTGAGGAGCGGCTTTCCCGGCGATGCCATCTCGCCCAGCTGGACGTGACGGGCGGAGACGATGCCGCTGTAGGGCGCGACGATCGTGGCGAAACTGCGCTCGGTCGCGGCCGCGCCGGCGCCGGCAAGCGTCGCCTTGAAGCGCGATTCGGCGCCCTTGAAGTCGGACTCCGCCTTGTCGAGGGCGGCCTGGCTCACGAACTTCTGCTGCACGAGCTGCCGGGTGCGGTCGAGCTGGGCGCGCGCGTTTACCATGGCGGCCTCGGCCTCGCGCGCCTGGGCCTCGCTTGCGGCCAGGGCCTGGCTCGCGGCGCGCTCGTCGATCCGCACGATGACGTCGCCTTTCTGCACGCGATCGCCCACGTCGAACCGGATGTCGACGATGCGGCCGGACACCTGCGCGGACACGGTCGACTGGCGCACGGCCTCGACGACGGCCTCGGCGGACACGGTGAGCTCCACTTCTCGCACCTCGACCGTCCCGGTGGCGAGCGGCGTGGATGCCACGGAGGACGGCGCCGCTTTCTGGACGTCGCCGCAGGCGGCCGCGAGAAGAGCGGTGGCGACGAGGGTGGCGAGGATGGTGGTCTTCATCGAAACCTCAACGGGTCGCGACCCATCGCTCCAGGTCGGTCGCGGAACGAGCCCCGGTGACGCGGCTCGTCTCCACTCCGTCTTGCAGGAGCACCAGGGTCGGAATCGAACGGATGCCGAAGCGCGCGGCCAGCGCGGGCGCGGCGTCGGTGTCCGCCTTGGCCGGGCGCCCGCGGCCCGCGAGCCGCCCGGCCGCCTGGGGCAACCCCGGCCCCATCCGCCGGCCAGGGCCGC
>CAZPLW010000192.1:0-8597 GCA_964587315.1 uncultured Lysobacter sp.
TTGGAGTCGTCCGCGCGCGCTTCCGCGATGGCGGCCTCGACGGCCTTCGGGTCGTGCCCGTTCACGTTCGGGATCACGTGCCAGCCGTAGGCGGCGAAGCGCATCGGCGTGTTGTCGGTGAACCAGCCCTCCACCTCCCCGTCGATGGAGATGCCGTTGTCGTCGTAGAGGGCGATGAGCTTGCCGAGGGCGAGCGTGCCGGCGAGGGAGCATGCCTCGTGGGAGATGCCCTCCATGAGGCAGCCGTCGCCCAGGAACACGTAGGTGTTGTGGTCGACCACGGTGTGGCCGGGCCGGTTGAACTCGGCGGCGAGGAGCTTCTCGGCGAGCGCCATGCCCACGGCGTTGGCGAGCCCCTGCCCCAGCGGGCCCGTCGTCGTCTCGACGCCCGGGGTGACGTGCACCTCAGGGTGGCCCGGCGTCTTCGAGTGCAGCTGCCGGAACGCCTTCAGGTCGTCGATCGTGAGCGCGTAGCCCGAGAGGTGCAGCAGCGCGTACTGGAGCATCGAGCCGTGGCCGTTCGAGAGCACGAAGCGGTCGCGGTCGGCCCACGCGGGGTTGGCCGGGTTGTGGCGCAGGAACCGGCGCCAGAGCACCTCGGCGATCTCGGCCATGCCCATGGGCATGCCGGGGTGGCCGGAGTTGGCCTTCTGCACCGCGTCCATGGCGAGGGCGCGAATGGCGTTGACGAGATCGGCGTGGGGGACCTGCGGGGCGGCGGCGGACATTCGGGAGGGCCTGGGGAAGGAAGTGGGCGCGGCGGGAGAGCCGTATTTTATCGCGGATCGCGGACGGGCTCCCCGCGAGGGCGGGAAGCCGCGTGCCGCGCGGGAGGGAGTCCCTAGCGGCCGGAGGCCTGCTTGCGACGCTCCATCAGCCGCCAGATCATCGGCGTGAGGATGGTCTGCATCGCGAGGTCCATCTTGCCGCCCGGGCACACGATCGTGTTGGCGCGCGACATGAAGGAATCCTTGAGCATCGAGAGCAGGTACGGGAAGTCGATGCCGCGGGGGTTCGCGAAGCGGATGACGAGGAAGCTCTCGTCGGGCGTCGGGATGAAGCGGGCGATGAAGGGGTTCGAGGTGTCGACCGTCGGCACGCGCTGGAAGTTGACGTGCGTGCGCGAGAACTGCGGGCAGATGTAGTTGATGTAGTCGGGCATGCGCCTGAGTATCGTGTCCGTGACGGCCTCCGTGGAGTAGCCGCGCAACGAGCGGTCGCGGTGCAGCTTCTGGATCCATTCGAGGTTGATCACGGGCACCACGCCGATGAGCAGGTCCGGGTACTTCGCCACGTCGACGTCGCCGCTGGCCACGGCGCCGTGCAGGCCCTCGTAGAAGAGGCAGTCGGTGCCGTCGGGGATCTCCTCCCAGTCCGTGAAGGTGCCCGGCGGCTGCTTGTACGGCGCGGCCTCGGCGTCGTCGTGCAGGTAGCGGCGGCGCTTGCCGCGGCCCCCCTGCGAATAGTCGTGGAAGAGCTGCTGCAGCTCCTCGAAGAGGTTCGCCTCGGGGCCGAAGTGGCTCATGTGGCGGTTGCCCGCGTTCCACTCCTCCGCCATCTTGATCTTCATCTCCGCGCGGTTGTAGCGGTGGAAGCTGTCGCCCTCGACGAAGGCGGCATTCACGTTCTCGCGCCGGAAGATCTGCTCGAAGGTGCGCATGACCGACGTGGTTCCCGCTCCCGAGGAACCGGTGATGGCGATGATGGGGTGCTTGGCGGACATGCTGCTAATTCCTCCTGGCGGAATGGCGGAATGGGGTCAGGTACCTTTTCCTACCTGTCCCCGTTCTTGTCGACGTCGATTGCTTGGGGCGGCCGTCGAAACGGGGACAGGTAGGAAAAGGTACCTGACCCCACTTCACCGTCCCCGCTTTTTTCAGCCCCGGGTGGTGAAGAGCGAGCGCTCCTGGAAGAGGGGCGGGGCGCGCGGCGGATCGATGCCCGCGTCGTGGTCGCGATGGTAGCGTTCGATGCGCTCGACTTCCTCGCGCGAGCCCAGGATCACGGGCGCGCGCTGGTGCAGGGACGTGGGCTCGACCTCGAGGAGGCGGCCGCGGCCGGTGGAGGCGAGGCCGCCCGCCTGCTCGACGACCATCGCCATCGGGTTGGCCTCGTACAGCAGGCGCAGCCGGCCGGGCTTGGACGGGTCCTTGGTGTCGCGCGGGTACATGAAGAGCCCGCCGCGCACGAGGATGCGGTGCACCTCGGCCACGAGCGAGGCGATCCAGCGCATGTTGAAGTCGTTGCCCCGCGTTCCGCTCTTGCCCTGCACGCACTCGTCCACGTAGCGGCGTACGGGCGCCTCCCAGAAGCGCGCGTTCGAGGTGTTGATCGCGAACTCGCGCGTCGACTCGGGGATGCGCATGTCGGGGTGCGTGAGGATGAACTCGCCCATGTTGCGGTCGAGCGTGAACCCGTGGGTGCCGTGGCCCAGCGTGATGACGAGCATCGTCGTGGGGCCGTAGATGGCGTAGCCCGCGGCCACCTGCTTCGTGCCGGGCTGCAGGAAATCCTTCGCGGTCGGGTCCGAGATGCCCTCGGGGCAGCGCAGCACGGAGAAGATGCTGCCCACCGACACGTTCACGTCGATGTTCGAGGAGCCGTCGAGCGGGTCGTACACGAGGAGGTAGCGGCCGCGCGGGTAGGCGTCCGGGATGATGTACGGCTCGTCGCGCTCCTCGGAGACGAGGCCGGCCAAGTGGCCGCCCCATTCGTGGGTGGCGACGAAGATCTCGTCGGCCAGCACGTCGAGCCGCATCTGCTTCTCGCCCTGCACGTTGTCGGTGCCGGCCGTGCCGAGGGCGCCCGAGAGCGCCCCCTGCCCCACCGCGTTGGCGATGCGCTTGCAGGCGAGGCGGATGTGGTTGATGACGGCCGTGAATTCCCCCGTGGCGCCGGGCACCTTGCGCTGCTCGGCGAGGAAGAACTGCGTGATGGTCGGGCGGGTCTCGACGACGCTGGACGGCCTCATGGCGCCATCCTCAGGCGGCCCGGCGCGACTGGCCGTGCATCGCCGCGAGGCGCTCGAGCGTGAGGAACGCGCCGCCGGCGCGGACCGCATCGTCGCCGGTGAGCGGATTCGCGGGATCGCCCAGGTGCGCGAGGCGCAGGTCCGCGACGCCGAAGTCCTGGGACTGCGTCCAGCGCGTGGGCGTCACGACCGTGAAGATCCCGGCGGCCTTCGCGGAGGCGAGGCCGTTGGCCGAATCCTCGAAGGCGACGGCATTCTCGGGCGAGAGGCCGAGCGCCGAGAGCGCGAGGCGGTAGATGTCGGGCGCGGGCTTCTTGGCCGGCACCACGTCGCCGCAGGCGATCACCGAGAAGCGGCGGTGGGCGCCCCGGCCGAGTTCCGCGTCGAGCAGGGCCGCGACGTTGGCGGAGGTCGTGGTGGAGGCGATGCCCACGCGGATGCCGGCGACGAGCGCCTCGTCGAGCAGGCGCGCGATGCCGGGCCTGAGCGGCGAGCCGCCGGCCGCGACCAGCTCCGCGTACCGTTCGGTCTTCACGCGGTGCAGGTTGGCGACGTTGGCCGCGAGGCGCGCGCGCTCCGAGTCGTTCACGGGCAGGGCCGCGAAGAACTGCGACAGGCGCTCCTTGCCGCCCGAGATGCGCAGCAGCACCTCGTACTGGTCCGCGTTCCAGGCGTAGGGGAGCTGGAACTCCATGAAGGCCGCGTTGAAGGCCTGGCGATGGGTTTCCTCGGTGTCGGCGAGGGTGCCGTCGACGTCGAACAGCAGTGCCTTGAGTGTCATGCGGAGCTCCCGGTTTCGCCGAACACCCGGCTCGCGCGCAGGTCTCCGGCTTCGATGGTCATGAGGGCCTCGGGCGCGACGGGTCCGCTGCGCGAGGCGAAGAGGCGGTTGGCCTGGCGAAGGCGCGCGCGGTCGAGGGCGTTGCGGATCGAGCGGGCGTTGGCGAAATGCGGCCGTGCGCGGCGAAGGTCGATGTACTCGACGAGCGCCTCGCGCGCCGCCGGGCTCAGGCGGTACTGCATCCCGGCCAGCATGAGGTCGGCGATCGAAAGGAGCTCGCCGGGCGCGTAGTCCGGGAAATCGATGTGGTGGGCGATGCGCGAGGACAGGCCCGGGTTCGCCTTGAAGAACGTGTCCATGCGGTCCTTGTACCCGGCCACGATCACCACGAGGTCGTCGCGCTGGTTCTCCATGACTTGCAGCAGGATCTCGATGGCCTCCATGCCGTAGTCGCGCTCGTTCTCGGGGCGGTACAGGTAGTACGCCTCGTCGATGAAGAGCACGCCGCCCATGGCGCGCTTGAGCACTTCCTTCGTCTTGGGCGCGGTGTGGCCGATGAACTGGCCCACGAGGTCGTCGCGGGTGACGGCGACGAGGTGGCCCTTCCGGCAGTAGCCCAGGCGGTGGAGGATCTGCGCCATGCGCATCGCCACCGTCGTCTTGCCGGTGCCGGGGTTTCCCGTGAACGACATGTGCAGCGAGGGGGCCGACGCCACGAGGCCGACTTCCCGGCGCGCGCGGTCCACGACCAGCAGCGCCGCGATCTCGCGGATGCGCGTCTTCACGGGAGCCAGGCCCACGAGGCTCGTATCGAGCTCGGCGAGGAGCGCAGGCAGCCCCGCCTCCTGCGCGAGGGCTTCCAGGTCGATCGTGAGCGCGTCGTTCATGGGGCCGGTGCCTGGCGCGGGAATCAGCTGTAGCGCTCGCCCTCGGGTTTCGCGGTGGCGTAGGAGCGCGTGCTGTAGCGCTGGATGCGGCCGGCGCCCTCCTCGCGGCGCAGCTCGAAGCCGGGCTCGACCTGGGGGCGGTTCACGATGAACGACAGGCGCAGCGCCTCCCACCCGTGCGTGGAATCGAAGGCGTTCACCTTCACGTAGTGGTTCGGGAAGGCCTTGCGGCAGGCGTTCACCTCGGTCATCAGGCCTGCGGCGTCCTTGAGGTCGAACATCGGGTTCCCGAACATTTCCCAGTAGGTGTTGCGCGGGTGCGGGTCGTCCGAGTATTCGACGGAGACGGCCCACCCCTTGGAAAGACAATACTCGATCTGCGCCTTGATCTGGGCGTCGGTGAGGTCGGGGAGAAACGAGAAGGTCCCTTGCGTGAGTCTCATGGCGGCTTGTCCTCAGGCGGCGGTCGGGGTGGGCACGTAGTCGAGCGTGTCGGTGGAGGCGTAGTCGAAGGTGACCTCGCCCCAGGTGTCGAGCGCCGCCTTGAGCGGCGTGCAGCTCTTCGCCGCGTTCGCGAGGATGGCCGGGCCCTCGTTCCAGATGTCGCGGCCTTCGTTGCGCGCGAGCACCATCGCCTCGAGGGCGACCCGGTTGGCGGTGGCGCCGGCCTGGATGCCCGCGGGGTGGCCGATCGTGCCGCCGCCGAACTGCAGCACCACGTCGTCGCCCAGGTAGTGCAGCAACTGGTGCATCTGCCCGGCGTGGATGCCGCCGGAGGCCACGGGCATCACGCCGCGCAGCCCGCCCCAGTCCTGATCGAAGAAGATGCCGCGCTCGAGGTTCATCGGGTTCTCCTCCTCGCGCAGGATGTCGTAGAAGCCCTTCACGGAATTCGGGTCGCCCTCGAGCTTGCCGACGATGGTGCCGGCGTGGATGTGGTCGACGCCCGCGAGGCGCATCCACTTGGAGATCACGCGGAAGGAGACGCCGTGCGTCTTCTGGCGCGTGTAGGTGGAGTGCCCCGCGCGGTGCAGGTGCAGGATCATGTCGTTCTTGCGCGCCCACTTGGCCATCGACTGGATGGCGGTGTAGCCGATCACCAGGTCGATCATGACGATGGTCGAGCCCAGTTCCTTCGCGAATTCCGCGCGCTCGTACATGTCCTCCATCGTGCCGGCGGTGACGTTGAGGTAGGTCCCCTTGATCTCGCCCGTCGCGGCCTGCGCGCGGTTCACGGCTTCCATGCAGTAGAGGAAGCGGTCGCGCCAGTGCATGAAGGGCTGCGAGTTGATGTTCTCGTCGTCCTTGGTGAAGTCGAGGCCGCCCTTGAGCGCCTCGTAGACCACGCGGCCGTAGTTCTTGCCCGAGAGCCCCAGCTTCGGCTTCACCGTCGCGCCCAGCAGGGGGCGGCCGAACTTGTCGAGGCGCTCGCGCTCGACGACGATGCCCGTGGCCGGTCCCTGGAAGGTCTTCACGTAGGCGATGGGCAGGCGCATGTCCTCCAGGCGCAGGGCCTTCAAGGGCTTGAAGCCGAACACGTTGCCGATGATCGAGGCCGTGAGGTTCGCGATGGAACCGGACTCGAAGAGGTCGATGTCGTAGGCGATGTACGCGAAGTACTGGCCCGGCGTGCCCGGGACCGGGTCCACGCGGTAGGCCTTGGCGCGGTACATGTCGCAGGCGGTGAGGCGGTCGGTCCAGACCACGGTCCACGTGGCCGTGGAGGATTCGCCCGCGACGGCCGCGGCGGCTTCCTCGGGATCGACGCCTTCCTGCGGCGTGATCCGGAAAAGCGCGAGGACGTCCGTCTCCTTCGGCTGGTAGTCCGGCTGCCAGTAGCCCATCCGGGCGTACTTCATGACGCCGGCGCGGTAGCGCTCGGCAAGGTCGTTGGCCATGGCGTTCTCTCCTTCGCGGTAGGCCTTCAATCTAGCCCCGGCAACCCATAAGTGACAGTCAATAGTTCTTATCACTAGAATAAGCTTTGACTGATACCCGGGACCGGCCGCCGCCGGGGAGCGCCATGCCCGTCCGCCACGCCACCGTCCGCCAGCTGCGCGTCTTCGACGCCGTGGCGCGCCTGCTTTCCTTCTCGCGCGCGGCCGAGGAGCTCCACCTCACCCAGCCCGCCGTTTCCATGCAGGTGAAGGCGCTCGAGTCGCAGGCGGGGCTCGCGCTCCTGGAGCAAGTGGGCCGGAGGGTCTTCCTCACGGACGCGGGCCGCGTGCTGCACGCCCGGGCGAACACCGTGATCCGCGAGCTGGCGGAGGCCGACGAGGCGCTCGCGGCGCTGCGCGGCCTCACCCAGGGCCGGCTGCCCATCGCCGCCGTCTCGACGGCCAAGTACTTCGCGCCGCCGCTCCTCGCCCGGTTCCTCCAGGCCCACCCCGGCGTCCAGCTCGAGCTCGCCATCGACAACCGCGAGGCGGTGATCGCGAAGCTGGGCGCCAACGAGGTCGACCTCGCGATCATGGGGCGGCCGCCGTCGAGCCTGGACACCGCCGCGCAGGCCTTCGCGCCGCACCCGCACGTGGTGATCGCGCCGGCCGGCCACCCGCTGGCCGGGCGCCGCCGGATCCGGCTGGAGGAACTCGCCCGGGAGCGATTCGTGGTCCGGGAACCGGGATCGGGCACGCGCACCCTGCTGGAGAAGCACTTCGCCGAACACGGCCTCGCGGTGCCCGTCGCCATGCAGATGGCCTCCAACGAGACCATCAAGCAGGCCGTGATCGCGGGATTGGGCCTGTCCTTCCTGTCGCGGCACACGCTGGGCCTCGAGCTCGCCGCCGGGCGGCTGGTCGCGCTGGACGTCGTCGGCATGCCGCTTCTGCGCGAGTGGTACGTGGTGCACCTGGCGCCCAAGCGGCTCTCGCCGGTGGCTTCCGCCTGCCGCGCTTTCATCCTCGCCGAGGCGCCCCGATTGCTCGCGCTGCCCGAGTGGAGCCCGGGGGGGTCCGCGGGAGCCAAAAAGCGCCGAAGCGCTTGAAACTTCTGGCTTTTGCGGCCGCGAAACTCTATAATTCCTTCTTTTCTCCACCGACAAGCTGCTTGGGCACGTTCCAACAGAAAGGCTTGCACCCGCCGCCCCTGGCCTAGGGGCGCCGCCGCGTCGTTTTTCGACGCGGAAGGCGCCCGAAGGCGCACCACAGGGACGGGAAAGCCTCCTCTCGCGGACGACCAGCCTACAAAAGGCAGCTGCCAGAAGAAGGGGGTATCGGAGTGAAGGGACTGCACATCATCGCCGACCTGTACGGCTGCCTCAATCGCGACCTGCTGGCCTCCTCCGCCAAGCTTCGCGAGACCTGCGTGAAGGCCTGCAAGGAAGTCGGCCTCACGGTCCTCGGGGATCACTTCTACCAATTCGAAGGCCTGGACGCGACGCAGCAAGGCGGCGCCACGGGCGCGGTCGTGTTCGCGGAGTCGCACCTCGCCATCCACACCTGGCCCGAGCGCGACGGCGCCACGCTCGACGTGTACGTGTGCAACGTCACGTGCGACAACAGCGACAAGGCCGAGAAGCTCTACGAGACCCTCTCGCAGGCCCTCCAGCCCACCGATTGCCTGGTCGAACGCATCTGGCGCGGCCGGGACCTGCCGGCCAAGCAGATAAAGCTCGCGGCGGTCCGCTAGCCGGTTCCGCGCGGCGATGTCCGAGCGCATCTTCGAGCGCCTGAACGGCGCGAGCGGCGTCTGGTTCGACGGCACGCTCGTCGAGAGGCCCCAGACCCCCTTCCAGCTCCTCGAGGTGTACGAGACGCCCGAGCTCGGCCGCCTGTTCCGGCTCGACGGCTTCAACATGACGAGCGAGCGCGACGAGTTCTTCTATCACGAGAACCTCGTCCACCCGGCGGCCGTCGCCCACCCCGATCCGCCCCGCGCCCTCGTGATCGGCCGCGGCGACGGCGGCTCCTCCCAGGAATTCCTGCCCCCACCGGGCATCGAGCGCGTGCCCCATGCC
>CAZPLW010000193.1:0-8501 GCA_964587315.1 uncultured Lysobacter sp.
CGCGTGCCGAGCACGATGCCGAACGCGGAACCGGGAAAGCGGAAGCTGGCGTCGGGGGCGGCGGCGCGCAGGTCGCAGGCCGCGAAGAGGTCGGCGCCCGCGCCCCACGCCCGCCCGGTCGCGAAGGCGGCGGTGCGGACCGGCGCGTGCCACACCTTCTGCAGCAGCCGCTCGAGGGCGACGAACCGCTCGCGCAGCGTGGCATCCGTCTCCGTGTCGAGGGCCGAAAGATCGAAGCCCGTGCAGAAGTGCTTGCCGCGCCCGCGCAGCAGCAGCGTGTGCACGGTGGGGTCGGCGAAGGCGGCGTCGATCGCGGCATCCAGCGTCGCCACGGCCTCGTTCGAGAGCGCGTTGCCCTTGTCCGGCCGGTCGAGCCAGACGGTGGCGATGCCGGCGCTCACGCGAGCGAGGCCCGCACGACCGCCGAGCGATCCCAGAGGTTGGGCACGAACGCCGACGAGTAGCCGGACACGAAGTCGCTGGGCGCGCCCGTGGCGGCGTCGAAGACGTGGCGCCTCACCGCGCCGATGTTCGCGCCGTACACGTGGATGCTGATCGACGGCCCGTCCGCGAGATCGTTGGCCACCGTGTGCACGTCGCCCACGGTGGGCGAGACGGCCTCGATGTCGCCCGGATGGATCACCTGCTCCTCGCCCGCGGGCACGAGCCGGCCGGACGCATCGCGCGCGTAGCGCCGGCAGCGCTCGGCCCCGCGCAGCATGCCGACGAGCCCCCACACCGTGTGGTCGTGGATGGGCGTCTTCTGTCCGGGGCCCCAGACGAAGCTCACCACCGAGAAGCGCTCGCGCGGGTCGCAGTGCAGCAGGTACTGGCGGTAGAACTGCGGGTCGGGCCGCGTGCATTCCTCGGGCAGCCAGGCGTCGCCGGCGATCAGCCTCGCGAGCAGGGGTCGGGCGCCGGCGAGGAGGGCGGACTCGTCGTCGGTCCGGTCGACGAGGGCGGTCATCGCGATCACGAAATCGCGCAGCGGGGCGAGCGGTTCGGGGTTCATGGCGCCTCCGGCCGCCGGGATGCGGCCTTCGGCGTCGATTGTCGCGTTCCCCTTGAGCCGGGGCAAGACACGCCCGGGCATCTCGCGTAGGGTCGCGGCCATGAACGCAACCGCCGCCTCTCCCGCCTCCGCGCCCCGCTGGTCCTGGCTTCCTCCCGTCGGCACCTGGAAATACCACGCCCTGCTCCTCGCCCTGGGCATGCTCGTGCTGGGGCCCCTGGGCGGCGTCACCGCCTCCTTCATGAACTTCTCGCTGGGCTTCTTCGTGGGCGGCCAGGTGCTCGCGGGCATCCTCGGCTCGACGGTCACCTACGGCTACGGTCCCGAAGGCAAGCACGGCGCGAACTACATGCAGACGGCCGCGGCCTCCGTCGCCAGCCTCTCGGCCATGGGCGTGATGATCCAGGCGATGGTGTGGATGGGCCTGCCGCAGCCGCCCGCGTGGCAGCTCATCCTCTACATGCTGTGCATCGGCATGTTCGCCGTGGGCGTGGGCATGCTCTACACGCCGCTGCTCGTGGACCGCATGCAGCTCACGTTCCCCTCGGGCCTCGCGGTGGCCAACATCCTGCGCGCGCTCACGGACCCGGTGCTGCTGAAGAAGTCCGTCGCCAAGCTGGGCGGCGGCATGGCGGCCGGGATCGCGGGCGGCATCGGCGCGACCAAGATCGCGTGGCTGGGCGCGATCGAGCTGTCCACCTCGACGCTGGGCGCCGGCATGCTCGTGGGCGCGCGCATCGGCATCCCGGCCATCACCTCGGGCCTCATCTTCTGGGCCATGACGCCCTGGTTCGTCTCCATCGGCTGGCTCAAGGAGGGCGAGCCCTTCCGCAAGATCGCCTTCCTCATCGCGCTGGGCATGATCCTGGGCGCGGCGCTCATCGACGTGGCCGCGGTGCTCAAGGCCGCCGTCGCGCGGATGGGCGAGACGAAGCCGGCGGCCGAGGAAACGCCCGACTGGAAGCGCGTGAACACCGGCCGGCTCGTCGCGTGGGTGGCCTTCTGGGGCGTGGGCGTCATCGCCACCGCGCACTTCGTGATGGGCCAGCCCGTGGGCTTCATCGCCTTCGCGCTCTTCCTGGTGTTCGTCTTCGCGCTCGTGAACGGCATCTCCGTGGGCGTGTGCGACCAGAACCCGATCTCCTCGGCCTTCGTCGTGAGCGTGGTGCTCATGGCCGCCCTGGGCCTCAAGGACCCGATCACGGGCCTCATGGCCGGCATGATCCTGCTCATCGCCACCAACTGCGCGAGCGACATGCAGCAGGACCGATCCACGGGCTGGCGCCTGGGCACCAACCGCGTGCTGCAGTTCCGCTACCAGGTGGCGGGCATCGTCATGGGCGCCGTCGCCGCCGTCGTCTTCGCCAAGCTCTTCATGGCCGCCTACCCGGTGCTGCTGCAGGACCAGACGGTGATGAAGGCGGGCGAGCAGCCGGCCGAATGGAGCGCCGCGATGACCTACAAGGTCGTGGGCGTCCTGCGCAGCCTCACCGACGACCAGCCCTACCAGCGCACGGCCATCTGGGTGGGCGTGGCGTTCGGCTTCGTGGTGCATGCGCTGCGCCTGTGGCTGAAGAACCTCGCGTCCTACCAGGCCTTCATCCACCGCGACCGCACGGGCTTCGCCACGGGCTTCTTCGTGGACTGCTTCGTGCTCCCCTCGCCCTACGCCTTCTCGTTCGGCGGGTTCGTGAACCTCAACACCTCGCTCTGGTTCGGCGGCGGCGGGATGCTCTCGAGCTTCCTCAACACGATCGCGAAGCCGAAGGCCGGCGTGGACGGCGAGCTGCCCCCGGACATGAGCACCACCTCGCTCGTGGGCGGCGGCCTCATCGCGGGCGATTCGCTCGCGGCGCTGGGGCTCGGCATCGCGGGCCTCGTCGCGCTCGCCTGAGGCCGGTCCGGGAGCCGCCCGCGGCCCCTCAGGTCGCGGCCAGCGCCGAGATCGACGAGGCGGGAAGGGCCTCGCCGAGATAGCGTCCCTTCGCGTTGTCGCATCGCATCCGCCGCAGGATCTCGAGCTGCTCGCTCGTCTCGACCCCCACCGCGACGACCTCGAGGCGTTCCTGCCGTCCGAGGGCCGCGAGGATCGAGACGGACCGGTAGCCGTCGGGATCGTTCGCCACGTCACGCACCACGGCCCGTGCCACCTTCACGGCGTCGATGGGCATGCGCCGCAGGTCGCTCACGGAGGCGTGCAGGCCCTGCCCGAACTCGGCGATGGCGAGGCGAACGCCCAGCGCGGCGAGCGAGCGCAGGATGGCGATGGTGCGCTCGACATCGTGCATGGCGAGGCTCTCGTCGATCTCGAGCTCCAGGCGCCCGGGCGGCAGACCCGACTCGGCCAGGATCCGCCCGACGCTGGCGGCGAGCCCCTCGTGGTGGAACTGCCGCGGCAGCACTTTCACCGTGAGCACGAGGTCGCGCCCCTCGGCGAGCCAGCGCGCGACCTGCGAGCACGCCTCCCGCAGGAGCCACTCGCCCACCGGCAGCATGAGGCCCGTCTCGTCGGCGAGCCCGTCGAAATCGCGCGGACCCAGCAGGCCCTTCTCCGGATGCTGCCAGCGCAGCACCGCCTCCACGCCGGTCATCGCGCCCGTGTCGAGCGAGGTCTGCGGCTGGTAGTAGGCCCGCAGCTCGCCTTCCTCGAGCGCGCGCTGCAGCTCCTCCGAGAACCGGAGCTGGCGGTCGAGGCGCACGCCGAGCTCCGCGTCGTAGATCCGGAAGCCCGCCCGGCCCTGTTCCTTGGCGTGGTACATGGCCGTGTCGGCGTGCTTCATGAGCGTCTCGGCATCGCCGCCGTGATCGGGGCCGATGGCGACGCCGATGCTGGTGGTGACCCGCAGGTCGCGCGGCCCGAGGCGATAGGGCCGGCGCACGGACTCCAGCACGTGGGCCGCCACGCGCCCGGCGCCCGCGGCGCCGTCCACCTGCGGGAGCAGGAGCGTGAATTCGTCGCCGCCCAGGCGCGAGACCGTGTCCGACTCGCGCACCGCCTCCCGAAGCCGCCGGGCCACCTGGCGCAGCAGCTCGTCGCCGGCGTCGTGGCCCAGGCTGTCGTTGATCTGCTTGAAGCGGTCCAGGTCGAGGAAGAGGACGGCCAGCTGGCCCTTCGCGCGCCGGGCCGCGACGAGCGCCTGGTCGAGCCGGTCCTTGAACACGAGGCGGTTCGGCAGGCCGGTCAGGGCATCGTGCTGCGCCTGGTGGGTGATGAGCGCCTCCTGCCGCTTGTGCTCGGTGATGTCGTCGAAGATGGCCACGTAGTTCTGGATGCGCCCGTCCGTGCCGCGCACGCTGCTGATGTTCAGCCGTTCCGGGTAGATCTCGCCGTTCTTGCGGCGATTCCAGATCTCGCCCTGCCACTCGCCCTTCGTGGTGAGGGCGTTCCAGAAGCCCCGGTAGAACGCCTCGTCGTGGTGGCCGGACTTGAGCAGGCTCGGGCGCTGGCCGATCGCTTCTTCCGCGCCGTAGCCGGTCGTCCGCGTGAAGGACGGGTTCACGCGGAGGATGCGGGCGTTGGCGTCCGTCACGACGATGCCCTCGATGGCGTTCTCGAAGACGTCCGCGGCGATCCGCTCGGAGCGCATCAGCCCATCGGCCTTGTCGAGCACGCGGTTGAAGGCGGCGCGCGCCCGCGCGATCTCGTCGCTTCCGTCCACGGGCAGGCGCCGGCCCAGGTCGACCTGCCCCGCCGCGATGTCGTCGAGGCTGGACGCCAGCGCCTCGAGAGGCCGGCTCACCGAGCGACGCACGGTGAGGTAGACGAGCAGCGCGATCGGCACGAGGATGGCCAGCGCGAGGGCCGTCATGTCGCGCAGGAACACCGCCGTGGCGGCGTTCATGCGGTCGAGGGATATCTCGAGGGTGACGGCGCCGAGCACCGTGCCCTCGGGGACGAGATGGCATCCGAGGCAGTTCTTGCCGAGCGAGTCGCGAAGCGCGAGGGTCGGCATCACGGCCTTGAGGTACTCGTGCTCGCCGCCCCGGCGCACTTCGTAGAGGGCCTTTCCCGTGCGGATCACCTCCTGTTCGGCCGGGTCGGTGGACCGGGTGGACAGGGCGCTCGCCCCGAACTGCCGGTCGACCGCCTCGCCGCGAAGCACGCGAAGGCCCCGCACATCGTTGGCCTGCTCGATCTGGTCGAGGAAGACGCCGCGGCGATCCGGCACGCCGGCGATCATGAAGCCGGTGAGGCCGGCGAGCACGAGCTGGTTCACGCTCTCGGCGAAGGCGCGGGCCTGCTCGATCTCCTCGGCCCGGTGCGAGTGGGCCGCTCCCGCCAGCATGGCCGCCACCGCGAGGCCGGTGGTGGCGACGAGCGCGAGGGCGACCCGCACGCGGATGGTCAGGCGCTGGGCGAACGTCGAGGCGAAGGGCATGGCCGGAGACGATAGACCGGCCCCACCGGCGGGGCAAGGTGGCGCCGGGGCGGCTTGACGACGGATGTATACGTAGTCATTATTCGGGAAACGGGCGCGCGTGTTCGCAGGCACGCCCGTTGACTAGGTATTCATTCGAGGCCCCGCGGGGCCCGCACGGGGGAAGCATGGACGACGCGCAAGGCGGCAAGCGCCGCAGTTTCTACGGCTGGGGTTTCGAGGAAGACGCGGTCTCGGCCGAGGAACTCGGCTGGTTCGAGAAGACCTGGTCGAACCTGTTCAAGGTGGACCAGTTCGACCCGGCCCCGATGCCGGTGGAATCCGAGGTGTCGCTCCGCGCCTCGCGCGTCGCCATCCCGCCCACGCTGCGCGCCTTCTGCTCGGACGACCGCTACGAGCGCCTCTTCCACACCTGGGGCCGCTCGGTGCACGACATCGCGAAGATGATCCACCGCCGCGACTTCACGAACCCGCCGGACGTCGTCGCCTTCCCGCGCGACGAGGCCGGGATCGCGGCCGTGCTCGATTGGTGCGGCGCCAACGACTACGCGGCCGTGCCCTTCGGCGGCGGCTCCTCCGTCACCGGCGGCGTGAACCACACGAAGGACGAGCGCTACAAGGGCCTCGTCACCATTGATCTCAAGCACCTGAACAAGGTGCTGGAAGTCGACAAGACCTCGCAGGCCGCGCGCATCCAGGCGGGCGTGCTGGGGCCGGACATGGAAAGGCAGCTCAAGCCCACCGGCCTCACGATGCGCTTCTTCCTGCAGGCCTGGGAGTTCTCCTCGCTGGGCGGCTGGATCGCGACGCGCGCCGCCGGCCACTACGCCACCAACTACACGCAGATCGACGACCACGTCGAGAGCCTGCGCGTGGTGACGCCCTCGGGCACCATCGCCTCGCACCGCTGGCCGACTTCCGGCGCGGGCCCCAACCCGGACCGCCTCTTCCTGGGCTCCGAGGGCGCGCTCGGCATCATCACCGAGGCCTGGGTCCGCCTGCACAAGAAGCCCACGTTCCGCTCGGCGACGACGGTGCGCTTCGGCGACTACGAGAAGGCGGTGAACGCGACGCGGGTCATCAGCCAGGCCGGGCTCTTCCCGGCGAACGCGCGCCTGCTGGAGCGGGACGAGGCCCTCTTCACCGAAGCCGGCGACGGCACGAAGGACGTGCTCGTGCTCACCTTCGAATCCGGCGACCACGCACCCGATGCCTCCATGGAGCGCGCGCTCGAGATCTGCGCCGATTTCGGCGGCGAGTGGGACGCGGAGGCGCTGGCTGACGAGGAATCGCAGCGAAAGGGCGCCGCCGGCAACTGGCGCAACAAGTTCCTGCGCGGTCCGTACCTGCGCCCCCACGCCATCGCGCGCGGCGTGATGCGCGACACGATGGAAAGCTGCATCACCTGGGACCGCTACCTGGCCTTCCAGGCGAGCGTGAAGGAGCGCACCCTCCAGGCGATCAAGGAAATCACGGGCCGGCCGGGCACCTGCACGGTGCGCTTCACCCACGTCTACCCCGACGGCCCGGCGCCCTACTTCACGTGGCACGCCTTCGGCGACAAGTCGAAGCTGGTCGAGCAGTTCTGGGCCATCAAGAGCGCGGCTTCCGACGCGATGTGCGACGCGGGCGGCACCATCACGCACCACCACTCGCTCGGGCCCGACCACCGCCAGTGGTACGACAAGGAGATCCCGCCGCTCTACCGCGACGTGATCCGCGCGACCAAGAACACGCTGGACCCGAAGTGGGTCCTCAATCCCGGCATCCTGCTCGACCGGTGAGCGCGCCCCTCGCCGGCATCCGCGTCCTCGACCTCTCGCGCATCCTCGCGGGCCCGTGGTGCACGCAGGTGCTCGCGGACCTGGGCGCGGAAGTGATCAAGGTCGAGCGCCCCGGAAGCGGCGACGACACGCGCGCGTGGGGGCCGCCCTTCATCCCGGCGAAGTACGGCACGAGCACGACCGACTCGGCCTACTTCGCGTCCACCAACCGCGGCAAGCGCTCGATCACGCTCGACATCGCGAGCCCGGAGGGCCAGGAGATCGCGCGCGGCCTCGCGGCGAAGTGCGACGTCTTCGTCGAGAACTACAAGGTCGGCGACATGAAGCGCTACGGGCTCGACTACGAGAGGCTCGCGGCGATCAATCCCCGCCTCATCTACTGCTCCGTCACCGGTTTCGGCCAGACGGGGCCCTACCGGAACCGCGCCGGCTACGACTTCATGATCCAGGGCATGGGCGGGCTCATGAGCATCACGGGAGAGCGCGACGACCTGCCCGGCGGCGGCCCGCAGAAGGCCGGCGTGCCCATCGCGGACCTCATGACGGGCATGTACGGGGCGGTGGCGATCCTGGGCGCGCTGAGGGAGCGCGACACGAGCGGCCTGGGCCAGCACATCGACATGGCGCTGCTGGACGCGCAGGTCGCCTGGCTCATGAACCACAACCTGAACTACTTCGTCTCGGGCAAGGTGCCGAAGCGCTGGGGCAACGCGCACCCGAACCTCACGCCCTACCAGGCCTTCCCCACGAAGGACGGCAACCTCATCCTCGCCATCGGCAACGACAGCCAGTTCCGCAAGTTCTGCGGCGTGGCCGGCCTCGACATCGCGATGGAGCCGCGTTTCGTCGACAACCAGTCGCGCCTGGCGAACCGCGCCGCCCTCGTGGCGATCATCGCCGGGGCCATGAGGACGCGCACCACGGCCGGCTGGATGGAAGTCCTCGAGGCCCAGGGCGTGCCCTGCGGCCCCATCAACACCATCGAGCAGGTGTTCGCCGACCCGCAGGTGATCCACCGCGGGCTGCGCATGGACCTGCCGCACGCCGCGGCGGGCACGGTGCCGCAGGTGGCGAACCCCATCCGGTACTCCCGCACGCCGATCGAGTATCGCTCGGGACCGCCGGTGCTGGGCGAGCACACCGAAGACATCCTGAAGACGGACCTCGGCCTCGACGCCGGGCGCATCGCCGAACTGAAGCACAAGGGCGTCCTCTAGAGGCGCCGCCAACCGCAAGGAGAGGAGTCCCCATGAAGATCGCATCGACGCTCGCCAGGCTCGCCCTGGCCTTCTGCGCTTGCCTCGCGCTGCCGTTCGCGGCGCACGC
>CAZPLW010000194.1:0-8402 GCA_964587315.1 uncultured Lysobacter sp.
GCAGGCGGTGCGAGAAGGTGCCCACCTCGCGCGCCGTGCCGCAGGCGGAGGGCTGCCCCGTGAGCGAGAAGGCCGCGTTGCCGGGCGTCGCGTGCTTGCCCAGCAGCAGGTGGATCATGTAGCACTGCTCGTTCACCCACACGCCGCGCTGGTGCTGGTTGAAGCCCATCGTCCAGAAGGAGATGACGTTCCGCTTCGGGTCGATCATGAGCTGGAGCAGCTGCTCGAGCTTATCCTTGAACTTCGCGATCGGCTCGTCCGCATCGCCCTTGCAGAGCTCCGCCACGAAGTCGAGCGTGTACGACTCCACCCCGCGCTTGAATTCGTCGAAGGAGATGAGCCAGTGGCGGCCGGCGCTCGTGCGGCTCTTCTGCTCCACCTGCTCGCCGGCCTTGCGGCGCTGGCCGACGGCCTCGTACTTGTCGAGGGTGACCATCAGCTCCTTCGCCTGCGTGTCCTTCTCGGCCTCGTAGGCGAACTTGCTCGTGGGCCGCATGCCGTAGCCGATGTCGTAGGGGCCCGTCGCGAACACGCAGTGCTTCTCGACGAAGGCCTTGTTCATCGCGCCGCGGGCGACGATCTCGCGCGCGATCCAGTTCTGCAGCGCCAGGTCGGTGGAGGGCTTGATGACGATCTCGAGGTCGGAGAGGTCCGAGCTCATGTTGCGGTAGGTGGTGATGTTCACCACCTTCGTCGCCTTCGCGACGAGCCGCCGGTCCGTCACGCGCGACCAGAGCACCGGGTGCGCCTCGGCCATGTTCGCGCCCCAGAGCACGACGGTGTCCGCGAGCTCGATGTCGTCGTACACGTTGGCCGGCTCGTCCACGCCGAAGGTCTGCATGAAGGCCGCGACCGCGCTCGCCATGCAGTGGCGCGCGTTCGGGTCGATGTTGTTCGAGCGGAAGCCCGCCTTCATGAGCTTCGCGGCGACGTAGCCTTCCTGGATGGTGTACTGGCCCGAGCCGATGATCGACACGCCCGAGGGTCCCTTCTCCTGGTAGGCGCGACGGAACTGCTTCTCCATCTCGTCCATCGCGACCTTCCACGTGACCGGCGTGAAGTCGCCCTTCTTGTCGAACTTGCCGTCCTTCATGCGCAGCAGCGGCTGCGTGAGCCGGTCGGCGCCGTAGAGGATCTTGCCGTTGAAGTAGCCCTTGATGCAGTTGAGGCCGCGGTTCACGGGCGCGTCGGGATCGCCCTTGGTGGCGACGATCCTCCCGCCGGCCGTGGCGACCTGGATGCCGCAGCCCGTGCCGCAGAAGCGGCACACGGCCTTGTCCCACGCCCAGCCCTCCTCGGCCTTCTTCGCCTGGGCGAGCGCGGCCTGCGAGAGGGGAAGCCCCACGGTGGCGGCGGTGGTGGCGGCGACGCTGTTCCTGAGGAACGCGCGGCGGGTCAGGCTGGTCATTGCGGTTCTCCCTCGGCGAAGTAGTGGTAGACCATCTCGGCGAGCGCGACGCCGGGCACGGCCTTCAGGCGCAGGAGGCCCGCCATCTCGGCGTCGATGGTGTCGGCTTCCTGCACGACGACGAAGCGGCGGGTGGGCGGGTCGGGATGGAACACCTCGACCGCGGGCAGCGCGGCGACGGCCGCGAGGCATTCGTCGAAGCGGCCGGGGGCCGCGACGACGAGGATTCCGGACAGGTTCATGGGTGGCGCTCCCTGGAACGCGGCACACGGGCGGACGCCGGGCGTCCTCGTGCCGTTCATTCCAGTCTGTCCGGCGGCCATGCCCGCCGGTTGACCCGGATCAAAAGGGCTACCTTTTATGCATCTTTCGGCCTAGGGGCCGCGTGCCGGGGGCGCCTCGACCACCGGCGAGGAGAGCGTCTGCAGGAAGCGGACCAGGTCCCGTCGTTCCTGCGCCGTGAACGCGATGGGCAGCAGCTCCGAGCCGGCGCCGTGCCCGTGGCCCCGGGCGGTCGTCACGGGGGAGGCTTCCGGCGCGCGGGCGTAGTGGTCGATCACCGCCTCGAGCGATTCGAGCTGCCCGGCGTGCATGTAGGGCGGACGGTCGGCGACGCCGCGCAGCGACGGCGTCTTGAACGCGCGCCGCAGCACCGGGTCGATCGCGTTGATGAACCGCAGCTCGCGGCAGGACTCGGGCTTCGCGTCGCTGAACTCGCCCAGGCAGTTGAACTCGTCGGCGAGCACCGCCTTCGCGCCCGCGGCGCGGCCCATGTCCGGGTCGGCGGGATCGAGCGGCGGCACGCGCGTGGAGTGGAAGAAGTGGTCGGTGAGGAGCGGGCCGTTGTGGCAGGTGACGCACTGCCCCTTGCCCAGGAAGAGGCGAAGGCCGTTCGCTTCGCCCTCGTCGAGCCGCGTGGCCGCCCCGCGTTCGCCGCGCGCGAGGGCCTCGGCGAAGCGGTCGAACCGCGAGGGCTCGTGGCGAAGCGTGCTCTCCCAGGCGGCGATCGCCTTGCCCACGTTCGCGAACACGCGCGAGACGGCCGCCCGCGTGGCGGAGGGAAGCGCCTCCCACGCCGCGATCTCCCTCGCCGAGCCCAGCGGCCCCGCGTCCCGGGGCTCCTCCGGCAGGACGGGAAACGCCCCGAAGACGGCGCGGTAGGCGGCGAGGTGATGGGCCTTCACGACGCGCGCCACGCGAAGGCGGTTGGTGCCGTGCTCGCGCGCGTCCTCGAGCGGGCCGAGCGCCTGCGACCAGAGGCTGTCCTTGCGCCCGTCCCAGAAGAGCCACGGTCCGCGGCCGGCGAACGCGAGCGGCATCGTGCGCCTCGCCGTGATCGCGATGGCCTCGCCGCGCGGCTTGCCGTCCTGGAACTGGCGCGCGGGAACGTGGCAGGTGGCGCACGAGACGCGGCCGTCGGCGGACAGGCGCGGGTCGTGGAAGAGGAGCCGGCCGAGCGCGCGGGCGCCGGGCCGGGTTTCGTACGCATTGGAGGCGTGGGCCGCGCGCGGCAGCTGCGACAGGCGCATCGACGCGATGAGCGCGGCCTCGGCGGGCGTCCACTCGGGCATCGCCGCCCGCAGGGGCGATGCCGCCACGAGCAGGACGGCGAGCGCGCCGCGCATCGCGCGCGCCATGGCCCGGGGCAACCTAGCGCCGCGCGGCCGGCGGATCGACGACGACATCGAAGGCCGTGACGTCCGAATCCGGCAGCTTCTGCACGGCGATGAGCACTTCCCACTTGCCGGGCATCGAGAACTTCATGCCGTCGATCACGTACGTGCCGGGCGCCGGCTCGCCCGTGACCTTCGGCCGCGTCGGCAGCCCGTGCCCGTGCTCGGGCATCCCGCCGTTCACGTAGACGAGCGCCTTCTCGACGGGCTTGCCCTCGGGCGTGGCGACCTTCACGCGCCAGGCATGGATCTGCTGCAAGGGGATGCGCGCGGGCGGCAGGAGCGTCACCACGAAGTGCCCTTGGGGCGAGGTGCGCTGGAGCGCCGGTGCCGCGGGATCGGCCGCGTGCGACCCGGGCGAGAGGACGGCCAGGGCCGCGCAGGCGACGAACCCTCGCGCGCGGCCCCGCCGGAGCATGCTACTTGACGGCCTTGTAGCTGAACTTCTGCCCGCTGACGGCCGCCTGGTACATGAGGCCGCCCTTGGCGATCGTGAAGATGGCGAAGCCCTTGTAGTACTTGCTCACGCCGGCGGCGTCGTTCTTGCCGCCGCTCGCGCCGGCCGTCGCGCCGCCCGTGCCCGCCTGGGCGCCCGCGGCCGCCGTGATGGCCACGGCCGAGGCCTCGGCACCGAACTCGAAGTTGCCGCCCGAGAATTCGCGGAAGGCGCGCTCGTCCTCGAAGAAGATGATCTGGCTGAAGGCCTGGCCGCCGAGCTGCAGGCCCACCGACACCTGGTTCATCGACGTGTCGCCGACGTGCTTGCCCTTCACGTAGACGCGGCCGCTGCCGTGCGCGGCGCCGACGCCCACGCCCCCCTTGCCGATGGTCGGGAAGAGCGCGTAGCCGTAGGCCTTGTCGATGTAGTGCTTGCTCTGGCTGGCGTTCTGGAACGTCTTGAGGGCATCCGAATAGTCGTCGGCCATCGCGGGCGCGGCGGGCAGGAGGGCGAGCAGGAGCGGCAGGAGGTAGCGGGTCAGCATGGGAATCTTCCTCGTCGTGGGTGGGGTCGCGCAGGTCGTGCAACCCTGCATGGTAGACGCGTGAGGCCGGCATTGCACCCCCGGAGCCTTGCGGATTTTCCAGCGCCTCCCGGGCTCGATTGAGCGCGATCAACGGGAATTGGCCGCCTGGGCGCAAAGTGTCGATACCCGACGGCCGATCCTGGAATACCGGGGGCAGTACGCCCCGTCCGCGGCCGAAACCCGCACGGAAACTCCCGATGGACCTCGCCGGGCGCCATTTCACGATTCGCACGAGGCTCTACGCGCTCGTGATCGCGGCCACGCTGCCGCTCGCCGCCCTCGTGGTCGCGCTGGCGATCGACGAATACCGCCATGCGCGCGAGGTCACCGTGGACCGCGCGCGGGCCATCGCGCACGGCATCCGCGTGCGCCTCGAATCGAACCTCGGCGGCCTGGGCGCCACGCTCGCGATCATGGCCGAGCGGCCGGCCGTGAAGGCGCTCGACCCCGACGCGTGCGACCGGGCCATCGTGGACTACGTGAGCCTGCACCCGCAGTTCACGACGCTCGTGGTGCGGCGCGCGGACAGTTCGCTGGTGTGCTCGAGCCGCACCGATTCGGCGCCCCGCCTCGACCTCGCCCGTTTCCCGTGGTTCGAGGCCGCGCTGGCGGCGGGGCACTTCCGCGCGAGCGGCGCGTTCGTCGATCCCCACACCGGCCGCTTCGTCACGGTGCTCACCCACCCGGTGCGCGGCGCCTCGGGCGGCGTCGAGGGCCTGCTCATCCTGCCCCTGGACCTGGACGCGCTGGGCCGGCGCATGTTCACCTCGATCACCGACGACATCCTCGTCGCCGTCCTCGACGCCGACGACCGCTACCTGGTCCGCTCCCGCCAGGGCGAAGACTACGTGGGCAAGTCCGTCGCCTCGCACCTCGTCGCGCCGCTGCACCGGGAGGACGCCGGGCAGTTCGAGGCGGACGGCCCGGACGGCGTGCGCCGGCAATACGCCTTCCGGACGGACCCGGGCCTGGGCTGGCGCGTCGTCGCCGGCATCGAGGAGGACACCCTCGTCGCCGCCTCCCGCCGCCAGCTCGCCGCGAGCATCGCGTTCTTCGTCCCCTTCCTCGCCATCGTGTACTTCGTCACCTGGCGCCTGGGGCGCACCATCGCCGACCCGATCAGCGATCTCGCGCGCACGACGACGCGCCTCGCCGAGGGCGACGAGTCGGCGCGCGCGGCGCCGGCGAACCTGCGGGAGATCGACGAGGTCGGCCGGCACCTGAACCGCATGCTCGAGGTGCAGGCGAGCCATCGCGCCGCCCTCGAGGCGAGCGAGGAGCGCTTCCGGGACCTGGTCGAGAACGTGCCCAACATCGCGGTGCAGGGCTACGACCGCGAGCGGCGCGTCACCTTCTGGAACGACGCGAGCATGCGCCTGTACGGCTGGGCCCCGGAGGAGGCCCTGGGCCGAAGGCTCGAGGACCTCGTCATCCCGGAGCCGATGCGGGAGGCCGTGGTGGCGGCGGTCACGCGCTGGACCGCGGGGGGACCCGCCATCCCGGCGAGCGAAGTCACCCTGCGGCGCAAGGACGGCTCGCCGGTCACCGTGTTCTCCAGCCACGCGCTGCGCCCGGACGCCACGGGCGAGCCGGAGATGTACTGCATCGACGTCGACCTCACCCCGCTCAAGCGCGCCGAGCGGGAGATCGCCGGCTGGCGCGAGCGCTACCGGACCGCCATCCTCGCGAGCGGCCAGATCCTGCACGAGTGGGTCCCGGCCACCGACGAGCTCACGGTCTTCGGCGACACGAAGCGCATCCTGGGCTACGCGCCCGAGGAGCTCGCCGGGCGCCTTTCGCGCTGGCGCGAGCTGCTGCACCCCGAGGACCAGCCGCGCTTCGACGCCGAGGCCGAGCGCAGCAACCGCACGGGCACGGCCTTCCGCCTGGAGTACCGGCTCAGGCGCCGCGACGGCGAGTGGATCACGGTCCAGGACGACGGCTACTTCGTGCGCGACGCCGCGGGCGCCGTCGACTGCATGGTGTGCTTCGTGGTGGACGTGACCGAGCGCCATCGCGCGGAGGAGCGCAATCTCGGGCAGCTCGAGGAACTGCGCCGCTGGCATGCCGCGATGCTCGGCCGCGAGGGGCGCCTGATCGAGCTCAAGCGCGAGGTGAACGCGCTGCGCGCGCGCCTGGGCGAGCCGGCGCGCTACCCGAGCGCCGAAAGCGCCGAGGGCGACGCCTGACATGACCGCCCGCAACGAGCCCCTCGCCATCCTGTTCGTCGAGGATTCGCCCGACGACTGCACCCTCGTCACGAGCCACCTCGAGCGCGAGGGCATCGCGGTGTTCGCGCGCCGCGTGGACACGCCCGAGGCCTTCCGCGCGGCACTGCGCGAGGCGGCGTGGGACGCGATCGTCTCGGACTACCACGTGCCCGGCTTCGGCGCGACGCCGGCGCTCGAGATGCTGCGCGAGTCCGGCCTGGACATCCCGCTCGTCGTCGTCTCCGGCCTCGTGGGCGAGGAGAAGGCCATCGAGCTCATGCGCCTGGGCGCGAGCGACTTCGTCACGAAGGAACGGCTCTCGCGCCTCGCCCCCGCGCTGCGCCGCGAGGTGGGCGATGCGCGCGAGCGCGTCGAGTCGCGCCTGGTGCGCGCGCGCCTGGCCGAATCGCTCGAGCGGCACGCGGCGGCCATCGACTCGGCGAGCGAGGGCTACGCGGCCGTGGGCGAGGACCGCCGCTTCATCGAGGTGAACGACGCGCTCTGCGCCCTCGCGGGAAGCCCGCGGGCCTCGCTCCTGGGCCGGCCCTTCGACGAGCTGCTCGAGCATCGCGAGGCCGCGCTCGCGGCGCTGCCCGCGTACGGCGCGCCGGGCGGCCGCTCCCGCCTGGAGACGCGGATCCTGCGTCCCGACGGCGGCGCCGTCGACGTCGAGCTCACGTTCGCCAGCCGCGGCCCGGGCATGCGCGAGATCTTCCTCTTCGCCCACGACATCACCGAGCGCAAGCGCCGGGAGGCCGCCCTCTCCGAGGCCAACCGCGACGGCGAGCGCGTGCGCCGCGTGCTGCTCAGCGTGCTCGAGGACCAGAAGGAGATCGCCGACGAGCTGCGCGCGAGCGAGGAGCGCTTCCGCGGCATGCTCGAGTACAACGTCGCCGCGATGTTCATGATCGAGGAGGGCCGCGTCACGTACGCCAACGCGCGCGTCGGCCAGATCCTCGGGCATTCGGACACGGAGATGCTCGGCCGGCCCTTCCTCGAGTTCGTCGCCCCGGAGGACCGCGGGCTCATCGTGTCGGCCGTGCGGGAGCTCGATTCGGGCGAGGTGAAGCGCGCCGAGCGCACCTTCCGCGCCATCCGCAAGGACGGCACCCTCGTCGACATGGGCGCCACCGCCTCGCGCGCGATGCTGCGTGGCCGGCCCGTCATCCTGGGCACCGCGCAGGACATCGGCGAGAGGAAGCGCGCGCAGGCCGAGATCGACCGCTACATCGCCCAGCTCGAGGAGTCGATGCAGTCCACCCTCGAGGCCGTCTCCAACATGGTGGAGCTGCGCGACCCGTACACCTCGGGCCACGAGCGGCGCGTCGGCGACCTCGCCGCGGCCATCGGCGCGCGCATGGGCCTTTCCGCGAGCGTCGTGAAGGGCCTGAGGCTCACCGGCTACGTGCACGACATCGGCAAGATCAGCACGCCCGCCGAGCTCCTCACCAAGCCCTCGCGCCTCACGAAGACGGAGTTCGAGCTCATCAAGACCCACGCGCGCGCCGGCTACGACGTGCTCAAGGACGTGAACTTCCCCTGGCCCGTGGCCGAGGTGATCCTGCAGCACCACGAGCGCCTCGACGGCAGCGGCTACCCGCGCGGGCTGAAGGACGGGGAGATCATCCTCGAGGCGCGCATCATCTGCGTGGCGGACGTGGTCGAGGCCATGGCCTCGCACCGGCCGTACCGGGCCGGCCTGGGGATCGATCGCGCCCTGGAGGAGATCGAGTCGGGCGCGGGCAGGCTCTACGACGCCGCCGTCGCGGGCCACTGCGTCGCGCTCTTCCGCGAGGAAGGCTACTCGCTCGACGACTAGCCGGCGGCGCCGGGCGGGGGCTTCCCGGCCTCGCGCAGGATCGCGAGCGCCACGTCGAAGTCGAACGCCTCCATCGCCCGGGCGAACGCCGGCGCGCGATCGCCGAGCACGGTGGCGAGCGCGTCGGCCGAGGCGCGCCAGCGGCGGATGGCCTGCGGGTTGGATTCGTCGAGGAGCCGCTCCAGCTCGAGCATCGCCGCGCGCAGCGCCTTCGCGTCGAAGGCCGGCGCGGCCGCGCGGGCGCGATCGCGCCGGCGCAGCACCCCG
>CAZPLW010000195.1:0-8341 GCA_964587315.1 uncultured Lysobacter sp.
CGGCATCGGCGGCGGGCTCGAGCCGCTGCAGGCCAACCCCACGATCATCGAGGACCACTGCTTCATCGGCGCGCGCAGCGAGATCGTCGAGGGCGTCATCGTGGGCGAGGGCTCGGTGATCTCGATGTGCGTGTTCATCGGCCAGTCCACCAAGATCTACGACCGGGCCACCGGGGAGATCTCCTACGGCCGCGTGCCGCCCGGCTCCGTCGTCGTGTCCGGCAATTTGCCCGGGGCGGACGGCCGGTATAGTCTCTACTGCGCCGTGATCATCAAGCAGGTCGACGCGAAGACGCGCGCCAAGACCGGCATCAATGAATTGCTCAGGGGCGACTGAAGTCGCCTCGGAGCTGCTGCGGGGCGACCGACCTAGACCGGGAGAAGCGCACATGTTCATGGAGAAACTCCTGCAGCTGATGGCCGAGAAGAAGGCCTCGGACATCTTCCTGTCGGCCGGCTCGCCCATCAGCATCAAGATCAACGGGCAGATCCTGCCGGTGAACCCGCAGGTCATGGACGGGGAGCAGACGAAGAAGATCGCCTACGAGATGCTCACCCCGGCGCAGATCGCGCGCTTCGAGAAGGAGCTCGAGCTCAACTTCTCCAAGCCCGTCCCCGGCGTCGGCAACTTCCGCGTCAACATGTTCTGGCAGAAGTCCGCGGTCTCGGCGGTCATCCGCTTCGTGACGGCCGACATCCCGGCCACGACCGACCTCAACCTGCCGCCGGTGCTCTCCTCGCTCGTGATGGAGAAGCGCGGGCTCATCCTCGTGGTGGGCGCGACGGGCTCGGGCAAGTCGACGACGCTCGCCTCGATGCTCGACTTCCGCAACCAGATGCAGGCCGGCCACATCCTCACGATCGAGGACCCGGTCGAATACGTCTTCACGCCCAAGAAGTCGATCGTGAACCAGCGCGAGGTCGGCAACGACACGCTCACGTTCCAGGAGGCGCTCCGGAACGCCATGCGCCAGGCGCCCGACTGCATCCTCATCGGCGAGATCCGCGACCAGGAGACGATGCGCATGGCGCTCACCTACGCGCTCTCGGGCCACCTGTGCCTCGCCACGCTGCACGCGAACAACTCGTACCAGGCCATGAACCGGGTGATCAGCTTCTTCCCGCTGGAAGTGCGGCCGATGCTGCTGCAGGACCTCTCCGTGTCCCTGAAGGCCATCATCTCGCAGCGCCTGGTGCGCACCGTCGAGGGCAAGCGCACGCCGGCCTTCGAGGTGCTGCTCGGCACGCGCAACATCCAGGAGCTCATCGAGAAGGGCGAGGTCGGCGAGATCAAGGAGGCCATGGAGAAGTCCATGTCGCCCGGCTCGCAGACCTTCGAGCAGGACCTCTTCCGCCTCGTGCGCACGGGCAAGGTCTCCACCGACGAGGCCCTCGCCAACGCCGACTCGGCCACGAACCTGGGCCTGCTCCTGGGCAACTCCGGGATCATGCCGGCGATGGCCGAGCGCACGAAGAACCCGCCGCCGCCCTCGGCGCGCGGCGCGGGGGGCCCCTCGTTCAGCGAGTTCAAGATCTCCGAGGATTCGGGCGACCGCCTCAGCTGATGCGGCCGTGAAGAGCCTCGAGGAGAACCTCACGCAGTACGCGGCGTACCACCGGGACCGGCGCAACATCGCCACCCACTTCGTCGGCATCCCGCTCATCGTCTTCGCCGTCGTGCTCGCCCTCGCCACGGCGAGCGTCTCCGTGGGCCCGATGAGCTTCACCGCCGCGGCCATCGCCTCCACCGCCGCCTGCCTCTACTACCTGCGCCTCGATGCCGGCTTCGGGATCGCCATGGCCGCCGTCCTCTTCGCCATGTGCGCGGGCGCGAGCGAGATCACCGCGCGGCTCGCGGATCCGCCCGCGCTCGGCGTCGCCGTCCTCGTCTTCGCCGCCGGCTGGGCGCTGCAGTTCTGGGGGCACCGCTTCGAGGGCATGAAGCCCGCGTTCTTCGACGACGCGAAGCAGCTGCTCATCGGCCCGCTGTTCGTGGTGGCCGAGGTGTTCTTCTTCTTCGGCGCGCGGGCGCCGCTTCGCCGGTACATCGAGGAGCGCGTGGGTCCCACGCTCATCCGGCCGGGCACCGCCTGAGCGTGGCGCGCACGACCGTCGGATCGCTGGTCGTCGACTCGGCGCGGCGCCTGGAGGAGGCCCGCGTCGCCTTCGGCCATGGCACGACCAACGCCCTGGACGAGGCCGCCTGGCTGGTGCTGAGGGCGCTGGGCCGGCCGCCCGGCGACGTCGCGCCGCTCGCCGGCGAGCCGGTGGACGCCGAGGGCGCCAAGGCGGCGCGCTCGCTCGTCGCCCGCCGCATCCGCACGCGCAAGCCCGCGGCCTACCTGCTGCACGAGGCCTGGCTGGGGCCGGACCGCTTCTACGTCGACGAGCGCGTCATCGTGCCGCGTTCGTTCATCGCCGAGATGGCGCGTTCGCGCTTCGCGCCGTGGGTGAAGGACCCGGCGGCCGTGAAGTCCGCGCTCGACCTGTGCACGGGCTCCGGTTGCCTCGCGATCCTGCTCGCGCGCGCGTTCCCGAAGGCGCGCGTGGACGCGGCAGACCTCTCGCGCGATGCCCTGGCCGTGGCCGCGACCAACGTCGCCGCCTACCGGCTCGGCCGCCGCGTGAGGCTCGTCGAAAGCGATCTCTTCGGCGCGCTCGCCGGCCGTACCTACGACCTGCTCGTCTCGAACCCGCCCTACGTGAACGCCGCTTCGATGCGCCGCCTGCCCGACGAGTACCGGCGCGAGCCGGAGCTGGCCCTCGCGAGCGGCACGGACGGCCTGCTGCACACGCGCCGCATCCTCGCCGCGGCGAGGCGGCACCTGAACCCCGGCGGCCTCCTCGTCGTGGAGATCGGCCACAACCGCCGGGCGCTCGAGCGGGCCTACCCGAAACTGCCCTTCGCGTGGCCCGCGTTCGCCGGCGGCGAGGGCTTCGTCTTCGTGCTCTCCCGGGACGCGCTGCCGGCGCTTTGAGCAGGCCATCCGCGAGCGGAGAATCCCTCTCGAACCGTTTATAATCAGGCCGATAGGCGGACACGGGCGATTGATAAAGATAGAGACCCGTGCCGAGAATCCGACTCCAGGTAGAAAGCCAGCCCCGCATGTCGACACCGCTCACGACAGACCCTTCCGCAGCCAGCCCGGCGCCGTCCCTGGAATCGCTGGAAGGCGAGATCGCCGTCCTGATCGTCGAGGCGCTCAACCTCGAGGTCGCGCCGAAGGACATCGACCCGGAGGCCCGCCTCTACCAGGAGGGGCTCGGGCTCGATTCGATCGACATCCTCGAGGTGGCCCTCGTCGTGTCGAAGCGCTACGGCTTCAAGCTTCGCGACGACGACCAGGACAACGTCCGGATCTTCAGCTCGCTGCGCAACCTGGCGCGGACCGTGTCGGAGCGGAGAACCAAGTGATGCCCGCCGGGCGCACGCGTACCGCGCTCATGGCGGTCGCGGTCGCGCTCGTCGCGATACCGGGCGCGTTCCTCGCGCACTACGCCATCGCCCGGGCCGGATCGCCGACGCTGGGCGCCCTGGTGGCGACCTTTCCCCTCGCGGCCATCGCCTTCTTCGCCCTGCGCCGGCCCGGGGCGGGCGGCCCGCGCACGTGGATCGCCCTCGCGGCCGGCGCCCTCGCGCTCTACGTCCTCTGGGGCGCGGTCGAGAGCCATTTCCAGACCCTGTATTTCCTCGAGCACGCCGGCACCAACCTGCTGCTCGGCATCATGTTCGGCCGCACGCTCTCGGGAAGCGCGGAGCCGCTGTGCACCCGCTTCGCGCGCATCGTGCATGGCTCGCTCACCCCGGACGTCGCGCGCTACTCGCGCCAGGTGACGGTCGCCTGGACCGTCTTCTTCCTCGGGCTCACGATCGCCTCCTGCACCCTGTACCTGGGTGGCTTCCTGGCCGCGTGGTCCGTCCTCGCCAACTTCCTCACGCTGCCGCTCGTCGCGCTCATGTTCGTCGTCGAGTTCGCCGTGCGACGGCGCGTGGTCAAGCAGGTCAACCCGGGACACATCCTCGACGGCATCACGGCCTTCTGGCGCCATTCGGACACGACGCGCTTCCAGGCGCCGAACTGAGGCCCGCCCGGACGCCATGCTCCCGGTCGCCCCCGTCCGAGCCGCCGAAGCGGGCATCGCCCTCATCGGCCATCGCGACCTCGGGCAGGTGGCAGCCTACCGGGCGGGGAAGCCGGTCACCGCGGGGCAGCTGATCGCCGACGCGATGCGTGTCGCCGCGGCGCTTCCGGAGCGCGGGTCGGCGCTCAACCTGGCCACCGACCGCTATCGCTTCGCCGTGAACCTGCTCGCGACGCTCCTGCGCGGCCATCCCACGCTGCTGCCGCCCGCGGTGACGCCCAACCTGGTCGGCGCGATACGCGACTACGCCCCCGACGCCTACTTCCTGGCCGACGACGAGAGCGTGCGCATCGACCTGCCGCGCGTCGAGGTGCCGACGGACGGGGGCGAACCCGGCGACGTCCTTTCGGTTCCCGCCATCGAGGCCGATCGCGTCGCCGCCATCGTCTTCACGTCGGGCTCGACCGGCCAGCCGCAACCGCACGCGAAGCGATGGGGAAGCCTCGTGCGCAACGTCCTCGCCGAGGGCGAGCGGCTCGGAATCGGCGGTCCCGGCCACGTGATCCTGGGCACGGTGCCGCCGCAGCACATGTTCGGCCTCGAGTCGACGGTGCTGATGCCCCTCGCGACCGGCGCCGCGCTCACCGCCGAGCGCCCGTATTTCGCCGCCGAGATCGACGCGGCGGCGGCGTCCCACCCGCCCGCCCGCACGCTGTTCACCACGCCGTTCCACCTGAACAACTGGCTGGAGAACGGCGTCTCGCAGCGGCTCGAGTGCATCGTGTCCGCCACGGCGCCGCTCACGGCCGGTCTCGCCGCGCGCGCGGAGGCCGAGGCGTGCGACCGGTTGCTCGAGATCTACGGCTGCACGGAGACCGGCCAGCTCGCCACGCGAAGGCCGACGCGGGGGACCGCGTGGCAACCGTTCGCCGGCATCCGCATCGACCTGCGCGACGGCGCGGCGTGGGCGCACGGAGGCCACATCGAGTCGACCACGCCGCTCGCCGACCACATCGAGCTCGCGCCGGACGGGCGCACCTTCCACCTCGCCGGACGCACCGCCGACGTGGTCAACATCGCCGGCAAGCGCAATTCGCTCGGCGGCCTCACGCACCAGCTCCTCGCGATCCCCGGGGTGAGGGACGGCGCCTTCCACATGCCCGAGGAACGCGCGGAAGGCGTGACCCGCCTCATGGCGTTCGTCGTGGCGCCGGGGCTCGACGCCGCGACGATCCTCGAGGCCCTGCGCGCGCGCATGGACCCGGTCTTCCTGCCGCGGCCGATCGTGCTCCTGGACGCCCTGCCCCGGCGCGCGACGGGCAAGCTGCCGCGGGAGGCCCTCGTGGCCCTCGAGCGCCAGGTGAAGGGACTGCCGTGAACCCGGCCGCCGTGGAAATCCCGCTGGCGCTCGCCCGCGACCACCCGGCTTTCGAGGGCCATTTTCCGGGCCGCCCGATCCTGCCGGGCGTGGCCCTGCTGGGCGAGGTCTTCGCGGCTCTCGAGCGAAGCGCCGGCTTCGACCCCGTGACCTTCACGCTCGGAAGCGCCAAGTTCCTGCGACCCGTGCCGCCGGGCGAAGCGCTCCGGCTGCGCTTCACGCAGGCACCGGGTGGCGCCATCCGCTTCGAAGTGCACGGCGACGCGGGGCCCGTGGCGAGCGGCGCCGTCGCGCCGCGCCGCCCGGAGGGAACGGCGTGAACGACGCCCTGCGCGAAGCCGGCGGAGGACGCGAAGCCGGTGGAGGAAAAGCAGCGCCCGGCGCGTGGCGCGGCCGCGAGGAGCGCGGCAGCCCCTTCCTCATCCGGTTCATGGCGCGGCTCTCGCTCGCCCTCGGGCGCGCGCCGGTCCGCCCGCTCCTCTACCTCATTGCCGCCTACTTCTTCGCCACCTCCGGCGCCGCGCGCCGCGAGTCGCGCCGCTACCTCGCCCGTGCCCTGGGCCACGAGCCCGGCCTTCTCGAGCGCTACCGGCATTTCCTCAGCTTCGCCTCCACCATCCACGACCGCGTGTTCTTCGTCGCCGACCGCTTCGAGCCCTTCGACATCCGCGTGGTGGGCGCCGAATGCGTGGACGATGCCCCGCCGGGCGAGGGCGTCTTCCTGATGGGCGGCCACCTCGGCAGCTTCGAGGCGGCGCGCGCCTGTGGCCGCGACCGGACGCACCGGCCGGTCACGATGGCGATGTTCGCCGAGAACGCGCGCAAGATCCACGCCGTGCTCGAGGCCATCAATCCCGGTGCCGTCGAGGGCATCGTCGCGCTCGGTCACGTCGACTCGATGCTGCGCCTGGACGAGGCGCTCGAGGCGGGCTCGCTCGTGGGCGTGCTCGCGGACCGCGCGCCGGAAGGCGAGAAGACCGTGCGCCTCGCGTTCCTCGGCGAGCCGGCGGCGTTTCCGACCGGCCCCATGCGCCTCGCGGCCGTCCTGCGCCGGCCCGTGGTGTTCATGGCGGGCCTGTACCTGGGCGGCAAACGCTACGAGGTGCGCTTCGAGCCCCTCGCGGATTTCTCCGAGCTGCCCGAGGGCGGCCGGGCGGGGCGCGAGGCGCTCGTGCTCGAGGCCATCGCGCGCTACGCCGCCTGCCTCGAGCGCCATGCCCGGCGCGCCCCCTACAACTGGTTCAACTTCCATGACTTCTGGGCTCCCGTCCCGCCGCGCTGAATCGCGGCTCGTCCGCCTGGCGGCCGCGCTCCTGGCCGCGTGCCTGCCCGCGCTCGCCTGGGGCGCGTGGGATGTCGGGGCGCTCATGAGCCTCCTGGCGAAGAACCCGCCCGGCAACGCAACCTACAACGAGATCAAGCACCTCGCCCTGCTCGACGCGCCCGTCGAATCCTCCGGCGAGCTTCGCTTCGTGCCGCCGCGCTACCTGGAGCGGCGCACCACCGCGCCCGGCCGCGAGGTGCTCATCGCGGACGGCGATTCGCTCGTCCTCGAGCGCGGCGAGCGGCGCATGACGCTCTCGATGAAGGACCAGCCCGAGATCGCCGTGCTGGTCGAGAGCATCCGGGCGACGCTCGCCGGCGATCGCGGCACCCTGGAGACGCTCCACACGCTCTCCGTGGCGGGCGGCATCGAGGGATGGACGCTCACGCTCGTTCCGCGCGTGCCTGCCGCCGCCCGCTTCGTCACGCGCATCGACGTGTCGGGCAAGCAGGCGCGCATCCACCGCATCGAGATCCAGATGGTGGGCGGGGACCGCTCCCTCATGCTGATCCGCAAGGCCGGGCCGTGATCCGGAGCCGCTTCGCGAGGATCGCCCTGTGGATCGCGGGACTGGGGACCTGCCTCTTCGCGATCTCGCAGGCGCGCTTCGTCGCCGACCTCTCGTCGTTCCTGCCCGAGGCGCCCACGGAGCGCCAGCGCCTGCTCGTCGACCAGCTCAAGAGCGGCGCCCTCTCGCGCATGATGCTGATGGGCGTCGAGGGTGCGACGCCCGAGGCGCGCGCCGGTCTTTCTCGTGGCGTGGCGATCGCCCTTCGCGCCGACCCGGCGTTCGCCGGCGTCGCCAACGGCTCCACGGCGGGCCTGGAGCGCGAGCGCGACCTGCTCCTCGCGAATCGTTACGCCCTGAGCCCGGCCGTCGACGAACGCCGCTTCTCCGTCGCGGGCCTTCGCGAGTCGGTCGGCGAGACGATCGCCCTCCTCGCCTCGCCGCTGGGGCTCGCGATGGGCGCGCTCGTGCCGAGGGACCCGACGGGGGAGATGGGCGTGCTGGTCGATCGCCTCGCGCCGACCGGCGGCCCCCTCGTCCGCGATGGCGTCTGGGTCTCCCCGGAGGGCAAGCGCGCCCTGCTCGTCGCGCGCACCCGCGCCGGCGCGGCGGACATCGACGGCCAGGCCCGCGCCATGGCCGCGGCGCAGGACGCGTTCGCCGCCGGCGTTTCGCGCGCCGGAAGCGAAGCCTCGGGCGCGCGCCTCGTCATGACCGGGCCGGGCGTGTTCTCCGTGCGGGCGCGCTCGATGATCGAGTCGGAAGTGACGAAGCTCAGCACCGCCGCCACCGCCGTCATCGTCGTCGTGCTGCTGTGGGCCTATCGCTCGTTCGTCGTGCTGGGCCTGGGCCTGCTGCCGGTGCTCTCCGGGGCGATCGCGGGCGTCGCCGCCGTCGCCCTCGGGCACGGGGTCGTGCACGGCATCACCCTCGGGTTCGGAACCACGCTGATCGGCGAGGCCGTCGACTACCCCATCTACTTCCTCGTCCAGTCCCGTCCCGGTACGCGACCCGAAGACCGCCCCGGGGCCGACGCCTTCGGGCCACC
>CAZPLW010000196.1:0-8199 GCA_964587315.1 uncultured Lysobacter sp.
GGCGCGACCCACTCGGTGGTGTTCGGGGGCTTTTCCGCCAAGAGCCTGCAGGAACAGATCATCGACGCCGGCGCCAGCGCCGTCATCTGCGCCGACGGCCAGTTCCGGGGCGGCAAGGAGATCCCCCTCAAGCCGGCGGTCGACGAGGCGCTCGCCATGGGCGGCTGCGAGTCCATCCGCAACGTCGTCGTCTACCAGCGCTCGGGCTCGCCGGTCGCGATGACCGCGCCGCGCGACAAGACCTGGTCCGAGGTCGTGAAGGGACAGGCCGACGAGTGCGAGCCGACCTGGGTGAACGCGGAGCACCCGCTCTTCATCCTCTACACCTCGGGCTCCACGGGCAAGCCGAAGGGCGTGCAGCACTCGACGGGCGGGTACCTCCTGCACGCGCTGCTCACGATGAAGTGGACCTTCGACATCAAGCCGAACGATGTCTTCTGGTGCACGGCCGACGTGGGCTGGGTCACGGGCCACACCTACATCGCCTACGGGCCGCTCGCCGCGGGTGCCACCGAGATCGTCTTCGAGGGCGTGCCCACCTACCCGGACGCGGGCCGCTTCTGGAAGATGATCCAGGACCACAAGGTCTCCATCTTCTACACGGCGCCAACCGCCATCCGCTCGCTCATCAAGGCCGGCGGCGACCTGCCGAAGAAGTACGACCTCTCGTCGCTGCGCATCCTGGGCAGCGTCGGCGAGCCGATCAATCCCGAGGCGTGGATGTGGTACTACGAGACGGTCGGCGGCTCGCGCTGCCCCATCGTGGACACGTTCTGGCAGACGGAGACGGGCGGCCACATGATCACCCCGCTGCCGGGCGTCACGCCGCTCAAGCCCGGCTCCTGCACGCTGCCCCTGCCGGGCATCATCTGCGCGATCGTCGACGAGGTGGGCCACGACGTGCCCAACGGGCAGGGCGGCATCCTCGTCGTGAAGCGCCCGTGGCCCTCGATGATCCGCACCATCTGGGGCGACCCGGAGCGGTTCAGGAAGAGCTACTACCCCGAGGAGCTGGGCGGCACGCTCTACCTCGCGGGCGACGGCTCGGTGCGCGACAAGGAGAACGGCTACTTCACCATCATGGGCCGCATCGACGACGTGCTGAACGTGTCGGGCCACCGCATGGGCACGATGGAGATCGAGTCCGCGCTGGTCGCCAACACGAAGCTCGTGGCCGAGGCCGCGGTGGTGGGCCGCCCCGACGACCTGACGGGCGAGGCGGTGGTCGCCTTCGTGGTGCTCAAGGGCGCGCGTCCCGCCGGCGACGAGGCCAAGGCGCTCGCCAAGGAGCTGCGCGACTGGGTGGCCAAGGAGATCGGCCCCATCGCCAAGCCCAAGGAGATCCGCTTCGGCGACAACCTGCCCAAGACGCGCTCGGGCAAGATCATGCGCCGCCTGCTGCGGGCGCTCGCGAAGAACGAGGAGATCACGCAGGACGTCTCCACGCTCGAGAACCCGGCCATCCTGGAGCAGCTCAAGCAGCCCCTGTAGGCGCCCGGGCAGTCGAAGCGAAGGGACGGGGCCGGGCCCCGTCCCTTTTTTTGATGGCGGTCATGCCGCGCGGGGCGGTCCGTGCAAGACTGCGGCGCATGAGCTCCCGACCGCCGCCGCCCCTGCTGCTCGCTGCCACGATGGACACGCTGCGGCGGCACGCGCCCTTCGACACGATGGGGGCGCAGGCCCTCGAGCGCCTCGCCGGCTCGCTCAAGCTGCGCTACTTCGCCCGCGATTCGGTCATCCTCTCGCCCGAGAGCGGACCCATCACGGCGCTCTTCATCATCCAGCGCGGCGCGGTGAAGGCCGACGAGCCCTCGCCCGTGTCCCTCAACAACCTGGCCGGCACCTTCACCGAGGGCGAGTGCTTCCCGGTGGGCGCCCTCATCGCGCGGCGCCCCACGCGGCTGCGCTACCAGGCCGTGCGCGACACCTTCGTCTACGTGCTGGACGAGAAGGCGTTCGGCCGGGCGATGGAGGAGAGCGCCGAGTTCCGCGCCTACTGCACGCGGCGCCTGGCCGCGCTGCTGGAACAGTCGACGCGCGGCACCCGGGACGCCTACGCCGGCCGCGCCGCCAGCGAGCTCACGATGGCCTCGCCGCTTCGCACCGCCCTTCGCCGCGGGCCGGTCACGCTGCCCGAGACGGCGAGCGTGAGGCAAGCCCTCGAGCTCATGAAGGGCCGGCGCATCGGCTCGGTGGTGCTCATGGACGCCGGCGGCAGCCCGTCCGGCATCTTCACGCAGACCGACGTGCTCGACCGGGTCGCCCTGGCCGGCGAGTCCCTCGAGCGCCCGGTCTCGGAGGTGATGACGAGAAATCCCGCTTCGCTTCCGGCGGCCGCCGCCCTGAGCGAGGCGGCGCAACTCATGGCGCGGCGCGGCTTCCGCCACGTGCTCGTGCTCGATGGCGGGACGCTCGCCGGGGTGATCTCGGAGCGCGACCTCTTCGGCCTGCAAAGGCTCTCCATGCAGGGCCTGCGCAAAGAGGTCTCGCAGGCCGGCAGCGTCGAGGCGCTCGCGTTCGCGGCGCGGGAGGTGCGCGGGCTCGGCACCGCGATGCTCGCGCAGGGCGTCGCCTCCGAGCAGATCACGCAGTTCGTCTCGGCCCTGAACGACGGCGTCACCGAGCGCGCGATCGCCCTGGCCGCGGCGAACCACGACGTGGAGGCGACCGGGTTCTGCTGGATGGGCCTGGGCAGCGAAGGGCGCAACGAGCAGACGCTCGCCACGGACCAGGACAACGCGATCATCTTCCCCGACCGGGAAGGCGTGGATCGCGACGCCGTCCGCGCCCGGCTCCTCGCCTTCGCCGACGAGGTGAACCGCACGCTCGACGCCTGCGGCTTCCCGCTGTGCAAGGGCAACATCATGGCGAGGAACCCCCAGTGGTGCCTCGCGCTGCCGGAATGGCTCGACCGCTTCGACGACTGGATGCGCAACGCGCTCCCCGAGGCGCTCCTCAACGCGACGATCTTCTTCGACTTCCGTGCCCTGCACGGCGACGTTTCCCTCGTCGAGCGCCTGCGCGAGTTCCTCCTGGCGAACGTGAAGGACCGGCCGGCGTTCCTGCGCCAGATGGCCGCCAACTCGCTCCAGGTGCGCCCGCCCCTGGGGCTATTCGGCGACATCGTCGTCGGGAACGACGAGGGCGGGACCATCGACCTCAAGATGCAGGCGTCGCGGCCTTTCGTCGATTGCGCGCGCATCCTCGCGCTCTCCGCGGGCGTCGGCGCCGTGTCGACCGTCGACCGGCTGCGGGAGGCCGGGCCGCGCATCCGCATGAGCGCGGACGACGTGGCCTCGGCCATCGACGCGTTCCACTTCGTGCAGATGCTGCGCCTGCGCTCGCAGGACAGCCTCGAGCGCGGCACCGGGACCGCGGAGCCCAACCGGCTCGATCCCGACTCGCTCAACAGCCTCGACCGCCGCATCCTGCGCGAGGCGCTGCGCCAGGCGCGCAAGCTCCAGAACCGCGTCGCCCTCGACTACCAGCTCTGATGCCCGACGCGTGACGCCCGCCTTCTGGCCCTTCCGCGGCAACCGGCCCCCGATCGAACCGGCGGTGGCCGAGTCCGTGCGCCGGTGGAAGGCGCGGCGGGAGTACGACCCGTCGCGGCCGGCGGGCGCGGGGCGCTGGGTGGTGGTCGACGTCGAGTCGAGCGGGCTCGACGCGGGGCGGGACGCGCTCATCGCCGTGGGGGCGCTCGCGGTGGTCGACGGCGCCATCGACCTCGCCGACAGCTTCGAGGTCATCCTCAGGCAGGACGCGCCCAGTTCGACCGAGAACATCGAGGTGCACGGCATCGGCGGCACGGAGCAGCGCGAAGGCGAGGCGCCCGGCACGGCCCTCGCGGAGTTCCTCGATTTCGTGGGCAAGGACCCGCTCGTCGCCTTCCACGCGCCCTTCGACGCGACCTTGCTGCAGCGCGCCATCGACCGGCACCTGGGGATCGCCTTCCGCCGGCCGTGGCTCGACCTCGCGCAAGTGGCGCCTCTCGCCTGGCCGAAGTACGCCAGCCGCCTCGACGGACTGGACGCCTGGCTCGAGCAGTTCGCGATTCCCGTCGCATTCCGCCACCGCGCCATCGCCGATTGCCTCGCCACCGCGCAGCTCCTGCTGATGGTGCTGCGCGAAGCGCCGGCCATCGGCGCGCCGACCGCCGGCCGACTGCTGGGCGTCGCGGGCGAGGGCCGCTGGCTGGCGTAGCGAGCCGCACGGGCGTTGACAGGCCCGCCGCGGCGCTCTCTACTACGGTCGGAAAGCCGGCCTTCCCGCCGAAGAGACCATGGACACCAAGCCCGTCACGCGCGCCCAGCGAATCGTCTTCCTGTTCCTGCTGGGCCTGCTGCTGTTCAACTACCCGATGCTCGCGCTCTTCAACGTGAGCCAGGTCGTGCTGGGCGTGCCCGTCCTCTACGCCTACCTCTTCGCGGCCTGGGCGCTGGTGATCGCGCTGGCGGCGGTGGTCATCGAGGGCCGCGGCTAGGCGGAGGCAAGGTGCTCGAAGGCTGGTTCATCGTCGCGACGTCGTTCGCCTACATCGGCCTGCTGTTCGCCATCGCCTGGTACGCGGACCGGCGGGCGCTCGCCGGGCGCTCCGTCATCGCGAACCCGTGGGTGTACAGCCTGTCGCTCGCCGTCTACGCGACGGCCTGGACGTTCTACGGCTCCGTGGGCCGCGCGGCGACGGACGGCGTGGGCTTCCTGCCCATCTACATCGGGCCGACACTGCTGCTGCTGCTGGGCTGGTTCGTGCTGCGCAAGATGATCCGCATCGCGAGGCTCACGCGCACCACGTCCCTGGCGGACTTCGTCTCGGCGCGCTACGGCAACAGCGCGCTGCTGGGCGCGCTCGTGACGGTGATCGCGGTGGTGGGCATCCTGCCGTACATCTCGCTGCAGCTGAAGGCCGTGTCCACGAGCTTCCAGGTCCTGCTGCAGTATCCCGAGATCGTGATGCCGCCCCCGGCGGGGTCGTTGCAGGTGATGCAGGACACGGCGTTCTACGTGGCCCTCTTCATGACGCTCTTCGCGATCGCCTTCGGCACGCGCCAGCTCGACGCTGCCGAGCGCCACGAGGGCATGGTCGCGGCCGTGGCGCTCGAGTCGCTGGTGAAGCTCGTGGCCTTCATCGCGGTGGGCATCTACGTCACCTTCTTCATGTACGCGGGCCCCGGCGACATCTTCACGCGGGCGGCCGGGCGGCCGGACCTCGACGTGCTCCTCGCGCCCTTCGGCGGCGCCGCGGGCGGCTACGCGAGCTGGGCGTGGCTCACGGCGCTGTCGATGCTGGCGTTCGTCTTCCTGCCCCGGCAGTTCCAGGTCGCGGTGATCGAGGTGACGGACGAGCGGCACCTGAAGCGCGCCGCCTGGGCCTTCCCGCTCTACGTGCTCGCGATCAACCTCTTCGTGCTGCCGATCGCCTTCGGCGGCCTGCTGCGCTTCCCGCAAGGCGGGGTGGACGCGGACACCTTCGTGCTCACGCTGCCCATGGCTCAGCGGGCCGAGGGTCTCGCGCTCTTCGTGTTCATCGGCGGCCTCTCGGCGGCGACGGGCATGGTGATCGTGGAGACCATCGCCCTGTCGACGATGGTGTGCAACAACCTCGTGATGCCGATCCTGCTTCGCGTGAAGGCCCTGCGCCTCACGGAGCAGCGCGACCTGTCCAGCCTGCTCCTGGACATCCGGCGCGCCGCGATCGTCGCGATCGTCATGGGCGGCTATTTCTACTACCTCCTGGCCGGGGAGGCCTACGCCCTCGTCTCCATCGGGCTCATCTCCTTCGCTGCGGTCGCCCAGTTCGCGCCGGCGGTGATCGGCGGCCTGTACTGGAAGGGGGGCACCGCGCGCGGCGCCTTCTCCGGCCTGCTCGCGGGGTTCGCCGTCTGGTTCTACACGCTGCTCCTGCCGGCCTTCGCGAAGTCGGACTGGCTGGCCGTCGACCTGCTCGAGCGCGGGCCCTGGGGCGTCGAGCTGCTCAAGCCCACGCAGCTCTTCGGGCTCGCGGGCCTCGACGCGACGACGCACGCGATGATCTGGAGCATGATCTTCAACGTCGGCACGTACATCCTCGTGTCGGTGCTGGGGCGGCAGCGCGCCGGCGAGCACGCGCAGGCGACGCTCTTCGTGGACGTCTTCCGGCAGACGGGAGAGCCCGGCTCGCGCTGGCGCGGGGCGACCTCCGCCTCGGCGCTGCAGGCGCTCGTGGGCCGCTTCCTCGGCCCGGCGCGGGCGGCCGAACTCTTCGCGGCCTACGCGCGCAACCGCGGCGTGGATCGCGTCGACGAGCTCGAGGGCGACGGCGACCTCGTGCGCTACGCGGAGCTGCAGCTCGCCGGCACCATCGGCGCGGCCTCGGCGCGCACCATGGTCGCCACGGTGGCCCAGGAGGAGCCGCTCGAGCTGGAGCAGGTGATGACGATCATCGACGAGGCCTCGCAGCTGCTCGCCTACAGCCACCGGCTCGAGGAGAAGCAGCTCGAGCTGGAAGTCGCCACGCGCGAGCTGCGGGAGGCCAACGAACGCCTGAAGGAGGTCGACCGCCTCAAGGACGACTTCATCTCGACCGTGACGCACGAGCTGCGCACGCCCCTCACGTCGATCCGCGCGTTCTCGGAGATCCTCCACGACAACCCGGACCTGGACGGCGCCGAGCGCCAGCGCTTCCTGGGCCTCGTCATCAAGGAGTCGGAGCGCCTCACGCGCCTCATCAACCAGGTGCTCGACCTCGCGAAGCTCGAGTCGGGCCTCGCCGAGTGGCGCAGCGAGGAGCTCGACCTGCGGGAGGTCGTCGCGGACGCCGTGAACGCGACGAGCGCGCTCTTCAAGGCGAAGGGGGTCGCCCTCGAATCGCGCCTGGTTCCCTCGCCGCCCGTGCTTGGCGACCGCGACCGGCTGATGCAGGTGCTCCTCAACCTCCTGTCGAATGCGGTGAAGTTCTCCAGCCCGGGAAGCGGCCGGGTGACCGTGCGCGTCGCGGGCGACGGCAGCTTCGTGCGGGTCGAGGTGGAGGACAACGGCGTGGGCATCAGCCCGGAGCACTGCGCGGTCATCTTCGAGAAGTTCCGGCAGGTGGGCGACACGCTGACCGAGAAGCCCGCGGGATCGGGACTGGGTCTCGCCATCTGCCGGCGCATCGTGGGCCACCTCGGCGGCCGCCTCGACGTGCAGAGCGAGGTGGGCCGCGGCTCGGTGTTCTATTTCATCCTTCCCGTGGCGGCGCAGGACGCGCGCCGCGCGGGCAGCGGCTGAGGCGGGCCATGGGCGCGAGAATCCTGATCGCCGACGACGAGCCCAGCATCGTCACCTCGATCGAGTTCCTCATGCGCAAGGCGGGGTTCGACATCCGCATCGCCCGCGACGGCGAGGAGGCCCTGGGCGTGCTCACGGCCTTCCGCCCCGACGTGGTGCTGCTCGATGTCATGCTTCCGAGGCGCAGCGGCCTGGACGTCTGCCGCTTCATCCGCGCCGAGCCCGCCCTCGCCGGCACGCGCGTCCTCATGCTCACGGCGAAGGGCGGCCGCCACGACCGGCAGAACGGCCTGGAGGCCGGCGCCGACGAGTACCTCACCAAGCCGTTTTCCACGCAGGAACTGCTCGCGCGCGTGAAGGCGCTCGCGACGAAGGGATCCGATTGAACGCCGCCGAACCCACCGTCTACGTCATCGACGACGACGAGTCCATCCGCGAGCTGCTGGCCTGGCTCATGCGCCGCAACCAGATCCGCGCCGAGGCCTTTCCCAATGCCCGGGCCTTCCTCAAGGCCTACCGGCCCGAGGCGCCGGGATGCCTCATCCTCGACCTCTACATGCCGGGCATGAGCGGGCTCGAGCTGCAGGAGTACCTCAAGGAGGCGGGCATCGACATGCCCGTGATCTTCCTGTCCGGGCGGGCGGACGTTCCCAAGGCGGTCCACGCGGTGAAGAGCGGCGCCATCGACTTCATCGAGAAGCCGTTCGACTACAAGCGGATCGTCGAGCTGGTCGGGGAGTGCCTGCGCCGCGACGCGGGCTCGCGCGTCGAGCGGGCCGAGGCGAGGCGCCGCGCGGAGCGGATCGCCACCCTCACGCAGCGCGAGCGCGAGGTGCTCGAGCGCGTGGTCGCCGGGAAGGTGAACCGGATCATCGCCGAGGAGATGGAGATCTCCATCAAGACCGTCGAGGCCCATCGCGCCCGGATCATGGAAAAGCTGTCGGTCGATTC
>CAZPLW010000197.1:0-8146 GCA_964587315.1 uncultured Lysobacter sp.
CGCGGCACGAGGGCGCGCGGTGGGCTCGCGCCCGGCCCGAACCGCGCCTCGAACGAGAAGGTGCTGCCCGCGCCCGTCTCGCTCTCGATCGCGACCGTCCCGCCCATCAGCTCGACCAGGCGGCGCGTGATGACGAGGCCCAGGCCCGTGCCGCCGTAACGGCGCGTGGTGGACGCGTCGGCCTGCTCGAAGCTGCGGAAGATGCGTTCCTTCGCCTCGGGCCCGAGGCCGATGCCGGTGTCGCGCACGGCGAAGAGCAGCCGCGCCTCGCCCGGCGGGGCCTCGGCCCGGCGGCAGGCGATCACGACCTCGCCGCGCTCCGTGAACTTGATCGCGTTGGAGCCCAGGTTCACGAGCACCTGCTCCAGGCGCAGCGCGTCGCCCACGAGATTCCCGGGAACGTCCGGCGCGACGTCGACGACGAACTCGAGCCCCTTCGCGTTCGCCCGCTCCGCCAGCAGGGAGGCGACGCGCTCGAGGACCTTGTCGAGGGCGAACTCGGCGCGCTCGAGCGAGAGCTTGCCGGCCTCGATCTTCGAGAAGTCGAGCACGTCGTTCACGATCCCGAGCAGGTGCTGGCTCGCCCCGCGGATCTTCTGCACGTAGTCGCGCTGGCGCGGGGTGAGCTCCGTGCGCAGCGCGAGGTGGCTCATGCCGATGATGGCGTTCATCGGCGTGCGGATCTCGTGGCTCATGTTGGCGAGGAACTCGGCCTTGGCGCGCGTGGCGCCCTCGGCCGCGTCCCGGGCGTCGCGCAGCTGCTGGGCCGCCTCGCGCTCGCCGGTGATGTCCTCGATGATGGCGATCTCGCTGCGCGAGAGGTCCGCGGGGTCGACGATCCGCACCGTGAGCCGCGCCCAGAACGCCGTCCCGTCCTTGCGCACGAAGCGCTGCTCGCGGCGGTCGATGCGGCCTTCGGCCGTGTGCTCCCGGATCGCGCGGCCGACCTGGACGTAGGACGCGTCGTCCTCGTACCAGAGCCGCGTGGGCTTCCCGTCGAGTTCGCCCTTCGCGTAGCCGAAGATCTCCTCGAGGCGCCGGTTGCACCGCACGACGCGGCGGTGGCGCACCAGCACGATGCCCACGGGCGCGGTCTCGACGATCGCCCCGATCTCGGCGTTGGCGCCGCGCAGCGCGATCTCCAGTTCCTTGCGCGCCGTGATGTCGGTGTGCGTGCCGACCGCGCGCGCCGGCTCGTCGCCGTCGCGCTCCACCACCTTGCAGCGGCTGAGGATCCAGCGCCACGAGCCCTGCTTGGTGCGCATGCGGAACTCGAGCTCGTAGGCGCCTTTCTCTCGCATCAGGCGGTGGACGTCGGCCACCACGCGTTCGCGGTCCTCGGGATGCAGCAGCGCCGCCCAGCTGTGCTCGGGGTCGTCGCCCAGCTCGTCCGCCCCGTAACCGAGCATGCGGGAGTAGGCGGGGCTCAGGTAGGCGCGGCCCGCGCGGATGTCCCAGTCCCAGAGGGCGTCGTTCGAGGCGTCGAGGGCGAGACCGAGGCGGCTCTCGCTGAGCGCGAGGGCTTCCTGGGTGCGCTCGCGCTCCAGGCTCTCGTCGCGCAGGCGGCGCGTGGCGATCGCCGATCCGATGGCGAGCAGGAGACCCACGACCGCCGCGACCGCGGTGTTGCGGTGGGCGTCGGCGAGCGCGGTCGCGACCGGGCGGCCGACGCTCACGACGAAGGGGTGCTTCTCGAGATCGCGGAACGCGTAGACGCGCTCGACCCCGTCGGTGAGCGACGTGTACCGGAAGTCGCGTTCGCCGTGCAAGGCGTGCAGGTCGCGGATCTCCGCGGACACCTGGCCGACCTGGGCGAGGCCCGCGGGAGTGGCCGGGTAGCGGTGGACGAGGGCGAGATCGCGCGTGCGCAGCGTCGCCACGACGCCCGGGGTCGCGCCCAGGACCGCGAAGCGCCGCTCGAAATGGTCGGTCGCGACCGAGCCGAAGACGATCCCGCCGAACGAGCCGTCGCGCGCCGCCAGCCGCTGCGAGAAGACCAGCACCTGCTTGCCCGAGATGCGTCCCAGGAGCGGGCCGGAGACCACGAGGCCGGCGTCCGGCTTGTCGCGGGGGATGCGGAAGAAATCGCGGTCGGCCTGGCTCACCGCGATGCCCGGGAGCCGCAGGCTGCTGTGGCGGATGACGCCCTGCGCGTCCGTCACGCGCAGGTAGTCGAAGGCCTCGACCGATCGCGCGAGATGCACCAGGAGGTTCTCGAGGCGCGCGCCGTCCACGCCGCCGGAGGCGTCCAGGTCGTGGAAGTAGAAGGCCACCGAGCGGAGGGCGAGGTCGATCTCCTCGAACTCGTTCGCCACGTCGCGGGCGACGAGCCGGGCATCGCTTCGGGTCTCGACGCCGGCCTCGTCTAGGCGGGTGGCGCGCTCGTGCACGTACACGATGGCCGTCAAGGCGGCGGCGACGAGCATGACGGCCACCGCCGCGCCCGGGTAGATCCGGGCGAGGACGCTACGCCGCGGGCGTGCAGGGGGGGCGTTCATCGTTGCCTTCGGGGCCACTATGGCACGCGCGATGGCGCGGTATTTGACGTGGCGCATGAGCGCCACCGGGAACGCGGCAGGCGGTCCCGCCGGGACGCGCCTACAATCGACCGTACGCCTTGACCTAGCGCAGGGTGCCTCCGCCGCGCTTGCCTAACATCGGGCGAGGTGCCACCCACCGGGCAACCCGGGAACCGACCCAGCGGAGAAGACGCCATGGAAGCTCCCTCACCCTCCATCCTCGGGCGGGACGAACTGGTCAACCGCACGATCCTCATCGTCGACGACGCGCCGGAGAACCTCACGGTGCTGGGCGAGGTGCTGGCGCCGCACTTCCGCGTGCGGGCGGCCAATTCGGGGGCGCGCGCGCTGAAGATCGCGGCGAGCGAGCCGAAGCCGGACCTCGTGCTGCTCGACATCATGATGCCGGAGATGGACGGCTACGCGGTGCTCGAGCGCCTGCGCGCCGAGCCGGCCACGCGCGACGTGCCGGTGATCTTCGTGACGGCCATGGACGCCATCGCCGACGAGGAGAAGGGGCTGCACCTGGGCGCCGTGGACTACATCACCAAGCCCATCCAGCCGGCCATCGTGATCGCGCGCGTGCGCGCGCACCTCGAGCTCAAGCAGGCCCGCGACTGGCTCAGGGACCAGAACGCGTTCCTCGAGCTGGAGGTCGCGCGGCGCATGCGCGAGAACATCGAGATCCAGGACGTGAGCATCCGGGCGCTCGCGCGGCTGGCCGAGGTGCGCGATCCGGAGACCGGCAACCACCTGCTGCGCACGCAGGGCTACGTGCGCACGCTTGCCGAGCACCTGCGCGCCCACCCGCGCTTCTCGGAGGTCCTCACGCCCCGCATGATCGGGATCCTCGTGAAGAGCGCGCCGCTGCACGACATCGGCAAGGTCGGCATCCCCGACTACATCCTGCTCAAGCCCGGCAAGCTCACGCCGGAGGAGTGGGTGATCATGAAGACCCACGCCAAGCTCGGCAGCGACGCCATCGAGGCCGCCGAACGCGACGCCGAGCACACGATCGAGTTCCTCGCGACCGCCAAGGAGATCGCCCACCGCCACCACGAGAAATGGGACGGCAGCGGCTACCCGGACGGGCTCGCCGGGGACGCCATCCCGATGTGCGCGCGCCTCATGGCGCTGGCGGACGTGTTCGACGCGCTCATCTCGCGGCGCGTGTACAAGGAGCCGATGCCCGTCGCGAAGGCGGTCGGGATCATCCTCGAGGGGCGCGGCACCCATTTCGATCCCGACGTCGTCGACGCCTTCGTCGCCCAGCAGGCCATCTTCGTCGACATCGCGCAGCGCTACGCCGACTCGGACGAGACGCTGCTCGCGAAGTCCGCGGCGCTCGCGCCGCGGACCGGCTGAGCGCGGAAGGCGCGCGCGCTTCATGGCGAAGGGCACGAACGGCTGGCCGGGCCTGCGGGCGCGACTCGCGGCGTTCTTCGCAGTCCCCTCCCGGGTGACGGGCGCCGAACCGGGGCAGGCCGAGGCGGACCTGCGCCGGGCGCAGGAGGCGCTGGCCGAGAGCGAGCGGCAGCTGGCCGAGACGCAACGCCTCGCACGCATCGGCTCCTGGCAGGAAGGGCCGGAGCCCGGTCGCTTCGTGGCTTCCGGCGAGCTCTCGCGCATCGTGGGCGCCTCGTCGCTCACCGGGGTCGAGTCGTTCACCGCCTCGCTCCCGGACGCCGAGCGGCAGGCGGTGGCCGCGGCGCGCGCCGCCGCGCGGGCGAATCGCGGATCCTGGCGCGTGACCTACCGGATCCCGGCCTCCGGCCACGTGGTGGAGGAATGCGGCGAGACGCGCGAGGCGCCGGACGGCACCCCCTTCACGTTCGGCGTGGTCCAGGACATCACCGAGCCGTACGGCCTGCGCCTCGAGCTGCGCGATCGCATGATGGAGCTGCGTTGCCTCTACGAGGTGTTTCGCGACACCGAGTCGATCGACCGGCCCCTGGCGGCCGTGCTCGAGGCGGTCGCCGGGCGGATCCCGCCGGCGTGGCGGCAGCCCGAACTCGCGGCGGCGCGCATCCGCTACGGCGATCTCGAGGTCGCGACCCCCGGCTGGCGAGGCGAGCCGGGAGGGATCGTCGCGCCGTTCCGCGCCGGCGGCCGGGACGGCGAGATCGCGGTGGCCGGCGCGGGCCTGGCGCCCGGGCGAGGCCGGGGGCCCCTTCCGGGCGAGGAAAGCGACCTCGTCGACGCCATCGCCAAGCGCCTCGCCGAGCACATCGAGCGGCGCGCGAGAGAGAGCGCCACGCACGAGCGCGATGGCGTGCACGCGGCCATCGTGTCGCTCGCCCGCGAGGCCATCGTGACCGTCGATCCGGACAGCGGGGTCATGGTCGAGTCGAACGAGGCGGCGTGGCGAAGCCTCGGCTACACGCAGGAGGAATTCGCCGGCGTGCGCTTCCCCGACCTCGACGCGGGCCTGGGCGCGGTGTCGCTGCGCGAGGGGCTCGCGCGGATGCGCCAGCCCGGCGGCGCGGTCATCGAGACGTGCCTGCGCCACCGCAGCGGCGTGGTGCGCGACGTGCGCATGAGCGCCCGGCCGATCGAGGTGCTCGGGCGCGCGTACCTCTCGGTGCTGTGGACCGACATCACCGACGCGAAGCGCGCCGAGGGGCAGGCGCTGCGCGCGAACCGCGACCTGCGCGCGATCGTGGATGCGACGCGCTCCATCGTGTTCGCGCAGCGGGAACCGGACCTGCTCTCGGCCGTGTGCCGCAGCGTGGTCGCCTCGACCGGCTACCGCATGGCCTGGATCGGCTTCGCGCAGGAAGGCGAAGGACGCCCCGTCGTGCCCCATGCCCATGCCGGGGTGGGCGAGGACTACCTGCACGACAACCTCGTGTCGTGGGCGGAAGACGAACGGGGCCGCGGACCGGTCGGCCGCGCCATCCGCGAGCGCCGGCCGGTGGTGGCGCGCTACATCGTGAGCGACCCGGCTTTCGCGCCCTGGCGCGAGGCGGCGCTGCGCCACGGGTTCGGCTCCTGCATCGCGCTGCCCCTGCTGGGCGAGGGCTCGCGCGCGGGCGGCGCGCTCACGATCTACGCCGGGGAACTGGACGCGTTCGACGACGAGGAGGTCCTGCACCTGGCCGGCATGGCGGATGCGCTCAGCTTCGGCATCCGGGCGCTCCGCGATCGCGTCGCGCGAGACGAGGCCCGGGCGGTCGCGCAGGCGGCGGCCGCGCGCCTGGCGCACCTGCTCGACGCGAGCCCCGTGGTGGTGTATTCGCTGCGGGCCGGACCCGACGGCTTCCTCGTGACGGACGTGAGCGACAACATCGAACGGATGTCCGGCCATTCCCCGGCGGAGGCGTTCGCGCCGGGCTACTGGCAGGACCGCCTGCATCCCGAGGACCGCGAGGCGGCCCTGGAGCGCGGCCGCACGCTGATGCTCGCGGGCGCGCTCGAGCACGAGTACCGGTTCCGCCATAGGGACGGGCGCTACATCTGGGTGCGGGACCGGCTGCGCGTCGAGAAGGACGCGGCCGGCCGCGTGGTCGAGATCACGGGCACCTGGCAGGACGTCACCGCGCAGAAGGCGGCCGAGGCCGAGATCGGCAGGCTCTCGGCGGTGATCGAGCAGAGCCCCAACGGGGTGCTGATCACCGACCTCGAGGCCAACACCGTCTACGTGAACGAGGCCTTCATCCGCCACACGGGCTACTCGCGCGAGGAGATGGTCGGCCGCAACCCGCGCATCCTGCAGTCGGGCCGCACGCCGCGGGCGACCTACGAGGCGATGTGGCGCGAGCTCTCGTCCGGGCGCCCGTGGAAGGGCGAGCTCATGAACCTGCGCAAGAACGGCGCGACGCAGGTGGAGCTCGCGAACATCGCGCCGCTGCGCGACGCCTCGGGCAGCATCACGCACTACGTGGCGGTGAAGGAGGACGTGACCGAGAGGAAGAGCGTCGAGGAGCAGCTGAGGAAGCTCGCCCTCGCGGTCGAGCAGAGCCCGGAGAGCATCGCGATCACCGACCTCGACGCGCGCATCGAGTACGTGAACGAGGCCTTCGTGAGGCACTCGGGCTACTCGCGCGAGGACGTGATCGGGAGGAACCCGCGCGTGCTGCAGTCCGGAAAGACCCCGCCGGCGGTGTACGGGGCCATGTGGGAATCCCTGTCGCGCGGCGAGCCCTGGAAGGGCGAGTTCGTGAACCGCCGCAAGGACGGCACCGAGTACGCGGAGTTCGCCATCATCGCGCCCCTGCGCCAGCCCGACGGCCGCATCACGCACTACATCGCGATCAAGGACGACATCACCGACAGGAAGCGCATGGCCGCCGAGCTCGAGCGCCACCGCGGCCACCTCGAGGAACTGGTGAAGCACCGCACGGCCGCCCTGGCCGAGGCGAGCGCGCGGGCCGAGGCCGCGAGCGTCGCGAAGAGCGCCTTCCTCGCCAACATGAGCCACGAGATCCGCACGCCGCTCAACGCCATCATCGGGCTCGCGCGCCTGGTGCAGTCCTCCGGGCTCACGCCGGAGCAGGTCGCGCGCCTCGCGAAGATCGACGCCTCCGCCCATCACCTGCTGTCCATCGTGAACGACATCCTCGACCTCTCGAAGGTCGAGGCGGGGTTCCTCGCGCTCGAGCACCGGGACTTCGATCTCATGGAGGTGGTGCGCGAGGCCTGGGGCACGGCGAGCGCGAAGGCCGAGCAGAAGGGGCTCCTCGCCACGCTCGAGCCGGGGCCGGGGCTGCCGCGGGGCGTGCGCGGCGACGCGCTGCGGCTCAGCCAGGTGATCCTGAACCTCGGCACCAACGCGGCGAAGTTCACGGACGCGGGCGAGATCCGCCTGCGCGTGTCGGTGGAGCCGGGGCAGCCCGGCTCGGTGCGCTTCGAGGTCTCGGACACCGGCATCGGCATCGCCGCCGGCCAGCAGGAGCGCCTCTTCCGGCCCTTCGAGCAGGCCGACGTGTCCACCACGCGGCGCTACGGCGGCACGGGCCTGGGGCTCGCGATCTGCCGGCGCCTGGTCGAGGCGATGGGCGGGCGCATCGGCGTCGAGAGCCGGCCGGGCCTGGGCAGCACCTTCTGGTTCGTCCTGCCGATGCAAGGCGCCCCGGAGGCCGTGGGGGAGGCCGAAGCGATGCCCCAGGCGCCCGAGGCCGGGGGACGCGACCCGGAAGGCACGCGCATCCTCCTCGCGGAGGACGACCCGATCAACCAGGAGGTCGCGGTGGAGATGCTGCGCCTGGCGGGCTACACGGTCGACCTCGCGCAGAACGGCGAGGTCGCGCTCGAGCGCGGCGAGGCCTCCGACTACGACCTCGTCCTCATGGACGTGCAGATGCCGGTGATGGACGGCTTCGAGGCCTCGCGGCGCCTGCGCGCGACGGCGCGGCACGCGGCCACGCCCATCATCGCGATGACGGCCAACGTGTACCGGGAGGATCGCGAGCGCGCCCGCGCGGCGGGCATGAGCGACTTCGTGGCGAAGCCGGTGGATCCCGAGGTGCTCTTCGAGGCGGTGGGCCGGTGGACCGGCACGCGGCCGCGCGCCGAGGCGCTCGCCGGCATCGCCGCCGACCCGCAGGCGAGGCTGCGCCAGCGCCTCGCGTCCCTCGAGGGCGTGGATGCGGCCGCTCCCAGGGTCCCGCCGCTCGATCCTCGCAACC
>CAZPLW010000198.1:0-8132 GCA_964587315.1 uncultured Lysobacter sp.
CACGCTGTCGATGATGCGGCCCAGGAGCGAGGCGTCGCCGATGGCCGTCGTGCGCGCCACCAGCCGGCCTTCGCCGTTGACCGAGCCGGCCACGAGCGCCGCGCCGCCCTCCTTGCCCACCGGCAGGCTCTCGCCGGTGACGAGCGACTCGTCGACGTGGCTCGCCCCGTCGACCACCTCGCCGTCGGCCGGGACGCGCTCGCCCGGCAGCACCACGACGAGGTCGCCGACGCGCAGGTCCTCGATCGCGACCTGCCGTTCGACGCCGGCGACGAGCACGCGGGCCTTCTCCGGGCGCAGGGCGGCGAGCGCCCGCAGGGCTTCCGTGGTGCGCCCCTTGGCCCGCGCCTCCAGCCACTTGCCCAGCATCACGAGCGTGATCACCGGCGCCGCGGCCTCGAAGTAGAGGTGCGATTCGCCGAGCGCGAGCCAGAGGTAGAGGCTGAGGAAGTACGCCGCCGACGTGCCGATGGCGACCAGCAGGTCCATGTTGCCCGCCCGCGCGCGCAGGGCCTTCCACGCGCCGACGTAGAAGGGGGCGCCGAAGAGGAACTGCACGGGCGTCGCGAGGGCCGCCTGCAGGGCGCCGGGGAGCATCCAGTGCGCCCCCGCCCAGCCCGCGATCATCGGCAGCACGAGCGGCACGGTGAGGGCCGCGGCGACGAGCACTTTCGCGCCGCCCGCGGCATGCGCCGGCCTCGCCGGGCCCTTCGTGCGCTTCAAGACGGCCTCGTACCCGGCTCCCTTCACGGCGGCGATCGCGGCGGCGGTGACCGCGGCAGGCCCGCGCACGGTCGCCGTCTCCGTGGCGAGGTTCACGCTGGCCGATTCCACGCCCGGCACGCGGGCGAGCGCCTTCTCGACGCGCGCCACGCAGGAGGCGCAGGTCATGCCCGAGACCTCGAGTTCGATGAGGCCCGTCGCCTGCGGCAGGACGGGCAGCGCCGCCGCGTTCACGGCTTCGCCTCGACGGGCGTGTAGCCGGCCTGGCGGATGGCCTCGATGAAGTCGCCGGCGGGCAGCCCGCTCGAGAGGCGCACCCGCTTCGCGCGCAGGTCTACCTCGCAGGCGCCGTCGGGATCCACGGACTTCACGGCTCGGGTGACCCTCGACACGCAGTGGCCGCAGGTCATGTCGTTCACGGTGAGCTCGATCACTGGCATCCTCCTTGGATGGGTTCGGAGAACACAGGTTCGGGCTTCCCCCCGTGGGAAGGTCAAGGGGTCGGGCGGGCGCCCTTTCGGACACATCTGTAATGTTCCGGCTTCCTCGCAGACAGGCGGGAGATCGCAGAGTGGGGCACACCGGCCATCGCCGAGTCCCGCCGCGAGATCCGCGGCACGCAACATACTGAGGAAATCACCATGAAACTGCTCAACACGCTCGCCGGCCCGATGATTGCCATCTCCCTGCTGGCCGCCCCGGCCGCCTTCGCCGCCGAACCGGCGGCCAAGCCCGGAATGGGGTCCATGAAGCACGACATGAGCGCCATGAATCACGATTCGGCCGGCCTGATGAAGTCCTGCGACATGGACCATGACGGGATGATGTCGCGCGCCGAGATGCACGCGCACATGGACAAGATGTTCGACAAGATGGACACGAAGAAGACCGGCAAGCTCGACAGCAAGCAGACCGAAGCGTTCCTGAAGGAATTCACGAAGCAGAGCGGCGGCTGAGCGGTCGGCTTCGCTTCGACGCGGCGCAAGGAGAGGCCGGCCGATCGCGAGATCGCCCGGCCTCTCGTCACAGAGACGCTTCGCGGCGCCGGCGGCGCCCGGCTAGAGCCTGACGCGATTGAGCCGCAGTGCGTTGGCCACGACCGAGACGGAACTCAGCGCCATCGCCGCGCCCGCGAAGACCGGCGACAACAGCATGCCGGACACCGGATAGAGCACGCCCGCGGCCACCGGGATGCCGAGCGCGTTGTACCCGAAGGCGAACACCAGGTTCTGGCGGATGTTTCGCATCGTGGCGCGCGACAGGGCCGCGGCGCGCGCGATGCCGCGCAGGTCGCCCTTCACCAGCGTGACGCCGGCGCTTTCCATCGCCACGTCGGTGCCCGTGCCCATCGCGATGCCGACGTCGGCCTGCGCCAGGGCCGGCGCGTCGTTGATGCCGTCGCCGGCCATCGCGACCTTGCGTCCTTCCGCCTGCAGGCGCTTCACGTGGCCCGCCTTGTCCTCGGGCAGCACCTCGGCCAGCGCCTCGTCGATGCCGAGCTGCCGCGCGACGGAATCGGCCGTCCCGCGCGAATCGCCCGTGAGCATCACGACGCGGATGCCCGCGGCCTTGAGCGCGGCGATCGCCTCGGGCGTGCTCTCCTTGATCGGGTCGGCCACCGCCGCCATCCCGGCCGGAACGCCATCGATGGCGAAGAACACCACCGTCTTCGCGTCCGCGCGCCAGGCATCCGCCTGCACCTGCCAGCGCCCGGTGTTGAGCCCGTGCTGCCCGAGGAAGCCGCCGCTTCCCACGAGCACGCGCTTGCCGTCCACGTCGGCCGAGACGCCCAGGCCATTCACCGCCTCGAACGCCCTGGCCGCCCCGGGATCGCGCCCGCGCGCCTTCGCGCCCTCCACGATCGCCCGCCCGATCGGGTGCTCGGAGAGCTGCTCGACGCCGGCCACCAGCGAGAGCGCATCGTTCTCCGCCATCCCCTCGGCGACGAAGTCCGTCATCGCGGGATGGCCGAGCGTGAGCGTGCCGGTCTTGTCCACCACCACGGTGTCGATGTCGCGCATGCGCTCGATGGCCTCGGCGTTGCGGAACAGGATGCCGGCACGCGCCCCCTGCCCCATGGCGACGGTCATTGAGATGGGCGTCGCGAGGCCGACGGCGCACGGACAGGCGATGATCAGCACGGCGATGGCGTTGAGGAGCGCGTAGGCGAGTTTCGGTTCCGGACCCAGGATCCACCAGGCGATCGCCGTGACCACGGCGATGCCGACGACGATCTGCACGAACCAGGCCGCGATGACGTCGGCGAGCTTCTGGATCGGCGCGCGCGTGCGCTGGGCTTCGCCCACGAGGTGGACGATTCGCGCCAGCAGCGTATCGGCGCCCACCTTCTCGGCGCGGATGAGCAGCGAGCCGTTGCCGTTCACGGTGGCCCCCGTGACCTTGTCGCCCGCGGCCTTCGCGACCGGAACGGGCTCGCCGGTGAGCATCGACTCGTCCACGCGACTCGCCCCCTCGAGGACCACGCCGTCGACCGGGACCTTCTCGCCCGGCTTCACGCGCAGCCGGTCGCCGGCGGCGACGCTCTCGAGCGGCACCTGCTCCTCGGCGCCGTCCTCGCGCAGCCGCCAGGCGAGGTGGGGCGCGAGTTCCAGCAGTTGCCGGATCGCCTGGCTGGTCCGCCCCATCGCCTTGGCCTGCAGGTAGTCGCCGAGCATCACCAGCGTCACGATCACGGCCGCCGCCTCGAAATACGTCCCGACCGCGCCGTCGTGCTCACGGAACTCGGGCGGAAACACGCCCGGCAACAGCACCGCCGCGAGGCTGAAGGCATAGGCGAGGCCCACCCCCAGCCCGATCAGGGTGTACATGTTGAGCGCGCGATGCCTTAGCGAGAGCCAGAACTTGCGCAGGATGGGCCAGCCCACCCACAGCACGACCGGCGTGCCGAGCGCGAACTCGATCCATCCGCGCACCCGCGGCGGGAGGCCGAATGGCTCCGCGAAGCCGACCATCGGCGACATCGCCAGCACCACGAGCGGGAGCGAGAGCGCGGCGCCCATCCGCAGGCGCCGCGAGAGATCGCGCAGCTCGGCGTCATCCGCCGGGCCCGCACCCGTCCCCGCGATCGGCACCAGCGCCATGCCGCAGATCGGGCAATCGCCGGGTGCTGCTCGCACGATTTCCGGGTGCATCGGGCAGGTGAAGGCACCAGCCACCGGCATCGCCGCCGCGACGGGGGGTTTCAAGGATTCCATGGCCATGGATTCAATTCCCTCCGGTCAAGGCCGACGATCACACGCACCCAGGGCGTGAATCGGTGCGCTGCCGCACGCGGGCGCCTCCCGCCTGTCAAGGCGCAGGAGATTCAGCGGCTGCCGCCGTCGCCCGGGGCCCTCATTTCGCGGGCTCGATGCCCGTGACCACGTAGGCGCCCGCGTTCTGCTCGGCCGTGAACCGGACCTTGTCGCCCGCCTTCACCTTGTCGAGCAGCGCGCGGTCCTTCACCTGGAACACCATCGTCATGGGTGGCATGTCGAGGCTCTTGATGGGGCCGTGCTTGAGCGTGATCTTGCCGGCGTCCTTGTCGACCTTACGCACCTCGCCGTCGGCCATCGTGGCGGCCGATGCACCGGCATTCTGGGCGTGATGGCCCGCGTGGCCGGCGGTATCCGCCGAGGCGGCGCCGGCAAGCGCCAGCAGGGCGACGAAGAGGGGCCTCGCGAAACGGTTCATCGAAATCTCCTTGGGGTTGGTGGATCGGATGACGGGGCGCGCCTCAGCGGGCCGAAACGATGATGCGTCCGACCATGCCGGCCTCGAAGTGGCCCGGCACGAGACAGCCGAAGTGGAACTCGCCCGGCTTCGTGAACTGCCAGACGATCTCCTGCTTTCCGCCCGGGTCGACGTGCGCCATGTAGGGCTCGTCGTGCTCCATGTTGGGAAACTTCTTCATCAACTCGCCGTGGGCCTTCAGCTCCTCGAGATTGCCGATCACCATCTCGTGCAGCACCTTGCCGCCGTTCTTCGCGACGAACCGGATCGTCTCGCCCTGCTTCACGCGGATCTCCGCGGGACTGAAGCGCATGACGTCGCTCATGTCGACCGTCACGTTGCGCGTGACCTTCGCCGGGTCGCCCTGCCGGCCGAAGGTGTGCTCCTCCGTGGAGATCGGCTTCTTCGCGGCGGGCTTGCCATGCTTGTCGCCGCTGTGGGCAACGGCGTCGCCGCCCGCGAGCCAGGCGGCGGCGGCAATGGCGATGATCGATGCGAATTTCCTCACGGACTTTCCTTTCCCTTCGAGTGGTGATCAGTGGCCGCCATGGCCGCTGGGCTTGCGCACCTTGAGTTCGGTTGCCGCGGGCTTGCCCGCCGCGGGCATGGATTGGCCGCCCTCCGAGCGGAACCGGGCCGGCTCGGCCATCGGCCCCGTCCATTCGTAGGCCTGCGTGCCGGCCGGCTGCCTGTACCAGCCCGGGTCCCTGTAGTCGCCCGGCTTCTGGTCGCGGCGCACCTTGAACACGGTGAACATGCCGCCCATCTCCACCGGCCCGTAGGGTCCCGTGCCGGTCATCATCGGCAGCGTATTGTCGGGCAGCGGCATCTCCATCTCGCCCATGTCCGCCATACCGCGCTCGCCCATCACCATGTACTCCGGGATGAGCGAGGTGATCTTCTTCGCGAGGCCGGTGTGGTCCACGCCGATCATCGTCGGGACGTCATGGCCCATGGCGTTCATGGTGTGGTGCGACTTGTGGCAGTGGAAGGCCCAGTCCCCTTCCTCGTCCGCCAGGAGTTCGATCTGGCGCATCTGGCCCACCGCCACGTCGGTGGTCACCTCGTACCAGCGCGTCGACTTCGGCGTGGGACCGCCGTCGGTGCCGGTCACCAGGAACTCGTGACCGTGCAGGTGGATGGGGTGGTTGGTCATCGTGAGGTTGCCGATGCGGATGCGCACCTTGTCGCCCAACCTCACATTGAGCGAATCGATGCCCGGGAAGGACCGGCTGTTCCACATCCACAGGTTGAAGTCGAGCATCGTGTTGACCTTCGGGGTGTAGCTGCCCGGGTCGATGTCGAACGCATTCAGCAGGAAACAGAAGTCGCGGTCGACCGGGTCGATCAGCGGGTGCCGCCCTTTCGGATGCGTCACCCAGAAGCCCATCATGCCCATCGCCATCTGCGTCATCTCATCGGCATGGGGGTGGTACATGAACGTGCCCGGGCGGCGCGCGACGAATTCGTAGACGAACGTCTTGCCCACGGGGATCTGGGGTTGGTTGAGACCGCCCACGCCGTCCATGCCGTTGGGAATGCGCTGGCCATGCCAGTGGATCGTCGTGTGCTCGGGCAGGCGGTTGGTGACGAAGATTCGCAAGCGATCGCCCTCGACCACCTCGATCGTCGGGCCGGGACTCTGGCCGTTGTAGCCCCACAGGTGCGCCTTCATGCCGGGGGCGATCTCGCGGACCACGGGCTCGGCGACGAGGTGGAATTCCTTCACGCCGTGGTTCATGCGCCACGGCAGCGTCCAGCCGTTCAGCGTCACCACCGGGTTGTAGGGTTGCCCGTTCGGGGGGACGAGCGGCGGCTGCGTGTCGGCCTTCTGCATGATCGCCGGCTCGGGAAGGGCGGCCATCGCCACGCGGCTCACGGATGCGGCCGTCACGGCGGCGCCGGCCACGCCGGCTCCCTTGAAGAAATCGCGTCGCGAGACCATGGGTTTTCTTTCGTTCAGTGGCCGCCGCCGGACTCGGCCTGCGGCATCGCGGCGCGGGACATGGCAGGCGGGGCGGTGCGACCGATCATCGCCATGCCAAGCCCGGCCTCGGCGATCCAGAAATCGCGCAGTGCCTCGACATAGCCGTTCACGCTCTGGATCTGCGCGCGGGCGTCGGCCAGCAGGTCGAAGACGCCGATGAGCATGCCGTTGTAGCGCAGCAGGTTCTCCTCGGCGATTTGCTTGCGCAGCGGCACGATCTCGTCGCGGTAGTGCCGGGCGATGTCGTGGCTCAGGCGGTAGTGGCGGTAGGCTTCGCGAACCTCGGAGCGCGCATCGATCGCCGCCTGCGCCGCGCGGTCGAAGGACTGGCGATAGGCGGCCTCGGCCCGGGAAAGGCGTGCCGTGCCCCAGTCGAAGAGGGGCAGCTCGAGCGCGAGCTCGTAGCCGCGCACCCAGGGTTCGCCGCGCCCTTCCTGCTCGCGGCTCACGCCCACCTCCAGCACGCTCACGAAGCGCGTGGCTTTCGCGAGGTCCAGGTTCGCGGCGAGGGCCTGCGTCTCGAGCACGGCGGCGCGCACGTCGAGGCGCTGCGCCAGGGCCTCGCGCTCGATGTCCGGCCGCTCCTGCGCCATGGCGGGCAGGTCGGGAAGCCGGGGCGGCAGCGCGAGACCCGCGGCCGCGCTCCCCCACAGTCCCAGCAGGCGCGTGAGCCGTTCCCGGCTGCTCGATGCCGCCTGCTCCGCGCGAGCGACCGCGAGAGACGCGTCGGCATAGAAGCCTTGCTCGCGCGCCCGCGCGAGGGCGCTCCAGTTGCCCGCCCGTGCCATGCGCGCCGCGAGTTCGGCGCCAGCATCGGCGGCCTCCCGCACCTGCCGCAGGTAGCGGACGGACTCCTCCGCGGCGACCGCGTCGATCCACGCCCGGCGCGTCTCCGCGGCGACCCGCAGGACTTCCATGACCGCCCGCTGCTGCACCGCCGCGAAGCGCCGGCCCTCGACTTCCGAGGCGAGGGGCATGAAGACGAGCGACAGGATGTTGAAGGAGATCGCCTGCTCGAACTTGTAGTGGTGCTCGTCGGGCACGCGATGCAGGGCGATGCGCGGGTTGGGAAGGCGCCCGGCCTGCACGAGATCGGCCTGCGCCAGGCCCAGTTCCGAGAAGGCGGCCTGCAGGCCGCGATTGCCCAGGATCGCGACCTGCACCGCATCGTCCGCCGACAGCGGACCCTTCGCGAGCAGCGCCGAGACGCGGGACTCCAGGGCCTGGCGCTCGTCGTCCGTGCGGGCCCACGCCGCCTCCTTGCCGATGCGCTCCTTCACGGCCTGCCCGACCGCCCCGAATCCGCCATCCGGCGCGATCGTCGCGCAGCCGCCCAGAAGGAAGATGCCGGCCGCGGCCAGGACGTTCCGGTGCAGGGCGAAGGAAGTCACGATCCTCGCCTACCGGGGCGCGGGCTTGCCGGAATCCGGCGGAGTGGCACCGGGCTTCTGCGCGACTTCCGCGGCCGCGGGCGCCTCGAGGGATTCGCGCGCATAGACCTTCCACCCGCCGATGCGGCCCACCAGGTCGTTCATGTCCCGCCAGGGCCCGGGCGCATGCGCCGAGTAGGGCCGGTACTGCGCGAACGGCGAGCGATAGGCCACCGGCGGGACGGGCGCCGCCGCGTCCCGCGGATCGGGACGCGCGGGTCCGGCGGCGGGCTGCGCGGGTCCGGTGGCGGGCTGCGCGG
>CAZPLW010000199.1:0-8098 GCA_964587315.1 uncultured Lysobacter sp.
AGAGCGCCGCCTGGTTCGCCGCCTCCTGCCAATTGTCGTTGGCCGCGATCTGCGTCGGCCCCGCGAAGAGCTGCAGCACCGGGTTGGCCAGCGCGCCCGGCACGCCCTGCGCGGTGAGCGAGGGACCCCGCGCCCGCACCACGACGGTCTTGGGTTGCGTGCCGCCAATGATGAAGCCCCCGATGAGCACGTCGGCTCCGGTGAGCACCTGCATGCGCGTGGAGATGTTCGCGAGTCGCGGGATGGTGGCCGCCGGCTTGAACGTCGCCGTCACGCTCCTCACCGCGCTCATCGTGACGTTGCACGCGCCCATGCCGGTGCAATCGCCCGACCAGCCGCCGAACACCGAGCCCGCCGCCGGCGCCGCCAAGAGGGCCACGGAAGCGCCCACGCCGAAGTTCGCGCTGCAGGTCGCCCCGCAAACGATGCCCGCCGGCGTCGAGGTGACCGTGCCGCTCCCGGCGCCCGCCTTCGCCACCGTGAGGGCGAACGTCGGCGGCGTGACCGCGAAGCTGCGCGCCACCGGCGGCGCCGCGGCCCAGAACGCGCTGCCCGCCTGGTTCGCGGTGATCGTGCAGGTGCCCGTCGCCACGAGCGTCACGGTGGTTCCGGAGACCGTGCACACGCCCGTCGTCGAGGACGAGAACGTCACCGCGAGTCCCGAGGTGGCCGTGGCGCTCAGCGTGAACGGTGCCGTGCCCACCAGGCGATCGGCGAGCGCGGCGAAGGTGATCGCCTGCGCGCCCAGGACGCGTTCGTCGTAGCCCGCGTCGTAGCCCCCGCCTTGCGGCCGCGCATCGCCTTCGTAGTCCGTGGCGAGACGGAAGGTGGGCGAGAGGTCCACGGCCACCGATCCGAGCCCCAGGCGGTAGTCGTCGTTCGCCGGGTCCATGAAGGCGGGATCGCCCGTCGAAACCCCGGCCGTGTCGAAGTACCCCCCGTTCTGCGGGACGAAAGTCGGCGCGCTCGTCCCATCGTTCCACACGAGGAGGCGGTCGGGCGCGCAGCCGCTCCCCCAGAGCACCATCGCGATGGCGTGGTTCGCGATGACGCTGTTGGCGATGGTGCAGCCGATCGTGCGCTGCAGGAAAAGGGCCGAGCCCGCCAGGACCGAGCCCGCGTTGGCGACGGTGACGTGGAGCATCGACAGGGGGCCGTAGATCGGGCCGTTGATGGCGTGGCCGGCGCCCCCCGTGGCCGCGTTGCCGGCGAAGAGCGAATTGCGGATGTCGAGGCCCGAGGCGTTGTTCACCTTGATGCCGCCGCCCTCGGCCACCGCGCCCGCGGAGCCGGCGAGGTTGCGCAGGAAGCGGGCACGGTCGATGACGAGCCCGTCCGCCCCTCCGACGGCGATCGCGCCGCCGTTGCCGATGGCCGTGTTGTCCTCGAAGTCGACCTGCGTGAGGGTGATGGTGCCGGCGGGACCCCAGTACTCGATCGCGCCGCCGTAGAGCGAGTGGTTGGCGATGAACTGCGTCGTCGCGACACCGAGCGACGGCCCCTGGGTGTAGATCGCGCCTCCGGACGAACTCGGGCTCGACGCGGCCGTGTTCCCCTCGAACCGGCTGCCCGAGACCGTGAGCGCCTTGAGGGCGTAGATGGCCCCGCCCGCGGTGGCTGCGGTGTTGCCCGTGAACGTCGAATCGATGATCGCGCCCGGGCCGTTGAAGACGATCGCGCCCCCCTCCCGCGTGCCGGACACGTTGCCCTCGAATGTCGAGTTGGCGAACGTGGAAGTCCCGCCCGCGTCATAGGTGAGCACGGCGCCCGCGCGCCAGGCCACGTTGCCCGTGAACGTGCAACCGTCGGCCGTGACGCCGCCCCGCGCCATGATGGCCGCGCCGTTCCCCCCCGAGGTGTTGGCGGAGAACACGGTGCCCGTGACGACGATGGCCCCGTAGGAATCGAGGGCGCCGGTGTCGGGCGCCGAGTTCTGGGAGATGACCGAGTCGGTGATGCTGACCTGTCCGAAGGTGAAAATGGCGCTGGCCAGCATCCCGGCCGTGTTCCCGGTCAGGGTGGTGCGGGTCATCACGGTGTCCCCGGACACCTCCATGGCGCCCGCCCGGACGCCGGTCGAGTTCTGCTCGAGGAACGAATCCGTGATGGCGAGCGTCGCGTTCGCATGGATCGCGCCGCCGACGGAGCCCGCGCGATTGTTCCTCAGGCGCACGCGCTGCACGTCGAGGGGGCCCGCGGCGTAGATCGCCCCGCCGGAATTGCCGTCGTTCCCGTCGGCGAGCGTGAGGTCCGAGATCCGCAAGGGCGCGGCGGCCTGCACGGAGCTCAGGATGCGGTGCGTGCCGCCCCCGCTCACCGTGAGCAGGTCCATGCCGGGTCCGGTGATCGTGACCTCGCCGTCGATCGCGATCACCGTAGCGAGCGTGATGGTGCAGGGGCATCCCGGCAGCGAGAAGGTGATCGTGTCGGGACCGGCGGCCGCGTTGGCGTCGAGCACCGCCTGCCTGAAGGAGCCGGCGCCGGAATCGGCCGCGCTCGTGACCACGAACGTGGCGGCCTGCGCGGAAGCCGCGAGAACCATCAGGGCCACAACTCCGCAGGCCCCTTCCAACCAGCGTCGATTCATGGCGAGGTCCGCGGGCCATGGGGGCCGGGGGACTCTTAAAAGCTAGCGCCGCGCCCGCCGGCCTATTGCGCCTTGGGTCAAGAAATCGGGCGAAATCGATGGGACTTCGGGCCACTGCCGGCCACTGAAGGGGCCACTGAAGGGGACGCACGCCTTCAACCCGGGTGAAGGGGACGGAGCAAACGACAAAGGGGACAGACACATTCAGCCCGACTGAATGTGTCTGTCCCCTTTTCGGGTTGGAATCCCTCCGTCCCCTTCAGGACCGATGAAGGCGTGCGTCCCCTACAGAGGGGGTTACCGCGCGAACAACTCCACGATCCCCACCCCCGTCGTGCCGCCCGCGCCCGTCACGATCGCGGTGTAAGCCCCCGGCGGAAGCGTGATGAGGATCGCCGCCTCGTTCGGGTCCAGTGGCGCGAAGCCCGACGCCTGGATGGCCGCGGCATTGGCGGCCGTGCCCCAGTCGTCGTTCACCGCGATCTGCGTCGCGCCCGAGAAAAGCTGCAATAGCGGATTGGCCAGCACGCCCGGTACGCCCTGCGCCGCAAGCGAAGGCCCACGCGCGCGCACGATCACCGTCTGCGGCGCATCGCCCTGGATGATGAACCCGCCGATCATCACGTCGGCCCCGGTGAGCACCCTCCCGCGCGTCGCGATGTTCACGAGCGGCAGGTCGGGCCGGTCCACCTCGAACACCTCGACGATCCCGACGCCCGTCGTGCCCCCCGCGCCCGTCACGATCGTCGTATAGGCGCCCGGCGCGAGCGTCGTGAGAATCGCCGACTCGAAAGGACTGGCGGGCGCGAAGCCCGACGCGAAGAGCGCCGCCTGGTTCGCCGCCTCCTGCCAGTCGTCGTTGGCCGCGATCTGCGTGGGCCCCGAGAAGAGCTGCAGCACCGGGTTGGCCAGCACGCCCGGCACGCCCTGCGCCGCGAGCGACGGCCCGCGCGCGCGCGCCACGACGGTCTTCGCCTGCGCGCCGCCGATGACGAATCCGCCGATCAGCACGTCGTTTCCGGTGAGCACCTGCATGCGGGTCGAGATGTTGGCCAGGCGGGTCGAGCCGGGTGAACTCGGCGCGAGCTGTCCCATCACGGTGAACAGCCGGCTGGTGAAGACATTCGCCTGGCCGTCGCCATCCAGGTCGGCGGGATCGATCGCGAGGGGCGTCACGCCATCGAGGGCCACGGCCGTGACGCGCACGAAGTCGGCGCCGCAGGGGCTGCCCACGACCGCGTGCGGCGTGAAGCCGTCGCCGAGATAGCCGGGCGGCGCGGCGGGAAGGACGGCGGGGTCCCACTTCAGGAAGGGCGTCACGACGCCGTCCACCAACTGTCCCGAAGCGAACGGCACGTCCAGCGTGTCGTTGATCTCGCCCTTGCTGAGGCCGCTGCCCGGCTGCAGCGCGAGCACCTCGTACGTCTTGCTGCCCCAGGGATGCTCGACCGTGTAGCGCCCGGTGGCGTTCACGTCCATGCGGATGCGCAGGCGCTGGAACTGGATCTGGTTGCCGTCGGCCACGACTGCAGGAAGGAATGTCGATTCGACGCCCGTCACGACGCGCCCGAGGATCGCCGCCGCCCCGCTCGTGGCGAACACGTTGTCGGCCAGGAACCAGAACGCCTCCAGGCCCCGGCCGAGCGCCGCCGAGAAAGCGTTGCCGGGTTCGACCGGATCGAAGAAGCAGGGGTTGGCCGCCGTGCCGTCGGGAACCCCGGTTCCGGTGAGGCACATCGCGAGGCCCAGGCCGTTCGAGTCCACGATCCGGTCGGCGAAGCCGCTCGACTGGGGAATGCCGTTCACGTTCACGGTGCCGGACGGTCCGGCGGTGAACGGCGTCGCGGCGCAGGCGGCTTGCGCCGGCAGCGACGACGCCTCCGCGATCGCGAAGGCGACGAGTGCAACGAGGAGGATCCTGTTTTCCATCGCGCTGACCGGACCTATCCGTCCAGCCTAGCCACGCGCGGGCCCAGCCGATTGACCGGCGTCATCCCCCTCGCACGATGGGCGCGGCGGGCATCGCCGCGGACGAAGGGGACGCAAACATTCAGGCGGGCTGAATGTGTCTGTCCCCTTTTATTGCTCCGTCCCCTTCAGGAGAGCTACTGCGCGAACACCTCCACGATTCCCACCCCCGTCGCCCCGCCCACCCCCGTCACGATCGCCGTGTAGGCCCCAGGCGCGAGCGTGATCAGGATCGCCGCCTCGTTCGCATCCGACGGCGCGAAGCCCGACGCCTGGATCGCCGCCGCGTTGGCCGCCGATTGCCAGTTGTCGTTCACGGCGATCTGCGTGGCGCCCGAGAAGAGCTGCAGCATCGGGTTGGCCAGCGCCCCCGGCACGCCCTGCGCCGTGAGCGAAGGCCCGCGCGCGCGCACCACCACCGTCTGGGGCGTGTTCCCCTGGATGATGAAGCCGCCGATCATCACGTCGTTGCCCGTGAGCACCCGGCCGCGCGTGGAGATGTTGGCGAGCGGCACGCCCGGCAGGTCGACCTCGAACACCTCGATGAGTCCCACCCCGGTCGTCCCGCCGGCCCCGGTGACGATGGCGGTGTAGGCGCCCGGGGCGAGCGTGACGAGGATCGCCGATTCGAGCGCGTTGCCCGGCGCGAAGCCCGACGCGTTGAGCGCCGCGACGTTCGCCGCCGTGCCCCAGTCGTCGTTGGAGGCGATGACGCTCTGGCCGCTGAAGAGTTGCAGCACCGGGTTCTGCAAGGCGCCCGGCACGCCCTGCGCCGTGAGCGAAGGCCCTCGCGCGCGCACGACGACGGTCTTCGACGCCCCGCCCTGGATGATGAAGCCGCCGATCAGCACGTCGTCGCCGGCGAGCACCTGCATGCGGGTCGAGAGGTTCACGAGCCGCGGCGTGGCCGCCGAGGGCACGTCGAACGTGGCCGTGACGCTCTTCGCGCCGTCCAGCAGCACGTAGCACGGGCCGGTGCCGGCGCACGCGCCTCCCGCGTCGCTCCAGCCCGTGAATGCCGAGCCGGCCGAAGCCGCCGGCGTGAGCGTGAGGAAGGTCCCGGTGTCGATGTTCGCCGTGCAGGTCACGCCGCAGTCGATACCCGCGGGCGTCGAGGTGACGGTGCCCGAGCCCGTGCCGGCCTTCGTGACGGTGACGGGGACGGGGACGATGGGCTGGAGCGGCAGGCTCACGGTGTCGATCCACGCGCGGTCGGCGCAGAGCGTTCCCTGCGGCGGCAGCGGAAAGGCGTCGCGGCAGAGCAGGCCGAGCGGCTTGCGGTACCGCCACTCGAGCGTGTGCGCGCCCGCCGCGATCGGCGCGGCATACGTCCGCCAGCCCGTCTCGCCCGATTCCCGGAGGGCCACGACGTCGTCGACGAGGAACTCGAGAAAGCCGTAGTCCGGGCCGCTGTTCATGCGGTACGCGAAGGACACGGTGCCCGCGATGAAGAGGCCCGTGAAGCGCGTCGAGGAATTGCCGACGTAGTCCGGGCTGCTGGCCGGGGAGAAGGCGAAGGAGCCGAAGCTCGCGGAATCGCCGCCCGCGGGATCGAACGTCGTCGCGTCGACGGACCAGGGCACCGCCGAGGTCGAGGCCGACGAGAAATTCGCCGGCGCCGCGCCGCCCGGGGGCCACGGCTCGAGCGCGAGGCCCGTCGCCACCGCGGGATGGCCGAGGTACACGCCCGTCGGGCCCGACGGGTTCGAAAGCGTGGCGGTGAAGGACTCGATGCCCTCGGCGAGCGCGTCCGGCACGAGGCTCACGCTGAAGGTCCTGGTGGTGCCGTCGCCGTCGGCCCAGTCGAGCGTGCCCGAGGTCGCCGCGAAGTCCGTGCCCTGCGTCGCCGTGCCGGCGGTGACGGCGTAGGCCACCGACACCGCGCCCGAGGTCCCGCCCGAGCGGCTCACGGTGAAGACCACCGAGCCGCCCGACTCCGCGCCCGCGTAGACGGACTTCGTGAACTGCAGCGAGCCCGGCAGCGCGGCGACGACCGTGTTGCGATAGGCCGCGATGTTGTGCCGGGTCTCGTTCATCGAGCGCGCGTTGTCCGCCGTGTCGACCGCGCCGCAGGCCCGTCCCGGCTCCGCGCCGCCCGCCGGCACGCAGGACACGTTCGGGTTCGAGAACTTCATCACGGTGGGATTCACGTACGCCATGATCGTGCCGAAGTCGTTGGGCTGCCGGTTGGCGCACTGCGCGTAGGCGAGGCAGCCGCCGGGTGAGCCTCGCGCGACGAACGGATTGCAGCTGAGCCCGTTGATGCAGTCGTAGTGCCCGTAGGAATAGGCGAAGGTGCCCGAGAGCGGCGGCAGCGTGCCGCCGTTGTCGAACGCCACGGTGGCGCGGTCGTGGGCGTTGCCCATGTTGTGGCCCAGCTCGTGGGTGAAGATGCTCTCGCAGCCGCTTGCGCAGTAGTTGCTGACCGAGTAGGCCGCGGAGGCCAGCACCTGCGGCTGCTCGTCGATGCCGGGCTGGTAGATCTTCGGGTTCCGCAGCACGAACCCGATGCCGCCCGTGTCCGTCGGCCCGTCGCGCACCAGGGCCACGACGTCCGCGCCCAGCGCGTTGCGCAGCGAGCCCGCGTCCCAGGTGAGGGGCTGGAAGAACGTCCTCACCGTGCCGCTGCCGCCGTCGTTCATCGAGGCGAGCACGTCGTCCGAGCCGACCGCGTTGGGCAGGTCCACGCGCGTGGCGTTCACGAGCCGCAGCTCGAGCGCCACCTCGCTGTCGACGTACGCCTGGTTGGCGGTGGTGACCAGGTTGTAGATCATCGGCAGCAGGCCCGTGCCCAGCTTGCCCGCGAGGTCCGTCGTGTACAGCACCATCAGGTCGACGGTGAATCCGGGGGCCGGGGTCGCCTTCGCGAGGAGGGCCTTCTGCTGCGCGAGCGGCGGCATCGGCGTGGCGATGCCCTTGAAGGGCGCGAGCCAGGACGGATCGGGCTCCGCGGCAATGGCGTCCCCGCCCGCGAACCGCGGCGCGAAGTCCATCGGCGGGCGCTCGGCCAGCCACTCGTGACCTTCGCCCGGGTAGAGGCGCCATTCCGCCTCGTCCGTGCGCATCCAGCCGAAGGCGCCATCAGGGCCCTGCGTGATCACGGCGCGCCGGCTATCGCCCGCGACGGGATTCCTGCCGACCCACGAGCGGATTCCGCCGCCGTAGTCGACGGCCCGCTCGAAGGCATAGGCCTGCACGCGGCCCGTGGGCAGGGCGAGTTCCGCGACGTCCCCGGGCCGCATCGCGAAGAGTGCGTCGCCGTTGAAGCGCACCGCGGTGGCCTCGAGGCCGGACTTGGGGCCGGCCGCACCCGATGGCGCCGCGAGGGGGGTGACCAGCGGGATGCCGGCGTGGGCGGTGGCGGACACGAACAGCAGCACCGCGAGGCGAATCATCGTCCCGATCATGAGCCCCCTCCCCGAAGGAACGTCACCCGAAACCGGGGACGGTGCCCGATTTCGAAATCGGGCACCGTCCCCGTCTGGTGGGCTACTGCGCGAACACCTCCACGATTCCCACCCCCGTCGCCCCGCCCACCCCCGT